>JAXJTU010000001.1:0-21726 GCA_036309425.1 Agathobacter sp.
TCATATGAATATATCTCCTTTAGGTGGATTGGTTGATAGTTTTTCGACAATTCTATTTTACCATAAACCTAGAGGAGATATTTTATTTTTGCAACAAAAAATGCCGTATTTATGCGGCTTACGGCGTTTCGCAAACGCCTAGTAAAATTATACAGAATAACAGGAGAAAAAAGGAGATTTAATATATGTTGAAATTCATATCATGGAATATAGATTCTTTGAATGCAGCACTTACTTCTACATCTGCAAGAGCATGCTTATCCAGAGATGTTCTGGCTACAATCAAAGAAGAAAATGCAGATGTTATTGCCATTCAGGAGACTAAACTTTCAGCAAGTGGGTTGACCGCAAAACACAAAGAAGTTTTAGATGAATATTTTGCTGGGTATAAGGTTGAATATGTAAGTTCAGAACCGCCAGCCAGAAAAGGATATGCAGGAACTATGGTGTTGTACCGCGATAATATGGAAGCCAAGATGACTGCTCCTAAAATTGGTGCGCCAGATACAATGGATGCAGAGGGACGTTTGCTTACATTGGAATTTGATGATTTTTATTTTGTAAATGTGTATACTCCTAATGCAGGAGATGAATTAAAAAGATTAGATGACAGACAGACCTGGGATGCTTTATATGCAGATTATCTGGCGCAGTTAGATGAGAAGAAGCCGGTAATTGCATGTGGTGATTTTAATGTGGCCCATGAGGAAATTGACCTTGCTAATCCTGCATCAAATCATATGTCTGCAGGTTTTACAGACGAGGAGAGAGCTGGTTTTACAAATCTTTTGAGCAAAGGCTTTGTAGATACATTTAGATATCTTCATGGTAATGTTGAGAAGGTATATTCCTGGTGGGCACAGAGAATTAAGACAAGTAAAATTAATAATTCCGGCTGGAGAATAGACTATTTCCTTGTCAGTGACAGGATTAAGGAGCAGGTTAAGAAGTCTGAAATGTTAGATTCAGGACCAAGACAGGACCATACTCCACTTATTTTGGAGGTAAACATTTAATGAATATAATTTGCGTAGAACCACTTAATTTGGGAAAAAAGGGTATTATGAATAATAGGACAAGATAATGAGTGGGGATGTATATATGCATTTTGTTGAAGCTAAAGGAATACTCACCAGAAGCGGTGATCATTATGGCATGAATATTTATCGTGGGTGTTCTCATGGCTGCATTTATTGTGACAGTAGAAGCAGGTGTTACCAGTTTACGCATCCATTTGAGGATATTGAAGTAAAACAGAATGCTCCAAAACTTCTAGAGGCAGCTCTAAAATCCAAAAGAAAGAAGAGTATGATTGGAACTGGTTCAATGTCTGATCCATACATGCATTGTGAAGAGAAGCTTAGACTGACACGGAAATGTCTTGAGATAATTTCGCAGTATGAATTTGGTGTGGCAATTCAGACGAAATCAGATCGAATTTTGCAGGATATTGATTTGCTAGATGAAATAAATCAAAAGACCAAGTGCGTAGTACAGGTAACACTAACAACCTTTGATGATAATCTGTGTCGAATCGTAGAGCCTAATGTATGTAACACCAGACGTCGGATTGAGGTTCTATTAGAAATGAAAAAGAGAGGGATTCCAACTGTGGTATGGTTGTCACCTATCCTTCCATTTATTAATGATACAGAGGAAAATATAAAAGCAATTCTTGACGAATGTGTCCGTGCGGGAGTAAAGGGTATTATCTGTTTTGGTATGGGACTAACCTTGAGAGATGGTAACAGAGAGTATTTTTATGTCTCTTTGGATAAACACTTCCCTGGAATGAAGCAAAGATATATAGAGCGATATGGTAATTCTTATGAGCTACCGAGTCCTAAATCGAAGGAGTTAATGTCAATATTTTTAAATACCTGCAAAGAGCATGGCATACTCTACACACCGGATGAATGTTTTGCATACTTGAATGAATTCCCAGAAAAATATTCGCAGATGAGTATATTTGATCTTTAGTTGGAGCGTTCTTGAAACATAAACTTGTGTCAGTTACTGAAAAATAGTTAAAGACATGGGTAAACGCTAATGGAACTAATCTGCTAATTGTATCTAGTTAATATTTAATTATGTTTTTTCATCTCTACTTTGCGTAGGTTGAGAAAGGAGTAAGCGAGTCCTACAATAAGGTCATGAAAGAGAGGTAAAGCATATGAATTATGTAACAGGAAAAGTAATCAAAGAGCTTCGTGAGAAAAAACAGCTTACTCAAAAAGAACTGGCAGAAAAACTAAGTGTCAGTGAAAAAACAATATCAAAATGGGAAACCAACAAAGGCCTGCCCGATATCGGAATTCTAGAGGAACTGTCAAAAAGCCTGGGAGTATCAATAGCAGAGCTTTTGACAGGAGAGTTAAAATCAAATGAAAACATTTCTGGCAATATGCGAAAAATAGTCTTCTATGTCTGTCCGGTATGTGGAAATGTAATCTGCTCAATCGGTCAGGGTTCCTACAGTTGCTGTGGGATAACACTTCCGGTTCTTGAAATCGAAGAGGAATCAGAAGATGCAGAGCATGAAATGAAGCTCGAGAGTATGGATGGCGAATACTATATATCTTTTGAACATCCGATGACAAAAGAACATTATTTTTCTTTCATTTCTTATGTGACATCAGACACAGTCGAAATGAAAAAACTATATCCAGAGCAGAATGCGGAAGCAAGATTTCGCCGGAAAGGACATGGGTTTATTTACGCCTATTGTAACAGGCATGGCTTGATGCGATGGAAGATATAATTAAAAAGCTACAAATATTACTTGACTCTCCCCCATACGGGAGAGCTTACAATCCTTCTTGTAAACAATACAAGGAGGATTTTTTTATGAAAGAAAAATGTATTCAAGTCAAAAACCTCACGAAATCATTTTCAGGGCGAAGGGTTGTAGACAACCTGTCCCTTGAAGTGACAAAAGGGGAAGTATTTGCTCTGCTAGGTCATAACGGTGCAGGAAAAAGTACAACAATTGATTTAATCTTAGGACTTAAAACACCAGATCAGGGAAGTGCCCGGATTTTGGGAATGAATGCCACAAAAAACAGAAAACAGGTATTTGAAAAAGTTGGAGTACAGCTTCAGCACACAGAGTATCAGAACCTGATTACCGTGGAAGAAGCATGCATCGAGTACTCATCTTTGTACAAATATCCAGCCGATTATGAAAAGCTTCTTACTGATTTCGGATTAAGTAATCTGAAAAAGAGTTATGTCAGCAAGCTTTCCGGAGGAGAAAAGCAAAAACTATCTGTGATATTAGCCCTGATTGGAAATCCCGAGATTGTTTTCTTAGATGAGCTCACAACCGGCTTAGATGTGGCTGCCAGAAGGGAAGTCTGGCGCACCTTGAAGCAGTTAAAAGAACAGGGCCTTATGATTTTTCTTACAACCCATTACATGGAAGAAGCAGAAGCTCTCTGTGACCGCGTATGTATCATAAAATCAGGAAAAAAGGTGACTGAGGGAACCGTTTCAGAGGTAGTAGCGGCTTCGGGAAAAAGTAATCTCGAAGAAGCATATTTGTTTTATATGGGAGAGGAGGACTTATTATGAGACGTTTTTTGAAAATGTATAAAATTGAACAAAAGATATTTTTTCGTTCACCGGATGTAATACTATTTTGTTTGCTGATGCCACTTATAGTATTTGCACTTATAACTATGATAAGTGGAAGTAAAGCCGCAGGTGATACAGGACTTACCTATCTTCAGGGGGCATACGTGTCTCTTTCAACTGTAGGAATCTGCTGTAGTGCTTTTATGAGCATACCAATTACTGTTGTAGAATTACGAAATCAGGGAATACTTCGCCGGATGTATTGCAGCCCTTGCTCGCCAGCAAGAATTTTGGCATGTGATACAATGTCAAGCGGTGGAATCGCGACGGCTTCAACGATTCTTCTGACAATTGTAGCAGTAATTTTTGGATATAGAATGAGCGGAAATGTACTGGCCTATATTGCAATGTGGCTTTTGACAATGTTATCAATGTTTTCAGTAGGACTTATGGTAGCAAGTCTTTGCAGAACTACAAAATCCATGAATATAGCAACCAGCCTCCTTTATTTTCCAATGCTTCTATTTTCAGGGGCAACAATCCCGGCAGAAGTATTTCCGGAAGCAGTGCAGGCAGTAATTAAGTGGATGCCACTTGGAATCGGAATCGACTTGCTGAAAAAGGTTTCCATAGGCAACTATGACGATATACTGATACCAGTAGTAACATTAAGTGTAATTGTAGTTATTTGTACAGTAGTAGCAATTAAAACATTCAGATGGGAGTAGTGCTATGAAGATGAATCAGGAACATAAGCTATGCAAAGAAAAAGACGGTGGCACATTATATAAGATTGGAATGTTTGCTGCCATGAACCGGGTGACAGTAAAAACCCTTCGCTTCTACGAGGAGCAAGGCTTGTTAATGCCAGCCTTAATTCACCCAGAAACAGGATATCGCTATTATACTTTGAATCAGATGGCTGTTCTTCATCAGATTTCGGCATTAAAGCAGGCAGGATTTACGCTGGAGGAAATTGCCAGCGTAAACTCTGGAGCTGATGAAGAGGCCTTGCTTAAAAAGAAAAAATCAGAGCTTCTGGCAAAGATTGCAGAACTGACAAAGCAGGTTGCTGTTTTAGACAGATATCTGGCTGTAAAAAATGGCTGTTTATCAGCACTGGTGCTTATAAAGACCATTCCGGAATGTAGTGTTGCATATGTCACAACCAGACTGGATTCCTATGACTGTCTGTTTGAAAAAATGCCTGCAATGGGAGCACTCATGGAAAAGGCCGGATGTGTATGCGCTCTTCCGGAATATTGCTTTACAAATTATTTAGAACCGGCAGACAAGGACGAGGATATTTTAGTTGAACTTTGCGAAGCGGTTGAAGCACCTCAAAAAGAAGTTGGAGAGTTAAAATACAAGGTAATGCCCGAGGTACAGGCCGCATGTATTTTTCACAAAGGAAGCTACAACACTTTGGCAGAATCGTATCAAAAGGTGGTCAATTTCATAGAAGAAAATGACTATGAAGTAGTTGGGGAGATAAGAGAGAATTATATTGACGGGGCATGGAACAAAGAAGATGAAAGTGAATGGCTGACGGAAATACAGGTTCCAGTAAAAAAACAATTTGAAGTGATTGGTGCTGGAAATGATGTTGACAATTAATATGACGGATGATATTTTATTTAGTGTGCAATAATAATAGCACGATAATCAAATATTTAAACACTATGAAAAAGAGAGTACATCAGTGGAATTTTTACAGAGAATCTTCCCTTGGCTGAGAGGAAGAGATTGGAAGTTGGTGGAACATGGCTTTGGAGTGGCAGGACTGAACCGAAAGGATAAGCTCTGACGGGAACACCCGTTATAGTGGAGGATGTTATTTTTACAAATTGAAAAATTGACATCTAGCGAGGCGCAGGTCGTAAGGCGTGCGTGAATGGAAGTGGTAACACGGGATTATGTCTCGTCTTCATGTAGTGTGAAGGCGGGATTTTTTTTATAGGAGGAAAGCAAAATGGCAAACAAAGGTAAATTCTATATGACAACAGCTATTGCATATACATCAGGTAAGCCTCATATTGGTAACACATATGAGATTATCCTTGCCGATGCAATTGCAAGATACAAAAGAGCAGAAGGCTACGAGGTATTTTTCCAGACAGGAACAGACGAGCATGGTCAGAAAATTGAGGAGAAAGCACAGGCAGCAGGAATCACACCTAAGGAATTCGTAGACGGAATTTCAGACCAGGTAAAGGATATCTGGAATATGGTTAACTCTTCACATGACAAATTCATCCGTACAACAGATGAAGACCATGAGAAGTGCGTTAAGAAGATTTTTAAGAAATTATATGACCAGGGAGATATCTACAAGAGCTCATATGAAGGACTTTACTGTACACCATGTGAGTCATTCTGGACAGAATCACAGCTTGTAGACGGAAAATGTCCTGACTGTGGAAGAGAAGTAAAACCAGCAAAAGAGGAAGCATACTTCTTCAAAATGAGCAAATATGCAGACAGACTTATCGAGCATATTAACACTCATCCGGAGTTCATTCAGCCTGTATCACGTAAGAATGAGATGATGAACAACTTCCTTCTCCCGGGACTTCAGGATCTTTGTGTATCAAGAACATCATTCACATGGGGAATCCAGGTAGATTTTGATCCAAAGCATGTAGTATATGTATGGCTTGATGCGCTTACAAACTATATCACAGGAATCGGATATGACCCGGACGGATCATCAGAATTCTTCGATAAGAACTGGCCGGCAGACCTTCATCTTATTGGAAAAGACATTGTTCGTTTCCACACAATTTACTGGCCAATTTTCCTTATGGCACTTGACCTTCCATTACCTAAGCAGGTATTTGGACATCCATGGTTACTCCAGGGTGGCGACAAGATGAGTAAGTCAAAGGGAAATGTAATTTATGCAGACGATATGGTAAAACTTTTCGGAGTAGATGCAACACGTTACTTTGTACTCCATGAGATGCCATTTGAAAATGATGGAATTATTACATGGGATTTAGTAATCGAAAGATTTAACTCAGACCTTGCCAATATCCTTGGAAATCTTGTAAACAGAACTGTTTCAATGAGCAACAAGTATTTTGACGGAATTGTAAAGAGCACAGGCGTTACAGCAGGCCCTGATTCAGCAATCGTAATAGATGGAAAACCAGAAAAGACTTCTGAGGAAATCGATGTCGACTTAAAGGCTGTAGTTTCAGGAACAAAGGCTTTAGTTGAGAAGAAGATGGAAGAGCTTAGAGTAGCAGATGCAATCACAGAGGTATTTGCACTTTTCCGTCGTTGCAACAAGTACATCGATGAGACAGCACCATGGGTACTTGCAAAGGATGAGGCTTTAAAAGAGCGTCTTGCTGAGGTTCTCTACAATCTTACAGAGTCAATCACAATCGGAGCAAGCTTACTTCATCCATTCCTTCCAGAGACAGCAGAGAAGATTGTTGCTCAGTTAAATACTACACTTCGTGATTTTGATGAGCTTGATAAGTTTGGCTTATACGAGAGTGGCAACAAAGTAACTGACAAACCTGAGATTCTCTTTGGAAGACTTAAGGCAGAGGACGTAATGCCAGAGGTTGAGAAAATACAGGCAGCACAGAAGGCTGAGTTTGAGGCTGAGCAGGCTGAGCTTGCAGGCACTGATGCAGCAAATGCATCAGATTCCGATAAGGCAGATGAGGATGTAATTGATATCGAGGCAAAGCCTGAGATTACATTTGATGATTTTGAAAAATTACAGTTCCAGGTAGGAGAAATTATTGCCTGCGAAGCGGTAGAGAAATCCAAGAAGCTCCTTTGCTCACAGGTAAAGATTGGAAGCCAGGTTAAGCAGATTGTATCAGGAATCAGAAAATACTACTCTCCAGAGGAGATGGTTGGTAAGAAGGTTATGGTGCTTGTAAACCTTAAGCCAGCTAAGCTTGCAGGAGTTCTTTCTGAAGGAATGCTTCTTTGTGCAGAGGATGCTGAAGGTAATCTTGCCCTTCTTAAGCCTGAGAAGGATATGCCATCAGGTGCAGAAATTGCTTAAGCAGCGAGTTATAGTGTGAAAAATTATAGAAAAGGATAAATCCACGGTGAAATATCCGTGGATTTTTTGAAAATTTTCGTATAAATTTATAATTTTCATTTAAAATGAAATCAAAAGATGGTATAATAGGACTAAGTTTACATTTGAGGGTATCAATTTTGGGGATAGGATTATACGATGAACAATATTTTGATGGATATTATTAAAATGCTTTATCAGAAAGAAGAGGGAATTATTGCAATACGACATTACAATAATTTCTGTATTAATGCTGATAAGCTTTTTTTATTTAAGGAGTCTGATGAGAAGGTTAAAATAGTTCACAGAGATTTTTGTGATGCACGTGTTTCAAGACCGTTTGATCCTTTTTTGCAGACTATTAATGAGTTATGCGTTCAGCATGAACTGAGAATAGATGAAGTCCTTGATAATTGCCAGATATATCCATTACATCGAGAAATCTATGAAAGCTATTTTACAAATGGTGTTGCAACGAGAAAAGAAAAGCCACTTATTAATGAAATTAATTTTGAACAGCAGCTTTTTATAGAAGAAATCGCAAGAATGCTTGAATATTTTGCCCAGCTTGAACCAATATGTTTTTTATTGGAGAATGTAAGTGTTGCTGGATATTCTACATTGTGGGAAATTCAAAAGCTTATGGAATTATCCATTAAAGATATTTCTATAATCTGTACCTTTAACGAGACTGAGAATGAAGTCGAATATACAAAAGAGCTTTGGCAGTCGCTTGTTACAGATTGGGAGAATAACAATATTCTCATTGATGTTATGGACGAGGATCAAAAGCCGGTTGAAAAAGCAAATTCGTATATTATATATCCTATTAATGAACTAGAAGATATATATAAAGATTTATGTAATCTGTTTACATTTATGTGTTACAGACAGCTCGCATATCACCTTAATTTTGTGTACCACAAGTTTGAGGTGGAGAGGATTACTGTCTCAGATGAGATAAAATTTAAGTACTTTGAATTATATGCAACAACTACAATGTACATGGATTTAGGTGCTGAGGCAATGCTTTACCTTAGCAGAATGCAGCCTCTTTTAAAAGGACTTAAGGATAAAATGTGGAGAGTCCGTTACAATATGGTTGCTGCAAGCATATATATGTATGGATTTCAGCAGGACATCGCACAGAAATATATTGATGAATGTAGATGTCTTATGGATGAGAATGATAATCCTTTTACGGTATTTAAAATTAGCCTCATTGAACATATGAATTCATTTCAGGGATGGCGTAATGTCTGGATGCTTGATAAGACAATTCCAGGTTTGGATGTATTGATTTCGCAATGTATTAAATATGGATATGATAATCATCTTGCTCATATTTATGTATATGCCTTTGACAATGAGGAAGAACGCTATGCAAATCTTGCAAATTTGAATGTGAAAATGCCTCATTTTCTGAAGGGTATGAAGATTGCAAAACGTATCGGCAATTACAATTTTATGATTGAAGCATATAAGAAAAATGTGCTTCTGGCATCTACTAATGGATACTATTCGACTGCAAATTATTTTAATGAGAAGATAAGAGATATCTGCGTTGAAAAAAATATCAGAATAGAGCTTGCAAATACATATAACTGCATGGGATATAACTATTGTGTAGCAGAGGAATATGATAAGGCATACGATTGTTACAATAAAGCTTTAGAGTTATTTATCTGTATGAACGATATCAATTCTGTAAATGAAACTGTGTATAATATTGCTATAAATGCACTGCTTGCCGAACAGTATCAGACTGCTTATAAATTATTTCAATTATGCATTAAGGGAATAGATCTGATTAATGCAAACAGTATTAATGTATGTAATATTTCAAAGATATATGGGCTTCAGGCATTCTGCGCCTACAGATTGGGACAGACATATAATGCAATTACCAATCTTCAGTATTCTGAGCAGTTCCTGGGACATATTATTGAACTTGAAGATCAGGATGTTGATGCCGCACATTTGTGGGATGATGATCTGGCTATTTTTTACACGGTGTCAGCTCTTTTGAATGAGCAGAATGGAAATCTTGAAGAGGCATATGCTTTACTTAAAAAAGGTAAGAAATTCATAGACAGAGCTGTTGGAAGCAAGTTTATGTTCTTTTGTCCGTATGCAATTATTTATGCAAGAGTTGCAAAGAGCTGTGGAGATGATTTTGGAGCTAAACAAATGTTAGATGAGGCAAAGAAGTATTGCCGTCAGAGTAATTTTGTTAATAGGCTTGAAATGGTTAAAGCATATGAAGAGGGCAGACGTATTGAATATGATGTTAAGGATTTCAGTCTGAAAAAAGAGGTTGAGGATACGATAATTTACAAGGCGGAATATTATGGTTTGGCTGAGGATTATAATTCTCAGAAAAAAGATCTTGAGTTTCTTAGTATCTGGCAGAAGATTTTAAGTGGAAGCATTAATGATTATGAAAAAGTTTTAGATACAGCATTTGTATCTTTGATGAATCAGTATAATCTGGATGATTTTATTTTTATCAGGATGGAAAATGGGCGTCCATTTCTTCGTTACAAGAATTCATCCAGTGAAATAACAGAAGAGATTTTGTGGTATATTGTTGACTACTTTAACAACAATCGTAGTGCATTTAGAACATCCAGACGGGACAAGGGATATACCAGATACCAGAAATTCATAAATAATTGTTTTGGATTTAATTCGATATGTACTTTTATTGCAGTACCAATTTTTACTGATGAGACTTTAAATTCCGTATTTCTTGCTTCTGTGCAGATGAATATGGAGTGGAGCTACAAATCAAAGCGTTATATTTATGATAATGATGATTTATCTGTTTTTTCAATGCTTTATCATAATGTTGTCGATTTCATTGAGAGGATGGAGGGGCAAAAGCTTATCGCAAATGCCAATAACCGTCTTAAGAATATGGCGGTTAACGACCCGCTTACAGGAATCTATAACAGGCAGGGATTAGTCGAGCTGTTTAACAATGATTTTGACAAGTGCTCTGTTATATATGCAGACCTTGATAATTTCAAATATTACAATGATACATTTGGTCATGATGTAGGGGATAAGGTTCTCATCGAATTCTCTAAGCTGCTTGGCAGTGTTACAGACCAGAATGCTGATGCTGTAAGATATGGAGGAGATGAATTCCTGCTGATTCTTTACACTGATGACAAGGCAGTCGTAGAAAATGCTGTCAAAAATATATATGACCGGCTGGAAAAAACTAAAGGACTTTCAGTAGACATTTCCAAATCATTAGGTTATGAGCTTGAAATTCCTAAAGATAAGCAGTTATCCTGCTCGATAGGAATTGCAATGGGTAACATTAATTCCAGCGAGAACAGGAAGCAGCAGGTTGATGAAATTCTTAAGAAAGCAGATACTATGATGTATCGTGTAAAACACACAACAAAACATTCATACATGTTCTATGAATATTAGACCATTGGGGACGGTGTTTTCTGGCACTTTCACTGTCCCCAATGGTTTTTTATTGTTAAAAATGAACAATAAGAAGAAAATCTTTTTGGATAAATTGGTCAATTTTCAAAGGCGGCTAGGTATGATATTATTATAGAGTTAATTTTCGATTAGTTTCGAAACAATAGGGAGGAAGAAATATGAGAAAGAGTAAGCGTTTATCTTCGCTTGTGATGGCGGTAATTATGATTGTTTTTACCCTTGCAGTGAATTTAGCTTCAGTAGTACCAGTCAGTGCAGCTGGAGAAGTTGTGTTGAAGCTGCATTATCACAGAGAAGATGCAAAGTATGATGGATGGGATGTATGGTCCTGGGCAGAAGGACATGATGGTGCAGCCTATCCATTCGCAGAGGAAGACGGTGAGATGGTTGCAACTATTGAGGTTGAACCTGGCACATCATCAGTTGGATTTATTGTCAGAACAGAAGACTGGACAAAAGATTTCGACGGAGATCAGTTCATCGATATCTCAGAGATGGTATCAGGAACAGTTGATGTCTACGTAGAGTCTGGTCAGGAAGGCTTTGAGAAAAAGTATCGTGACGATGCAGTAATTGGAACAAAGCTTAAGAATGCAAAATACAATGGCGACGGCACAATTACGGTTACAATGACAGGAGAAATAGAAGGCGATACCGCATCTGTTTTTTCAGTAGCTGGTAAGACTGGCCCGGTAGGAGTTGCCGGAGTGAAATATGATGGTGACTTTTTATATACTGTTACATTAGAGGAAGAGTTAGTAAATTCAAAGAGCTACACAATTACATTTGAAGAAACAGCATATCCAGTTAGAATGCCAAGCATTTACTCAACAAAGGAATTTGAGGACGAATTCTACTACGATGGGGATGACCTTGGTGCAACATGGACTAAAGAGAAAACAACATTTAGGGTTTGGGCTCCAACAGCAGAGGAGATGTCAGTTAATCTTTACGAAAGCGGAACAGAAACAAGTAAAGACTTAATCGAGACAATCCCAATGACAGCCGATGTAAAGGGAACATGGGTTGCTGAAAAAGAGGGAGACTTAAACGGAACATACTATACATACAATGTTACAATCGATGGAGTCAAAAGAGAAGCCTGTGATCCATATGCAAGAACAACAGGTGTAAATGGAAAAAGAGCAATGGTAATTGACCTTGACTCAACAAATCCTGATAAGTGGGACAGTGACTCTGCTCCACATGCAGGAAAAGGAATCAATGAAGCAATTATCTATGAGCTTCATTTGCGTGATTTATCAACAGATGAATCATCAGGAATCAAAAATGTAGGAAAGTTCTTAAGCTTAACAGAGACAGGAACAAAGACACCATCAGGTATCCCTACAGGAATTGACCACATCAAGGAATTAGGTGCAACACATGTGCATTTACTTCCATTTTATGATTTTGGCTCAGTAAACGAGACATTTACAAAAGACAATTTATTTAACTGGGGATATGACCCACAGAACTATAATGTTCCGGAAGGTTCATATTCTACAGATCCTTACAATGGAGAAGTAAGAGTTGCAGAGGCAAAGCAGATGGTACAGGCAATGCACGAAAATGGACTTGGTATCGTAATGGATGTTGTATACAATCATGTTCAGAGTGCAGAGAGCTTCAGTTATAACGTATTAGTACCTGGATATTTTTCACGAGTTAATGAGGACGGAAGCTATTCAAATGGTTCTGGATGTGGAAATGACACAGCTTCAGAGCGTTTAATGGTTAAGAAGTTTATCGTTGAATCAGTAAATTACTGGGCAGATGAATACCATATTGATGGATTCCGTTTTGACCTTGTGGGACTTCTCGATGCAGAGACAATCAACGAGGTTGTAGAGACAGTACACGAGACACATCCGGATGTCATTTTCTACGGTGAAGGATGGGATATGCAGACAAATGTAACAAAGGATAATGTTACTCTTGCAACAATGTTTAACGCAGACAAAATGCCAAACTTTGCATTTTTTAATGATTCAATCCGTGATGGATTAAAGGGAAATGTATTTGATTCAACACAGACAGGATTCGTATCAGGCGCAAATGGAATGGAGTCAAAGATGCAGGATTGTTTCTTAGGAGCAGACTCATGGTGTCCAAGCCCATCACAGACAATCAACTACGCATCATGCCATGACAACAATACATTGTTTGATAGATTACAGGTGTCAAGAACAGATGCAAGTCGTGAGGATTTAATCCGCATGAATAACCTTGCCGCATCAATGTACATGTTAGCAGAAGGTGTACCATTCTTACAGGCAGGAGAAGAAATGCTTCGTTCTAAGCCAAACGAGGATGGAACATTTAACTCAAACAGTTACAGCTCAGGAGATGAAGTAAACAGTTTAAAATGGAGTGATCTTGATAATGAAGAGTACATGGATGTATTTAATTACTATAAAGGACTCATCTCATTCCGTAAAGCACATGCAGCACTTCGCCTTTCAACAGCAGAAGAGGTAGCAGCAGCTGTAAAAGTTGTTGATGGATTAGACAAGAATGTTGTTGCCTTTGACATCGACGGAACAAAGGTTAAAGACGAAACTGCAAAAGAGATTTTTGTGGTTTACAACGCAAACGACAGCGAAACTAAGGTTGAGCTTCCTAAGGGAAGATGGACAGTATGTATTAACGACGAAAAGGCTGGAACAGAGAAAATCAATAACGTATCTGGAAAGGTTAAGGTAGCTCCAATTTCTTCTATGGTATTGGTTAGAGACACTGATAAGGCTGGCGTTAATTACATGGTATTTGTAGTAATAGGTGCAATTGTAGTTGTTGCTGCAGCTGCGGTAGCAATTATATTCAAGAAGAAAAAGTAACCATTCCAAATGGCCAAGTCAATAAGTTGGTGTATGAAAAATGCACCAACTTATTTTTTGTGCTATTATATGAAAAAAATCTTAAATATGGTAGAAATCAATAAATTACATAAAAGGCACCAGCTGGTTGACACTATTCAAGCTAATGATGGTGGCATTGCAACCGCAATCGTAGCTATAATTGCATTACAAAAATCAAAGGAGGTCAGCAATATGAACATTGCAGATAGAATTCAAACCTTAAGAAAGACAAAAGGTTTATCACAGGAACAGTTAGCAGATGCGATCGGTGTATCAAGACAGGCGGTTTCAAAATGGGAAAGCGAGCAGACAACACCTGATTTGGAAAAAATCATTTTAATGAGTGAAATTTTTGAAGTGACAACAGACTACTTATTAAAAGGAATTGAACCAATTGAGAATGTCGAACAGGAACATAAAACAATAGGTGACGTATTAGATCAGAAAATTCTTACAAAGGAAAATGGAAAACGAACAAAAACAATATTAAGATATGTGCTATATGTTTTCCTTGGCGTATTAGCAGTAGATGTATTGTCATTAATTATTTATGTGATTTTTAATGGACTTCCAATGTAATTTTTAAAATGGAGATAAACGTAATGCAAAATATAGAAAAAAGAATAAGTACAAAAACAGCTGTTGGTGGAGCTGTTGCAGCAATTTTTATTTTATTGATATCACAATTTATGGCACAGCTGATTGCAGTTCCATTTGTTTTAACAAGTCTTCCGATGGGGATTTGTAATGCGATTGCAGGAATAAGCTATGTTTGTTTATGCTATTTTGTCCTCAGATTATTTATTCCAAAAATTATAAGATTAAAATTAGAAGACTGTGGATTACCTAAGATAAATTTGAAGCTGAAGTGGATAGTAGTTGCCGTATTGTTACCAGCAGTTGTCAAAGGAGTATACTTAATATTTTTTACAGGAGAGTATGTTTCTTCCGGCATGAATGTGAGCAAGATTTTTGAAACCCTGTGTACAGGAATTTTCTATACAGGAATAGGCGCAGGATTCGTTGAGGAAATGGTATTCAGAGGTCTGATTATGACATGCCTGAAAGAAAGATGGAATAATAAAGTTGCAGTACTAGTTCCATCTGTATTATTTGGATTCGTACATATTCTCGGAATGGATTATTCTTTTGGAAGCTGCCTGCTGGTTATTCTTGCAGGAACTATGGTAGGAATAATGTTTTCACTGATTGCAATTGAAAGTGGGTCAGTTTGGAATAGTGGAATTGTCCATGCAATGTGGAACATAATAATAATTGGTGGCGGTCTATTTGTAGGAAATGAACCAGATGGCGACTCGGTGATGACATATGTACTTAATACAAAGTCTTTTGCAGTAACAGGAGGAGACTTTGGAATTGAATCATCGATGATTGCTTTGGTTGCATATCTGATAGTATCAGTTATGGTATTGGTTATGATTAAGAAAAATAATCAGTTGAAATTATGAAATTAATTTAAAAAGCAGTTGTACTCATTAAAAAGTACAGCTGCTTTTTTGTGACCAAAGGGGACATATAAAGAGCCAGAAAACTCCGTCCCCATTGGTCTAAATTGCATCAAGTGCCTGAGCAAGATCTGCAATAAGGTCATTCTTATCTTCAAGACCACATGACATACGAACAAGTCCTGCTGGTATACCAGCTTCCTTAAGCTGCTCCTCTGTCATCTGTCTGTGAGTAGAAGTTGCAGGATTCAAGCAACATGTTCTTGCATCTGCAACATGAGTCTCGATAGCTGCAAGCTTAAGCTGCTTCATGAATACAGAAGCAGCATCCTTTCCGCCTTTAAGCTCGAAGGAAACAACACCACATCCACCATTTGGAAGATATTTCTGGGCTCTCTCGTAGTACTTGTCTGTCTTAAGACCAGGGTAACTAACAGAAGCAACCTTCTCGTGAGAAGCAAGGAACTCAGCAACAGCCTGTCCGTTCTCAACATGCTTTGGCATTCTGACATGTAAAGACTCAAGTCCAAGGTTAAGGTAGAAAGCGTGCTGTGGAGACTGGATACTTCCAAGGTCTCGCATAAGCTGAACAGTAGCCTTTGTGATGAAAGCGCCTTCCTTACCAAATCTCTCAGCATATGTAACTCCATGATAAGAATCATCAGGAGTGCAAAGTCCAGGATATTTATCAGCATGAGCCATCCAGTCGAATTTACCAGAATCAATAATAGCTCCACCAACAGCAGCCCCATGTCCGTCCATGTATTTTGTAGTAGAGTGGGTAACGATATCAGCACCCCATTCGATAGGTCTGCAGTTTACAGGTGTAGGGAAAGTGTTGTCCACGATAAGAGGAACACCATGTGCATGAGCAGCATTTGCAAACTTCTCGATATCGAGAACTGTAAGTGCAGGGTTTGCAATTGTCTCACCGAATACGGCTCTTGTGTTTTCCCTGAAAGCAGCATTTAATTCTTCATCAGTGCAATCAGGTGAAACGAAAGTAGCCTCAATGCCCATCTTTGCCATTGTTACAGCAATAAGGTTAAAGGTTCCGCCATAAATAGAAGAAGAAGCAACGATATGGCTTCCGGCCTCACAAATATTAAAAAGTGCAAAGAAGTTTGCTGCCTGTCCGGAAGAAGTAAGCATTGCTGCTGTACCACCTTCTAATGCTGCAAGCTTAGCTGCTACATAATCATTTGTAGGATTCTGAAGTCTTGTATAGAAATATCCCTCAGCCTCAAGGTCGAAAAGCTTTCCCATGTCTTCACTTGTAGAATATTTGAAAGTTGTAGACTGTACAATTGGAATCTGTCTAGGCTCGCCATTGCCAGGAGTATAGCCAGCCTGAACACATTCTGTACCGATAGAATAATTGTTCATTATTATTTACTCTCCTTTTCATACGATTTACAAAATAGTATAATATATTTTAATACGAATTTGAATAGCAATATTTTGGGAGGATTATTATGAAAAATAAAAAGGTATCGACTGCTATACTTGCAGCAGGTTTTTGTGCATCAACCATGATGGCGTGCGGCGTGTACGGAGCTCCGGAAAGACCTGATGTACAAAGCGTTACCGAGACAGAAGGAAATAATACAGTATTCTCTACGGAACCTGAAAATGATGAAAGCGAGACCATAAATAACGAAACAGAGTCTGAAAATGAAAGATATATGCGGAGCTCCCAAATGAAATAAAACAGCAGCATTTTGATAAATTAAATGCATATAAGGAAGAACTAAGAAAAAATCCCGAGCTAAGATCACTTTTTATAGAAATGACACTAAGCTGTAACGAACATTGTCTGCATTGCGGAAGCAATTGCGGCGAGCTTAGAATGGAAAATCAGCTTAGTGATTACGAAATTATACAGACCTTAATCAGGCTGAAGGATGATTTGCTCAAAGAAAAAAAGAGTTTGCCCTTTATAAACGTCACAGGAGGAGAGCCATTGCTAAGACCTCATTTATGTGAACTTATGAAGACCATCTCAGAGCTTGGATATTCGTGGGGAATGACCAGCAACGGAGTTTTGATAACCCCTGAGGTTGCAAAAAAGCTAAAGGATGCAGGCATGTATTCAATAGGAATCAGTCTTGACGGTTTACGTGAAACCCATGAGTGGTTCAGACAGACAAGCGGCTCCTATGATAAAGCATTAGAGGCAGTGGATAATTTAATAAGTGCCGGAATAGAAAAGGTAATGATTACGACTGTCGTGCATAAGAAAAATATCAAGGAGCTTGATGAAATATATGAGGTTGTAAAAGCTCACAACTGCAGGATGTGGCGAATAATAAATGTGGAACCGATAGGAAGAGCATTGACCAACAAAGACTTGATGTTAGCATCAGACGACTACAAGTATATTATAAATTATATAGCTGACCACCAGGATGATGAAACAGAATTTTTATATAGCTGCAATCACTATTTAGGGCTTGACCTTGAAAGAAAAACGCGACCATGGTATTTCTTCTGCAGGGCAGGACTTCAGGTTGCAAGTATTCAGTACAACGGTGATATCAGCGCCTGTCTTGATATTGAAAGGCGTCCTGAGCTTATTTTTGGAAACGTCAGAGAGGATAATCTCTTAGATATTTGGAAGAATGAATTTAAAATCTATAGGGAGCATAAAGAGAACAAATCCAAGACATGCAAAGACTGTGAGCATAAGGAAAACTGTCAGGGTGGAGGATATCACACCTGGGATTTTGAAAGAAATGAACCGAGGATATGCATGTTAAAGGAACTGCAGAAATAAAATTTGAAAACAGAGAGCCGAAGAAATGGATTACGAACTTATAAGAAGTAAAAGAAAAACAGCATGCATACAGATAAAATCAGACGGAAGAGTTTTAGTTCGTGTTCCAAACAGGATGCCAAAATATGAAATAGAACGCTTCCTGGAGGAAAAAAGAGAATGGATAATTCATAACCAAAAGCTCATGCAACAGAGGCAGGAACAAAAACCCGAGGTAGAAAAACTATCATCAAAGGAGCTAAAGCTTTTATCCCAAATAGCGCAGGAGAAGCTTACAATAGTATGTGATTATTATTCAAAACTTATAGGTGTAAGCTACAACAGAATAACAATCCGGAAACAAAAGACGAGATGGGGAAGCTGCAGCGCCAAGGGTAATCTGAATTTTAACTGCCTCTTGCTCCTTGCTCCAGAAGAGGTTCTGGATTATGTAGTAGTCCATGAGCTTTGCCACAGAAAAGAAATGAATCACTCGGCTAGATTCTGGGCATTGGTTGAAGCAGTGATGCCAGAATATAAAACACATCGAAAGTGGCTAAAAGAGCATGGCTCAGAGCTTATGGCAAGACTTCCTGACCAGGAAAAAGAAAGTCAGGTGTATTACACATATATGCTCGAATGCAGCGATGGAACTTTTTATACGGGATACACGAATGATCTTGATAAGAGACTTAAGGCACACAATAATGGAACTGGTGCAAAATATACCAGACTACGGCGTCCGGTTCATCTGGTATATTACGAGGAGTATCCGACAAAAGAGGACGCGATGAGTCGAGAGGCCTTGATAAAACAGCTTACAAGAAGGCAGAAGGAGAGGTTAATAGAAGATGATAAGACCCGCAGAGGAAAAGGACATTAAGCGAATGCAGGAATTGCTTATTCAGGTCAACAATGTTCATGCAAGTAAACGACCTGACATATTCATTCCTGACACAGTTAAATATTCAGTAGATGAATTAAAAGATCTGATACAGGATGTAATTCATCCAATTTTTGTATATATTGATGATCACGAAATAGTTCAGGGCTATGCATTTTGCCAGGTACAGGAATTTAAAAACGACCCCCACATGGCAGATAGGAAAACACTTTATATTGATGACATTTGTGTAGATAGTGAGTGTCGAAGACAGCATATCGGAAGACAGCTGTACGAGTATGTTTATGAATATGCAAAGGCAGAAAATTTTACACAGATTACACTAAATGTGTGGGAACTTAACGGCTCGGCGAGAGCCTTCTACGAATCGGTTGGAATGGTTCCCTTGAAGACAACCATGGAAGTTAATTTATAAAAATAAAAACAGAACAGGAGAAATGTAATGACAAGAGAAGAATTTGAAAAGTACTGGGCAGATAATTATGTTGAGATTGAATATGATGAAGTTAAGGATGAGTATGAAGCTTTCGTAAGAGAAGCGGAGAAGCATATTTTTATTGATGACTATGAGGCAGCAGGTGCCATAAGCAAAAATGATTTTATGGATAATCTGTCAGAGACTGCAATGTTTACATTCCAGGACACATTAACAGAAGTCTTCTATGACAAGAACCCTGATCTATATGAGACAGCTTTTGAACTGTATGAGCTTTCCCAGATGTCAGATCAGAAGGGCGAAAATCCTGCAATCAAATTCCATGAGGAGTACAACAGACTATATAAGGAATTTCTTTTACAGCTTTTTGAGGATATGTTTGAATAGGGCGACAGTAACAAAAGTTAACAAAAACAGCCGATATCTGTTAAATATAGTTGGTGGAAGTATATGCAACCAGAGGTTACAATTTTCTTACAAGTTGGAAAAATACAATAAGTAACATTTTTCTGAAAGGAGAATGCATATATGGAAGCTAAACAAAGAAAAAATTATCTGGACAATATCAGGTGGATAACAATTTTAATCGTAGTTGTATATCATGTTTTTTATTACTATAAAAATCTTGGGACGACACCAATGTTTGAAGGCTTGCACGAGACGACGGGAGTTACTTTTTCCGCAGTATTTCAGTATGCAGTATATCAGTGGTTTATGGTGCTGTTGTTCATTGTAAGTGGAATACGTGCCAGATATACGCTTGAGAAAAAGACTGTAAAACAGTTTATTAAAAGCAAGGTGGATAAGCTGCTTATCCCAAGCACACTAGGAGTTATGGCGATTCACTGGATTGATGGATATTGTGTTTCGCTTCAATTCATGACAGGTCCTGAGGCTGAAAAAATACCTGGATTTGTTAAGTACATAATTATGTTTGCAACAGGTATCGGCCAGCTCTGGTTTTTGCAGGTACTTTTTTTCAATTGCCTCTTACTATTATTGATTAGAAAAATTGACAGGAATGAACGATTCTATGAAGCTTGCGGAAAGGCTAATGTGATAGTGGAGCTTTTATTAGTTGTAGTGATGATACTATCAGCACAGGTGTTGAATCTGCCTATTGCGGTTTATAGAATGTGTTATTATCCAATGGCATTTTTACTTGGATATTTTGTTTTTTCGCATGAGAAAGTACTTAACGATTTAAAGAAGTTCTGGTATGTTTTTATGACGATTGGCATTATATTTGGCGTGATTTACACTGTAAAATTCTATGGTACATTTTATGGGGATGCCCATGTTATGAAAGCACCTGTTTCTGTGGTACACGCTTATTTTACTACTCTTGGAATTTTGGGATTCGCACAGAATTTCCTGAACTTTAGTAATGCATTTACGGATAAAATGAATAAATATGGCTGGGCAGTATACATGAGCCATATCATGATATTACTTATTTTCAATACAGCTATCAAGCCATTTGCAGGAGTATGGCCTATGCAGCTTATTTACCTGCTGGAATTGGTCGTATCGCTTGCAGGAAGTGTAATTATGTGGGAAATCTTTAGCAGGATTCCGGTAATTCGATTGCTGATGTATGGCGTTCGAGGAAAGAAAAGGTGATAAAAAATGTTTAGTGAGAATATTGCGATGCTTCGAACCATAAAGGGTTTTTCACAGGAGGAAATAGCTGAGCAGCTTGGGATATCCAGACAGGCATATGCTAAATGGGAAAAAGGTCAGACTATGCCTGATATTGAAAGCTGCGCAAAGCTGGCACAGATTTATGATACTACCATTGACGCACTTTACTATACGCAGGCTCTTCCAGATGGAAAAACGATTTTGCCCCCACCTAAAGGCAAGCATTTGTTTGGCGTTGTAACAATGAATGAAAAAGGCCAGATAGTCATTCCCAAAAAGGCAAGGGATGTAATGGGATTTGGACCATCGGAGGAACTGCTTGTTCTTGGAGATGAGGCAAGTGGAATTGCTTTGATGAAAGTTGATTTGTTTGAGAAGCAAATGCAGACGGCTCTTAATTCTATGAAATAATGTGATGCATTTTAAGTTTCAATTTTGGAATCAGAAAAATTTGAATTTATCGGGGTTATATATTTTCCTAATTCTTATGTGGGATGATGATTAAGGAGGAGAAAATGTTAGAATTTATAAGAGCAACTGCCGAAGATTTAGAAGATTACATGAA
>JAXJTU010000002.1:0-16289 GCA_036309425.1 Agathobacter sp.
ACAATCAAAAATTTAAACAAACAGATTACAATAATGAAATAAGCATAAGTTTAGGACTTTATTTTTCATTAATAATGTAATATAATCAACTTGACTCATGGCGTAAAATTACGTCAGTTAATTAACAGGAGGAAAAATTATGTTAGTATCTGCAAGCGAAATGCTTAAGAAAGCAAAAGAAGGTCACTACGCAGTAGGACAGTTCAACATTAACAACTTAGAGTGGACAAAGTCTATCCTTTTAACAGCACAGGAGTTAAACAGCCCTGTAATCCTTGGTGTATCTGAGGGTGCTGGAAAGTACATGACAGGATTTAAGACAGTAGCTGCTATGGTTAAGGCTATGGACGAGGAGCTCGGAATCACAGTTCCAGTAGCACTTCACTTAGATCATGGTTCATACGAAGGATGCTACAAGTGTATCAAGGCTGGATTCACATCAATCATGTTTGATGGATCTCATTATCCAATCGAAGAGAACGTTGCTAAGACAACAGAGTTAGTAAACGTTGCTCATGCACTCGGACTTTCTATCGAGGCTGAAGTAGGTTCAATCGGTGGAGAAGAAGACGGAGTAGTTGGTGCTGGTGAGTGTGCTGATCCAGAAGAGTGTAAGATGGTTGCTGATCTTGGAGTAGATATGCTCGCAGCAGGTATTGGAAATATTCACGGAAAGTACCCAGAGAACTGGGAAGGACTTTCATTTGAGACACTTGATGCTATTCAGCAGAAGACAGGTGTTATGCCATTAGTACTTCACGGTGGTACAGGAATTCCTGAGGATATGATTAAGAAGGCAATCGATCTTGGAGTATCTAAGATTAATGTTAACACAGAGTGCCAGCTTGCATTCCAGGAAGCTACAAGAGAGTACATCGAGGCTGGAAAGGATCAGGAAGGAAAGGGATTTGACCCACGTAAGCTTCTTGCTCCAGGTGCTGAGGCAATCAAGGCTACAGTAAAAGAGAAGATGGAATTATTCGGATCTGTAGGAAAGGCTTAATAAGTAAGATAAATAACTTAATAAGACAAATAATAAAGGGACTGTTTTACAGTCCCTTTAATTCTTTCTTTCTATGGTACATTTCTTCATCTGCACGTTTCATGGTATCATGCAAAGATTCATCGGTATCAGGATTATATAATGCAAAACCACACGCAATGGCCATTGGAGGTCTTCCATCTTGTGGAAGGTCTTTGGCATTATTCTTAGCAATATTAGTTTCTATATCCTCTCTTAATTTAATAAATTTAGCGTATGAAAGATTCTTTGTAATAATGCAGAATTCATCTCCGCCAATCCTGTATATTGTTCCATGATTAGAGAAGGTATTTTTAATTATTTTACTGGCAGCAATGATATATTTATCACCAGCATCATGTCCTATTTCATCATTGTAAAATTTAAGATTATTCAAATCAAGAACAATGATTCCTTGACTACTTAGTTTGTGGCTGTTTTCTTTAGCCATATCTTTCTCAAAACGCAAACGGTTAAACAATTTTGTCATTGGATCAAATGAGGCCTGCTCCCTGAAAACAGCAGCTTTCTGACCGATTTTAAGTAAGTTGAAAAAATCAAGAAACAATCCAAATGCCATAATCATTACAAATAAAAAATCCCCGATTCTGCAAACTTTTGCAACATCTGGAGAATTGGTTGTATAGTAGCGTATAGTATCACATAAAGATGAAGCAATAATAATTATCGTACAAAACAGCTGAGTGATACTACTGTAATGATTTGTTGCAATACTATTACGGCCAGATTGATATCTTAAATAAAGCGAGCGGGCTATATCAATACAACTATAGGCGCCGGCAACAAACATCAAAATGTGTGATACGGCAATTGTCTGGGCAAAATCTGCAATTCCCAAAAACTGTAGTAAAGTGCATATAATAAATTCCCCTATTGAGAAATATGTAAGCCAACGAACAATTTTATTTTTTCCACGGTAAAAAGATTCGTTCAAAAACTGTAAATATAAAGTTATGGCAATTTTCAGGCTCATGTAAGATAACTGGCTGATAAGCAGTAGCCTTGAAAGAAAAAATGAATACGTATTGCTCTCAATAAGCCCCCATATACCTCTGAAAATTGCAAAGAGTGCAAGCCACTTTAGGGAGTCACCTATTTCAGTCCCTTTATTTTTGATAACATGGAAAAGGCAAATAAGTAAACCAATAAAGATCATGATAATACTTAAGCCGATTCGCGGCATCATAGGGCCTAAGTAAGATAGCATTATTCCGGACTCGGTACCAATATACATGGTCGGAATAGTAATCTGACCTTTGGAATAACATTGGTTAATATGTATTGTAAAAGTTTTACCATTATCAGCCGTGTCAAGAGGAATAAATATCCATTTGTTACCAGGCGTTTTACTGTTAGAATACTTAGCCGGAAGAAATGAAAAAACTTTCTCGTCATCAAGAAAGACCTCTATCTGCTGCTGGAATGAAAAAAAACCAATGCTGTCTTTATTTGAAATGTTTTCCAGTTTTTTGCTCATCCAGATATCCTGTTCATCTTTGGCGCAATCATAAAAAACAGGCAATTCATCTAAATGAGCAGAAGTAGTCTCGCTATAGATGTCCCAGTTGCTGTCATAAATCTCACAGTCACGAAGCGATTTACAAAGATTTTTGCTGCCATCTGGTATAAAAACAATAACAAGTACTGCAAATAGAAAATAAAATAGTATCTGAACAATAATTACTTTTGATTTATTCATAAAATTTAATCCCCAATATATGCATTTTATAGGCATGAAAAAATTAATGATATAATAAAATTATACTATATAAAAAAGAAAAATACAAAAAATAAAGCCACAAATAGTAAAAATTTACTATCTGCAGCTTTAAATTTTATATGAAAGTTTAGTTATTATCAGAAAGAATTTGTTCAGCACGTTTTAAAGCATCATCAATGTGTGCACAGAAGTTTTCTTTTCCAACTTTTGAAATAAATTCATCTTTTTCAAATACATGCATAGGTTGTTCATTTACATGAGAGAAAACAAGCTGGATATTGTTCTTTTTATACTTTTCGAATAACTCTTCAAGTGCATGCATTGCAGTAGCGTCAATAGCAGGAACACCACGCATTCTCATAACAAGAACCTTAGTGAAATCCTTGACAGTAATCTGGGTAAGATTTTCAGATGCCCCAAAGAACATTGGACCACTAATTTCATAAACACGTATACCCTGTGATACTTTTCTTAAATCAATACTGTCAGGGTCATCTTCGTTATCAAAATATTTCCAGCCCTTTACCTCTGACTCATCTGCCATTCTCTTCATAAAGAGGAAGCATGCAACAATCATTCCAACTTCAATTGCAACAACAAGGTCAAAGATTACAGTAAGAGCAAATGTACCTACAAGTACTGTAATATCACTCTTAGGGGCATGCTTGCAAAGCGCCACAAAGTTTCTCCATCCACACATATTGTAGGCAACCATGAAAAGAATTGCAGCAATAGTAGGCATTGGAATAAGTGCAGCATAAGGCATTAATACTACAAGTACAAGAACAAGTACGATTGAGTGAACCATACCTGCAATAGGAGTACGACCACCATTTTTGATATTTGCAGCCGTACGTGCGATAGCACCAGTTGCTGGAATACCACCGAAAAGAGCAGAACCGATATTACCGATACCCTGAGCAACAAGTTCCATATTAGAACGGTGCTTTGAGTTGATCATACTGTCTGCAACCACGCATGATAAAAGTGATTCGATGGCGGCAAGAATAGCAATTGTAAAACCATCAGAAAATTCATTTCTGAATAATTCATAAGAAAGCTCAGGAAAATGAATTCCAGGAAGCTTGTTGCTTATAGTATATAAATCTCCAATCGTGTTAACATTCATGTCAAGTAGCTGTACCATGGCAATGCCGGCAATAACGGCAATGAGTGAACCAGGAATTTTTTCGCTGATAAAAGGCCAGATAATTAAAATAGCAAGACACACAAGTCCGACGATAAGAGCCTGGACATTAAGGGTATTGAAAAAAGTACCTACAGCCTTTAGCTTTTCCATAGTCTCAATTGGCTTAAAGCCATCAGCATAAGTCAGACCAAGAAAATCTTTAATCTGTCCAATAACGATAGTGACAGCAATACCGGCAGTAAAACCAGTTGTAATCGTATAAGGAATAAATTTAATCAGACTACCTACTCTGAAAAGTCCCATGAGAATAAGGAGAACACCTGCAATAATAGTTGCAACAATAAGTCCGTCCATTCCACTTTTGGCAACGATTCCAGCAACAATTGTAGCAAAAGCAGCAGTAGGTCCGGCAATCTGAACACGGCTACCACCAAAAAAGGAAATTAAAAATCCTGCGATTATCGCTGTATAAAGTCCCTGTTCAGGTCCGACTCCTGAAGCAAGCGCTAAGGCGATAGATAAAGGAAGTGCAATGATTGCTACGATAATACCAGCAATGACATCGCTTGCAAATTGTTTTCCGCTGTAATTCTTCATAACGGAAAAAAGTTTAGGTTTGAGTTTTTCTTTCACGACACTATTACTCCTTTGTAAATATTGAATTGTCAGCATTTATAGATTAAAACCGTAAACGGTACATGTCAATAACAAATCTTTTAATAAATTTTTTAAAAATTATCGACATATTATACAAAACTTAATATAATAAACAAATGGAGTCGTTTAGACATAAAGAAAGGATGTAGATTATGAGCGAAACAGAATTTTTCAATGTTGCAGATATATTTGGCGAGAACGTATTTAATGACTCGGTAATGAGAGAACGTCTTCCTAAGAAAGTATATCAGAAGCTTCATGAAGTAATGGATGAAGGAAAAGATCTCGATTTAGAGACTGCAGATGTAGTAGCACATGAGATGAAAGAGTGGGCTATTGAGAAGGGGGCAACACATTATTCACACTGGTTCCAGCCATTAACAGGTGTAACAGCTGAAAAACATGACTCATTTATCACATCACCAATGCCAAACGGCAAAGTGTTAATGAGTTTTTCAGGAAAAGAATTAATAAAAGGTGAGCCGGATGCTTCATCATTCCCATCGGGAGGACTTAGAGCCACATTTGAGGCAAGAGGCTATACAGCCTGGGATTGTACATCACCTGCATTTGTAAGACAGGATGCAGCAGGAGCAACACTTTGTATTCCAACAGCCTTCTGTTCATATACAGGAGAGGCTCTTGACCAGAAAACACCTCTTATGAGATCGATGGAGGCAATTAACCAGCAGTCACTTAGATTACTTAGATTATTTGGAAATACAACATCAAAGAAGGTTACACCATCAGTTGGACCAGAGCAGGAGTACTTCCTCGTTGACAGAGCAAAGTACTTACAGAGAAAAGACCTTATTTTTACAGGCCGTACACTTTTTGGTGCGATGCCACCAAAGGGTCAGGAAATGGATGACCATTACTTTGGAGCCATTCGTGAAAGAATTGCAGCCTATATGAGAGACATTAACAAAGAGCTCTGGAAACTTGGCGTATCAGCTAAGACCCAGCATAATGAGGTTGCACCGGCCCAGCATGAATTAGCACCAATTTATGCAGAGTGTAATGTCGCTGTGGATCATAACCAGCTTATTATGGAAATATTAAAGAAGGTTGCAGGACGTCACGGACTTCAGTGCCTTCTTCACGAGAAGCCATTTGCCGGGGTAAACGGTTCAGGAAAGCATGATAACTGGTCAATCACAACAGATGACGGAATTAACCTTTTAGATCCAGGAAAGACACCACATGAGAATATACAGTTCTTACTTGTACTAACATGTATATTAAAGGCTGTAGACGAGCACGCAGCACTTCTTCGTGCATCAGCAGCAGACGTAGGAAATGATCACAGACTCGGGGCTGACGAGGCACCACCAGCTATCCTTTCAGTATATTTAGGAGACCAGCTTGGAGATGTACTTGAGCAGTTGGTAAATACAGGATCAGCTACACACTCATTAAAGGGAGAGAAGCTTGAGACAGGTGTAAGCACAATTCCTGATTTCATGAAGGATGCATCAGATCGTAACCGTACATCACCATTTGCATTTACAGGTAATAAATTTGAGTTCCGTATGGTAGGTTCACAGGATTCAGTATCACAGGCAAATGTAGTACTAAATACAATCGTTGCTGAAGCATTTGCAGATGCATGCGAGTATTTAGAACAGGCAGACGATTTTGATAAAGCAGTACATGACTTAATTAAAAAATATGCAGTTGAACATCACAAAGTAGTATTTAATGGTAATGGATACTCAGATGAATGGGTAATTGAAGCCGAAAAGAGAGGACTTCCAAACATTAAATCAATGGTTGATGCCATTCCGGCATACATAGCTCCAAAATCAGTTGCAGCATTCGAAAGATTTGGAGTATTTACAAAGACAGAGCTTGAGAGCCGTGTCGAGATTGAATATGAGACATACGCAAAGACACTCAACATTGAAGCCTTAGCCATGATAGATATCGCTGGAAAGCAGATTATTCCGGCAGTAGTTAAATACACAACAGTACTTGCAAACTCTCTCAATGCAGTTAGAACAGCTTGCCCTGATGCTGATATATCAGTACAGACTGAGCTTCTTGTAGAAGTTTCAGCAAAGCTTTCCGATACAAAGGTAGCTCTTTCAAAATTACAGGATGTAGCCGAAAGCGCTAAGAAAATGGAAAGAGGAAGAGACCAGGCTGTATACTATAGGGATGAGGTTAAGACAGCAATGGAGGCATTAAGAAAACCGGTTGATGAGCTTGAGATGCTTGTTGATAAAGAGATGTGGCCAATGCCAAGTTACGGAGACTTAATATTTGAAGTATAATTTGTAGGGATACAGAAAGAGGCATTTTTTGATGCCTCTTTTTTATGGGATGAAAAAGACATTATGTGGTGAGTAAAAAAATAGATATTGGTTTGTAAGGGTAAGTTTGCTTATAATAGTAAAAGCGTAAATACTGTATAATGGAAAAAACGACAGACCCAAAAGGAGAATAGTAATGAAAAAAGTAATAGCATTATGTGTTACCATATTTATATTAGCATCAGCAACTGTAGGCGGTGTATTTGCCTATAATTCCATTATTAAGCCCAAATTAGTCCTAAGGGATAGAATTGATGCACTTGTTAATTCAACATATGAATATGACGCGGATATTCACATTAGCGGGGTATCTATAGGGACAATGGACAAAGAGTTTGACCTATCCGTTACCGGAACAAAAGGCGAAGACGTAATCTATGGAAGATTATCACATGAAGTATTTGATTACATGGATGTCTATGTTGATGAAGATTACAACATGATTTTTAATGCAAAACCATTTATTGACAGCATGATAGATACAGCTGGAGATAAGATGGATGTTTCGCTTGGACTATTAACAGCATTTGTAAGTGATATGTATGTATCATTAGACCAATTTGAGTACATTATTGGAAAAGACATATTAACAGTAAGTGATGCAGGAATTTCTTCAGAAGTATTTGAGGGAATATCAAAGACCGGAGAAATCAAGAAGCTTGGATATGTGTTGATGCCTTCAAAAGAGCCATATGCCAAGAGCGATAAGCTAGATAAGGACGCCATGTATTTTAGCTTTAAGCACAAAGAATCAGGAACTATTTTAGTGATTGGGATTCCTGAAAATGAAGAAGATAATAATATCTGGTGTTATGTAGAAAAAGATGGCACAAGCTGGGAAGTATACATGGAATATGCACCGGAAGATGATAAAGGAATTGAGATGCCGGAAGAAACATTCTCAGATGACCAGCTTGAGTTTATCAAGGAAATTTATTCATACTGGGAGGATTCAAAAAAAGAATCAGAATCAGATAAATAAATACAAACAATAAGCAATAGAACAATATAAAGAAAACCCTTCGGGTGAGCAAAGATTTATGCATACCTGAAGGGTTTATTTTTTAGCTAAAGAAGCCACCAGCTTTTTATTATTAAGGAGTAGCCCCTGGGCTTACCGGCTGATTTTCTGTAGGAGTTCCACCGTCAGAAGGGGTTTGTCCAGTTGAAGAACCATCACCGGCAGTAGTGCCACCTCCACCAGAAGGGGTACCGCCGCCTCCACTGGTGTCACCAGAAGTCGTTCCACCTGTTGCACCGGTATTATCCGCCGGCGGTGTAACTGCTCCACCATTTGGATTATTTGGATCAACTGTTCCTGGCGCAGGTGGAATAATTGATTCTGCTGTATGAAGAGTACATACATTGTTTAGTAGCTCTTCACTGTAAAGATTTCCACCATCCTGTGAACTGCCTGAACCACCAACAATATAAATAGCTTTTGTATGGTTAGGACAATATATTCCTGCAATCATACCACTATCTGCACAAACATCAAGTGCTATATGGTGGTCACATGTTTTTGAAGGAACTGTTCCACTTGCAAAATATTCTGAGTAGAGCATTGAACCTCTAGGGTCAAGTGAGCAGACATCATCAATTCCTCTAAGTCCGGATTTCTTACAAACAGTAGCGCTTGTAATACCACTAGGCATCTCAAAGTCTCTGTATTCAAGTCCTTCGTGTATACGGCCCATTACCTTTTTCCAAATGTTTTTTGGATAAGAAGTTTTGCTACCACTCTGTTTTGAGTTGTCATCATATCCACCCCATACAACACATGTATAATATGGAGTATATCCAGCCCAGAGAGCATCACGGTTGCTTGTTGTAGTACCTGACTTACCAGCCTGGGCCATTGAACCGCCAAAGTAAGCTCTTGTTCCGGTTCCGCTTGTCAAAACATCCTTCATGGCATCTGTAAGTAACCATGCATTCTGTTCTGAAATAACCTGTCTTGTCTCCTGAGAAGAAGTCATGTCAAGAAGTACATTTCCATCATGATCAAGAACCTTGCTGTAGAATTTTGGTTCAAGATATTTACCACCGTTTGCAATAGTGGCATAAGCTCCGGTTAGCTCTAAATTGGTAACACCCTTTGTGAGTCCGCCGAGAGCAAGAGAAAGGTTCTTATCTTCCTCTGTAAGAGTAGTAATACCAAAATCCTCTGCATATTGATATGCAAGATCAGCACCAATCTGCTGAAGAGTTTTAACTGTTACAATATTAATAGAATAAGTTATAGCTGTTCTGATATTTGTAAAACCTCTATAACTGTTGTCGTAGTTATGGAAGGTTTTTGAACCTACTGTAAACGGTGCATCATCCTGTACGGATGCAAGAGTAAGTCCGCCACCGTCTAGTGCAGGAGCAAAACATCCAATAATCTTGAAGGTAGAACCAGGCTGCCGGCATGTATCTGTAGCACGGTTCCATGTTCTGTTTCCACTCTTTTCACCACGCCCACCAACGATTGCTTTAACAGCGCCTGTTGCCTGGTCAATAACTGTAAGGGCAACTTCAGGTTCTAAGGTGATGTTGATTGACTCAGAACCTTCAACAATTTCATCTCCATTTCCAAGCATTTCCTGCTCGTAAGCTGAAATAGCTTCATAACAAGCTTCCTCTGTAGAGAAGTTGATTGAGTAATCATTATTTCCTGTAGCTTTTTTGTAATAAGAAAGCATTGTCTGGTTTGAGAAGTTTTCTATAGTACCATCGGCTCTCTTAATCTGGAATGCAAGCTGGAAAGAATATTCTGTAACGCCAGGATAGTTTTCGGTGTTGTTAACCTCTTCGTCACAGATGGCCTGCATCTGTAAATCCTGATTAGAGAAAATCTGAAGTCCACCCTGATAAATGAGCTTGTACGCTTCAGTTTCAGAATAGCCCGCATCAATTAAATCATCAAATACATTATCAATAAGTGCATCAACATAATAAGAGTTAACACTTGCTGTAGTAGTAAGATTATGTTCAGCAATTCTTGAATAAACATCATCAGCGATTGCTTCATTATATTCATCCTGAGTGATGTAATCCTGTCTTAGCATATCCTTTAGAACTTTCTGACGTCTTGTAGTATTTTTTTCTGGATGAGTAATAGGATTATAACGTGTAGGGTTCTGTGTTATCGCTGCAATAACAGCACTCTCAGAAAGAGTAAGCTCTGAAACATCCTTGCCAAAATATCTGGCAGAGGCAGCCTGAACACCAAGTGTATTTGCACCTAGGTTGATTGAATTTAAGTAGTTCTCAAGAATCCAGTCTTTGTTCTGAACATGTTTCTCAAGAGCAAGTGCAAGATACTGTTCCTGAATTTTTCGCTGAATTTTCTCAATCAGTGAAGTCTCGCTTGTCCAGGTTGTAAGAACATTGTTCTTGATAAGCTGCTGTGTAATAGTAGAAGCACCCTGGTCAAAGTGAAATCCATTAGCAAGTCCGGAAAAACCAGCTCTTATAATACCTTGCGGATCGATACCATTATGTTCGTAGAAACGCTCATCCTCAATCGCAACAAAAGCATGCTGTAAATGCTTTGGCATCTCATCAATAGTAACATATTTTCTATTGGAGCCTGATGCAACGAGTGTGGCAATTTCAGTAGTTCCATCATTAGCATAAACCGTGGTCTGATAGCCTGTCGGTGTTACGTCAATCTCTGATATGTCCGGAGCCGAATCAATGATACCTTTCATGATTCCGATTACGGAGCTTAAACCAAATAGTCCAAGTATGACTACTGATACAAGTAAGAACTTACAAATGACAACATTAAATTTCTTGCGAATTTTGATGCCTTTGAGGTCATTACTTTTCGTCAGACGCTTGACCTTTTTTTTGCCATAATTCATATGTTGGCCTCCTTTATAAATGGTTACACTTATTCCCATTATAACAAAATGTATAATTCTTGGCAATTAAATGCTATAATGTGGAAAGTGAGGTGTAAAAATGAGCGAAAACAATGTATGTAAAATAGTATACGAAGGCGGCCAGGGAGAAATTGTCGAAAAGAAGTCGCGTTTTATTGCAACCGTAAAACCTGTTGAAACAGAAGAGGAAGCGGTTGCATTTATAAATGAAATGAAGAAAAAATACTGGGATGCCAGACACAATTGCAGTGCATTTGTAATAGGAAGCAGACAGGAGCTTACAAGATGCTCGGATGATGGGGAACCGGCAGGAACTGCAGGACGACCAATGCTTGATGTATTGCTAAGAGAAGAAATACATAATACAGCAGTAGTAGTGACAAGATATTTTGGAGGTGTTTTACTTGGTACAGGCGGTCTGGTCCGTGCCTATCAGAAAGCGACACAGGAAGGTCTGTCAAACAGTGTGATAATTGAAAAACGTCTCGGAATCGAACTTCATATTCAAACTGATTACACGGGAATCGGAAAGCTGCAGTATCTTTTTGCCCAGAAGGGTATAAATGTAATTGATACAGAGTATGCAACAGATGTTGTAGTAAAGGCGATGATTCCAATCGAGGAAAAAGAAGCAGTTGAAAAAGCTATAACTGAGCAGACAAACGGACAGGCTGTTCTTGAGTGGAAGCAGGAATGTTATTACGCATTAAGAGATAAGGAAATACTTTTTTTCTAAAAAATAGAAAATAAAGCTTGACAAAGTAGTAAAAGACTACTAATATCTAATTATAAAGTAGTAAATAACTACTTTTGCAAAACGCTTGAGGAGTAAAGACATGGAAAAAAGAAATGCGAACGGACTTACCGAAGCAGAATTTTTAGCAGCATATAAACCTGGTGATTATGACAGACCATCTGTAACAGTTGATATGATGGTGCTTCGAATGAAACCGGAATTAGATGGATTACAGATTTTGCTTATTCAGAGAAAAAATCATCCATGCATAGAACAGTGGGCGCTTGCCGGAGGCTTCGTCGATATCGATGAATCAGCATATAAGGCAGCATGCAGGGAGCTTGAGGAGGAGACAGGACTTATGGGAGTGTATTTAGAGCAGATATACACAATGAGCCAGCCTGACAGAGACCCTAGAATGAGAGTTATTGATATTGCATACGCGGCGCTTCTTCCTTACGGAGATGAAGCAGAAGCTGTAGCAGGAGATGATGCTGCGGATGCACTTTGGTTTGATATTGAATTTTCTGATAAAAAATTAAGATTAACAAATTCAAATAAGGGAATTGTTTTAGACTATAAGCTTAATGTTAAAGAATTTGTAAATGGAAGAATCAAAATCAAAAATCTGGTACCAGAACTAATTAGCCAGGAGTCCCTTGCATTTGACCATGCAGAAATTATTCTTGAAGGACTTAACAGAATAAGAAATAAAGTAATGTATACAGATGTTGCATTTAATCTTGTTCCAGAGAAGTTTACATTACCGGATTTGCAGAAGGTATATGAAGTGATTTTAGGAAAGCCACTTTACAAGGCAAATTTCAGAGAGAAAATAGAAGGCAATGTAACTGAATTAGATGAGAAGGGAAAGACAATAACAACAAAAAGAATGTCGCGCTTGTATGAGTACAAAGCATGATACATGAAGTGAGAAAGGGGAATTGAATATGAAAAAATATCTCGTAATAACAGATGCACAGAATGAATTTGTGACAGGAGCACTTGGAAATGAAAACTGTGTGAAGGCAGTTCCAAATATTGTAGCAGCAGTAAACAGCAAAGAGTATGCAAGAATATTTATAACAAAGGATACACATACAAATGACTATCTTAATACCCAGGAAGGGCGCAGACTTCCGGTATTACACGGACAGGAAGGAAGCGAAGGCTACGAATTAAATGCAGACATAGCAGATGCTGTTGAGAAAAACTACACTAGCCAGCAGGTTACATTAGTAAAGAAACCAACATTTGGAAGTCTAGATTTTGGAAATGCACTAAAGGCAGCAGTTGAAGAAGACAAAAAAGCAAATGAGGATGAAGAAATCGAAATCTACTTTACTGGTTTTTGTACAGGAATTTGTGTACTAAGCAACGTGGTAATGGCAAAGACATTTTGCCCGGAAGAAAGAGTGTGCGTAATTGAAAATGCCTGTGCATGTGTAACACCGGATACACACAAGACCGCAATCGAAGCAATGAAAACAATTCAGGTAGATATAGTTTAGAAAAGAGGAATGAAAATGTTAAAGCCAATTATTTCAAGTCTTTTAGAGACAGATATGTACAAATTCAGCATGGGACAATGCATTTATAATAAATTTACATCATATAAGACAACCTGGACATTTAAATGCAGAAACAAAGATGTATTTTTTACAGAAGAAATGGTCGAGGAGATTAAGCATCAGATACAGGAATACTGTAAGCTGAGATTTACAGAAGATGAACTCGATTACTTAGAGAACATCAAGTGGATTAAGGGCTCATATGTAGATTTCTTAAGAATCTGGCAGCCAAGATATGAGGATTTTGAGATAACAACAGATGCAGAGTGTGGTCTTTCTATAGAAGCAAAGGGCTCATGGCTTAATACTTCAATGTATGAGATTCCAACTCTTGCAATAGTAAATGAAGTATATTTCAGAATGAACTATAATTATGATGAGCTCTTAGAGTCATACAAAAAACGCCTTGATGAAAAAGTAAATAAGTTAATCACAGGCGAGTATGTCATGGGCAACTTCAGTGAGTTTGGACTCAGAAGAAGACTTTCAGCAGAAGCACAGGAGCTTGCAGTTAAAAAGCTTTGTGGCAGCAGTAAAGAGTTTAAAGGTTCAAACTGTGTAGGAACATCAAATGTATATCTTGCAAAAAAATACGGAGTAACACCTGTAGGTACAATGGCGCACGAGTGGATTATGTGTGTGGGACAGGGAAATCACAAGCACAACCCTGCATACTCTAACTGGTACGCAATGGATGCATGGACAAAAGAGTATGGAATTCTTAACGGAATTGCACTTACAGATGCAATCACAACAGACTGCTTCTTAAAAGACTTCCAGCTTACATATGCAACACTTTTCTCAGGAGTTCGTCATGACAGTGGCGACCCATATGAGTGGGGAGATAAGATGATTGCTCACTATGAAAGTCTTGGAATAAATCCAAAGACAAAACTGCTCTTATTCAGTGACAGTCTTGATTTTGAAAAAGCTAGCAAACTTAATGCATACTTTAAAGACAGAATCAATGTGGCATTTGGAATCGGAACATTTATTTCAAACGATACACATGTACCGGCGCTTAACATAGTAATGAAGACAACTGCCTGCAACGGAATGGAGGTAGCCAAGATTTCTGATACACCAGGAAAAGGAATGTGCAAAAATCCAGAGTATGTTGAGTATCTTGAAAGATGCATTAAATGGAGAATGGAAAACGATTGATTTTTATACTAAGTATTGAGAGAAAAGGCGATGAGACCAATAAATGACAAATAATATCTTGACAGTGCGTTAATACTCAATGTATAATGACATTTGTTCAAGAAAATTGGCCCATCGCCAAATGGTAAGGCAACGGACTCTGACTCCGTCAGTTCAAGGTTCGAATCCTTGTGGGCCAGCTAGATGAAGCATCATGGTTGACGTGGTGCTTCTATTTTTTTGTCAAAGCATATTGTCGCTGCTTATAGAAGGCTGACACTTTTTGACCTATGGCTGATAAACTGAGATAAAGTAGGAGGAGTATATGTATAGTTTTGATAGTAAAATAAGATATAGCGAGTGCGACTCAGAGGCCAGATTATCGATCATGTCTCTTTTGGATTATTTCCAGGACTGTAGCGTTTTTCATTCAGAAGTATGTACGGCGGGAGTTGATTTCTTAAAAGAAAAAAAACATGCATGGGTATTATCGTCATGGCAGATTATATTTAATAGAATGCCAAAACTTATGGAGGAAGTGACCATAAGTACATGGCCATACGAGATGCGGGGATTTTATGGCTATAGAAATTTTACAATGAAAGATTCAAATGGAGAACTGCTTGCATATGCTAGCTCAATCTGGGTATTTTTAGATATGGAAACAGGCCGCCCGGCAAGAATTCCCGAGGAGCTTGCAAATAAGTATGAGTATGAAGCTCCGCTTGAGATGGAAGCTGGTGAAAGAAAAATAAAAATTCCAACAGACTACCAGGAACAGGAATCACTGACAGTGCCATCATATTTTATTGACACCAACCAGCACATGAACAATAGTAAATATGTTCAGGTAGCAATGAAATATGTACCTAAGGATTTTAAAATCGGACAACTTCGTGTAGAATATAAAAAAGCAGCTGTAGAAGGCGATACGCTTATTCCACGAGTTACGGTAGAAAGTGAGTGCATAACAGTAGCACTTGTGGCGGAAGATGGAAAAGCTTTTGCCATTGTAAAATTTTTTGCCAAAATGTAACTATTAAAAATTTGCACATAATATATATGTGGTTTCGAATTCTAAAGAAGAGAGAAAGGATATTATGAGATTAGGCGAATATCAGGAACTTAATGTAATAAAGAAAGTTGATTTTGGAATTTACCTTGCACCATCAGGTAAATTAGATGAAAAAGTTTTATTACCATCAAAGCAGGTACCACAGGGAATCAGAATAGGAGATAAGCTCAAAGTCTTCATATATAAAGATTCAAAGGACAGACTTATTGCTACAACAAACCAGCCAAAGCTTACATTAGGAGCTTATGCACCGCTGACAGTAAAAGAGATTGGTAAAATCGGAGCATTTCTTGACTGGGGGCTTGAGAAAGACCTTTTTCTTCCGTATAAGCAGATGCTGGGAAGGGTAAACGAGGGCGACGAAATTTTAGTTACTTTATATATAGATAAAAGCAGCAGACTTTGTGCAAGCATGAAGGGCTTATATGATCTGCTTGAAAAGGACTCTCCTTACAAAAAGGATGACATGGTAACAGGAAGAGTTTATGAGTTTAGTGATAACTTTGGAACCTTCGTTGCCGTAGATGATAAGTATTCAGCAAGAATTCCAAGACATGAAGATAGCAGTTATTTAAGAATTGGTGATATAATTGATGCAAAAGTAACTGACATCAAAGAAGATGGAAAAATCGATTTGACTTTAAGAGAAAAAGCATATATCCAGATGGACAGTGATTCTGAGAAAATTCTAGAACTGCTTGAGTCATATGCAGGAGTCCTTCCTTTTACTGAGAAAGCAAGCCCGGAGGTAATAAAGAGAGAGACGGGACTTAGCAAGAATGCTTTTAAGAGAGCGGTAGGGCACTTATACAAAGAAAGAAAAATCGATTTGTCAGATGGAAAGATTAGATTAAAATAATATTGATAGGTAATTGCGAAACAAGTTCGCAATCTTGATACAACACAAGGAAGAGTTTGTGTCAATGCATAAATTCCTAGATGAAGCGATTTCTTTAGTTTTTTGGCGCACTTCAATAAACCTCATATGGTTATGAAGTTGGTAAG
>JAXJTU010000003.1:0-2208 GCA_036309425.1 Agathobacter sp.
TCCATTGACATTTTGAAAACCCTTCTTGAACTTGAAGCAGCCTATGAGGGAGACTATAAAAAACATTGCATTCATATGGCTTCATTCTTCACAGAAAAGCTGGTTGATGAGGAATATGATGTATTCAGCGCAGAGGAGTATCTCCTGAGTGAAAAATACAACTTCTCAGGACTTGCCGATATAGTGCTTGAAAAAGACGGCGAGCTTACAGTGATTGATTATAAAAGCGGAAGGTCACATACTGTTAAGAAATATGTTACTGAATTGTGCTATTACAAGATGCTTATTGAAGACAAGTATCCTCAAAAGAAGGTAAGATATGCCGGAATATTCTTTACCAAGGATGGAAAATACAGCGAGCTAATGTTCGATGACGAAAACAAGAATGCGATCATATGCACACAAAGGGAATACGAGAGCAAGATCGAACTGATGTATGAGATTAGAGAGAAAATTGAGAAAAAAGAGTTCACTCCTAACAGGCAGTTTTTATGCAAGTATTGTGATTTTAAGAAGTACTGCGATGCCGAAGGCTTCATAACCCTCGATGATTTCTAAATCATGTTGCTTGATTAATTGAATCTTTTCAAATTTTTCCAGAGTATATTATTTTTTAATAATCACTCTTTATCTATTTTTTTTATTTAAATAAGCAGTAAAACTATCCGCATTCAACCAGCGATTTCTATTTAACATCCCGGACCACATAAGATTTCCTTCATTTTCAGTAATGATTCCCTCTTTTAATGCCATCACCAATATATCGCCAGTTGTGATTCTTTCCAGGCCATATTTTACAACATAAGGCATCACATCACGGGTGTTATTGCTTGCAACAATACCATTATGTTTTTTAGCATGCGCTATTGCTGCAGCTTCTCCCTTTCCAATGGGCTTATCGCTGAAATATTCAGAAGAGAGCTTCATGTAAAGAAGGTAATCATCCTCACGGGTGTCAAAAGTCACTATTTTAACAAATCCCTTATCAATCAGCCTATCAATCCTATTTTTATAATCTTGGATATGTGGTCTGTCAAATTCATCATAAACTTCAAAAGGGACATAAATACAATCAAACAACTTCTCTAAAACAGATGTATCATTTATGACAATAAAACAACTCAAGCAATCGGTATCATAAAAAACAGGCTTCATCATATCACCTGCTTAAAATGAATCAAGATTATAGACAATATCCTCTCGGAAGGCGTCCAATAACAATTCCTCTTTTTTTCCAGATGATATTAAATCATTCTCATATGCCTTCTGTGTCAATTTAATGTAGTTTCCAATGGTGAGATATTCCTTATTCAAATATGGAGTGTACAGACTTAAGTCATAGCCTCTGATTGATGCGTTATACATAACATTTTCCTTATATGACATGTATTCCTCAAAACTGATGTCATTTAAAAAGTGTCTGAGCCTCCACAGCAAGTCCTGATGTGATATCTGGAAATACTGCTCGGCATCTATGATGGAATCCAGATCCCATTTTTCAATGCCGTTGTTCAGTTTGTAGCTTTCCAAAGCCCCATGCGGCATTATCAGGCATGATGCGAAAAGATCCGCTTTTTTCTCTATCTCATCATCACTGTTAAGCGCGCAGATATTGAAATTGTTTTCATCATATTTCAAATGGTATAATTCATGTGCGATTGTGAATGCCTGCCTTCCCTTCCTATGTCTTGAATTGACGAATATTATGTTTTCCTTATCCAGCTTAAGGCAAGCTCCGCTTAAATCATCATCCATTTTCTTGAAAACTATTGTCAGGTTTTTCATCTTGTTTATGGCAAGTGAGAATATGTCAATGGAATCATTTACATCAATCTTCCATTGTCTTCTGCATCCACAAGCCAGTTCATTCATTTCAAAATAATCTTCTTTCATGTTTGCTCCTTAAGTTAATAACTCCCAAGAATCCCCAATATATCCTTCTACTGCAATTAACTCTAGAAGGGAATATCCTTAGCCTATTGCTCGTTTGTAATCCTAGACAGAAATTCCAGATTTATCATTCTACTGCTCATTTGTAATCCTGGACAGGAATTCCAGATTATCAATTATCCTATTCATTTCCGCTATATCCTCCAAGGACAGGTTTTTCTCTTTTGACCTGAATGCCAGATTAGTTTTGGAATACTCCCCAATACCTAATATTATATATTCTGGAGAGCATCTGTAAAGATTTGAGAGCTTGATTAA
>JAXJTU010000004.1:0-3844 GCA_036309425.1 Agathobacter sp.
GGAATCTTGTATTCGATAGTGATCTTGGCTACCATGGCATCTATTCCGTCTTCATGGAGCTTTCCGAAGTTCACTCCCAAGGAATCCAACAGTTCATGTCTATTATGAAAAGCTTTACATAAAAGGCGTTATAGAAAGGACATTGTTATCAAAAGACGTCTGAAATTATCAGCATAACTATTTGATTATCAAAATATGTTTTGATAATCTTTTATGATAATCTTTCTTTGTAGTCAATGGTATAAGCCAGCAATTTAAAAAGAAAGTTATGTCAATCCCAATTACTCCAAAATCACAACTGCGTCGGTTATTTACAGAAAAATACCAAGCACTTGAAATGACGCCTCACTCCATAAAGAGACATCAGGGAGGTCTTAATCACTTATTCATGTACATGGATGATAATCATTTGGATGTCTACTCTAAGGATGTTTATGAGGCTTATGTGTCTTTTGTTCGATTAAATCCAGGCTATTCCACCCACATGAAGAAACGCAATGTCAGAACCGTGGAGTTGCTTAATTGTTTTCTAGAAGGCAAAACATACCGTTTTAGACATTTCCCAGAGAGACCCTTATGCAACATTCCATCCGAAATGTCAGATGCAATAGGTAAATTTATCAAGACTCTTGAAGATTGTCGAATGGCCCATGGTACGATAAATGGTTATAGGAACCTGCTAGTTTCATTTGCAACAAAGCAAATGATATTTGGTAATCAGTCCTTCTGTACCATCAATAGGGAAGGGATATTGGATTTCATGAGTTCCATACAGAATGCCGATCCTTGTAAACAGATGCGTCTAAGGAAGTTTCTTAAGTATATTTATAATGAAGGAGTTATACAGAATGATTTCTCTGAAGTCTTTGCAAACACTCGTGTAAGAAGAAAGGAAAAACTGCCATCTTACTACACAAAAGAGGAGATACGACGTTTGGAGCAGTCAATTGATAGAAATTGCGCAGTAGGAAAAAGAGACTATGCGATAATATTGCTAGCTTCTCGTCTAGGTCTACGATCTTCAGATATAAGAACCATGACCTTTTCCAATATTGATTGGGAAAAAAGTGAAATCCATTTAGTACAATTTAAAACAAAAAAAGAACTAACCCTACCATTATTATCAGACGTTGGCGATGCCATAATTGATTATGTTCGACATGCTAGACCTCAGGTAAGTTATAAAGAAATCTTCATTTCAGAAACAAGGCCATACAGACCGATAAGTTCAGTAGGATACAGTGGCATAGTTAATAGACATATGCATAATGCTGGCATCGACACCAAATTGCGACACAAAGGGATGCACTGTTTAAGACATAGCCTAGCAACAACCCTAATGAATAACGGAACCTCTCTACATGTTATATCAGACACTCTCGGCCATCAATCATCTGAATCTACTATGTGTTATTTGGGTATTAATATAGATTGTCTTTTGGAATATTCTCTTTCAGTACCTAAAGTCGACAAACGTTTCTACGAACAACAAGGAGGGATGCTATATGTCTGAAGTTCAATATAATAGTTCAATAGGAGAGTATATGACGCTATTCTTGAACGAGAGAAGAAGTCTCGGTCATAAGGCTCTGGATGTTAAGTTTACTCTACTTACAATAGATCATTACCTGGAATCCATAAAGTATAGGAAATCATACATAGATAAGGATACATATCTTGCTTGGTTAGAGACACAGCAGCAATATAAGTCAGCTACAAGATATCAGCACATATCAATCTTTAGACGCCTATTAAAGTATATGTGCAGCCTAGGAGTGGAGTGCTATGTTCCTATACAACCTCGTCAGCACAACAAGAATTTTACTCCCTACATCTTCTCGAAAGAAGAAATTGAGCGAATCTTCATTGCTGCAGACTCTCTCCAGATTGTATCGCATCATAGTAATAGTATAATGATTGCTGTACCAGCAATACTGAGGACATTATACAGCACTGGGATGCGTATAAGTGAAGCATTGGCAATTAAAAATAAGGACATAGATTTTGTAAAACATATCATTGTCCTTCATGAAACAAAGAATGGATCTCAGCGCATTGCTCCAATAAACGACAGTTTGGAGATGGTTCTAAAACAATATGTGAGTTATCGCAATCAAATACCGGTATCAAACCTTGACAGTCCTGACAGCTTCTTCTTTGTCTCATCGTTAGGTAAAAATATGGCTCGGAACACAGTTCGTAACTACTTTCAAAGAATCATAACCACAGCTGGCATTGCCTATAAAGGGGGGCATGAAGGCCCTAGATTGCATGACTTAAGGCATACGGCATGTGTTCACTCGCTTATAAATCAAGTACGGCAAGGACGAGACATATATTGCTCATTACCAATATTATCTGTCTTTATGGGACACAAAAAAGTAAGCGATACAGAGCATTATCTTAGACTAACAGCCGACATGTATCCAGATATTGTCAAACTTGATATGTCTGTTACAGCAAATATAAGTTCAGTTCTCCGAGAAGCAATCAACAAGAATGGCCATGAAAACATATAAAGACTTCTCCCAAGTGTTAGAATCGTTCTTTATGGATTACTTAATCAAAGAGAGAGGGGTTAGTGGTAATACGATACGATCGTATCGGGATACTTTTGTGAAATTTATAGACTACATGTCACAGGTGCATCATACTTCGCCCGATAAAATCAAGTTAGAGTCATTAACGAAAGATATGGTATCCTCTTTTTTGGACTGGCTTGAAAGCAGCAATAATGCATCAATAAGTACAAGAAACCAAAGATATGCAGCTTTGCGTTCTTTCTTCAAATATATGATGTATGAAGATCCTATGCATTTGGCACAATGGAAATTAGCTGCCTCAATGAAAAATAAGAAGTGTACTTCCAACACAATGTCATATCTAAGTACAGAAGGAATCAGTTTGTTGTTGAAGCAGGTTAATACATCTATCCCAGAAGGAAGGAGAGACTTCACATTGCTGTCTTTGCTGTATAATACTGGTGCCAGAGTGTCAGAACTTACAGCACTGACCCCATCTTCAATAAGACTAACAAAGCCATATGTTGTTGAATTGTATGGTAAAGGCTCCAAAAAGCGAATTGTTCCTATTGATGAGAACGTGATGGAACTTGCAAAACAATATATGGAAGAAAAACATCTATTAGGTCCAGGAAAGAGCCATTATCCTCTCTTCCACAATGTATGGGGTGAACGACTTACAACCCCGGGAATATCATATATAATACGTAAATATGCTGCATCTGCGAGAGCCATTTCCCCCGAGCTAATCCCAGAACGAATAAGCCCTCATGTTTTCAGACATTCAAGAGCTATGCATTTACTTCAAGCTGGAGTTAACCTCGTGTATATTAGGGATATATTAGGTCACGTATCAATACAAACAACTGAAATATATGCTCGAGCAGACTCTAAGTATAAGCGCGAGGCCTTGGAGAAAGCATATCTTGATGTTGGGGTTATTGAACCTGAGGTAAAAAGTTGGGAGAAGGATGAAAAACTAAAAGCCTTCTTGAAAGGTTTGGCCTAATCAGTTCATTGTTATCAAAAGCTGTTATATAAAGTACGTCTTGAAGATTGTAAATCTATGCCGTTTTTGAATAATAACTTTTGATAACAATGTTCTTTATATAATGTCTACTGTGTTCCATGAAATGTTGGTAGTTGGCGTTGTTGACTATTCCCTGAAGGTCACATTCGTAGTCTCTGACCTTCATTTCGTGTGTGAATTTATAGTCGTCTATATTCATAGTTTTCTATAATTATATAAAAATATATTTATATAAAATTGCCTTGTGGGTATCCATAGTGCGGTTTACCAAATGTATGGAATAAGTTTCCAC
>JAXJTU010000005.1:0-1943 GCA_036309425.1 Agathobacter sp.
CACAATAACAAAGATATAATTTTCTTTTTCATAACACTTGACTCCTTTAAATTTATAGAATCATTTAATTATTTACTTGATAAATACATAGCATCATCTTCGGTAATAAGTGACAGCATATTATTTTCGTCAACATATAAATCTGCTTTTTTGATTTCAATTGCAGTTTCCAAACCCTTACCCTTTTCTACATGTGCCATAACTAAACTTGCATTACCCTTTTTAATGCCTTTTGCTGTGACTTGCATTAAGCCAACAGGGTAAAGTTCTGAATAAATTTTTTCAGGCGGATAGTCGGTAGCCTTTTCTGTAATTTCAAGCTTATCTTTTGTATAGTCAATAACCTTCCATTCGTATCCGTTGTCATATTCGCATTCAAATAATTGTTCTGCTTTATAGTTATTTCTTGAATCGATATAGAAAAGTCCGGTATCAAAAGGAATTTCAACGCTTATTACACCAAGTGCATAAGGCGCAAGTTCACCCTGATTGAAATAAAGCACCATCGAATTGTGTGTGATGTAGAACTGAACGTATCCAAGATATTCATTCACATAATCATAAGTATATATATCAGCTGATTCAGGTGCTATCTCCTTTAACTTATCAACAAATAAATCTGTTACAAACTTAACCAAAGAAACATCCAGTTGATCTTCCATAAGTAATTCTGAAACAGAAAGTTCCACATTATTGTTTGTGTGATATGTTCTTGACTCCATTGTTTTTGTAGGATGAACACCGCCCAAATTTACATATTTGTGGCTAACAAACGAAAGGTATCCCCAAATACTGTAAGTTTGTTCGTAAGTAAGTTCATAAACAAAAGGCACAAAAGCATCACCCATTTGTTTTCGCAAAGCAAGTGCATCTTCCTTCTTTTCTCTTGCTTCTTCCAAGAACCTATCAACATCCCACTTATAATCTTCGTTGATTGTATCGAATGTTGAACTTTCATTGGGATTTTCTATGGCAGGACAATATGCAACCACTTCAATTAACACATTCCCCTCATCGTCGGTTATGGTTTCTTCAAATTTTTGGGCATGTATGGTATATGCTGATGCAGGTGAACAAATATATACATTTTTTGTATCTCCTGCCCAATCCACATCGCACTCAAACGCCTCTGATATTGCTCTGAGTGGCACTAATGTTCTACCGTCTTTTATTTTTGCAGGTACATCAAGGTCTATTTCCTTGCCATTAAAATACATCTTGTTTTCGCCTATGGTAAGCACCAAGCTATCATCTGCTCTTCGTGCGGAAACAATCTGTTTGCCGTCCTCTTCGGAATAATAAACTGCACAGCCCATGGTTTCAAAAATAGTTCTGAACGGAACCAGAGTTCTGCCATTTTCAATAATAGGCTCCACATCAAAAGTCAGCAAATCGTTGTTGTAAATAACATCCAGTTTATCTTTATTTTTTTCATTAAATGCAGAAAGACGTTTGCCTACATTTTCTTCGAGATTTCTGAAAAAGAACTGATAATCATAAAGATGATATATACCATCATCAAAAAGTTTTCCGGGGTAATCTTCAGGCTTTACATCTGTAACCTTAAGCGTTCCTCTTTCTTCATCTATGTAAGCACCGGTAAGATTTGGAATTTCTTCCTTGATGTTTCCTGAATAATCGGTAAAACAAGCACCTTTATTAAGAGACTTATCGGCAACTTCTGATGTTGTTTTCCAGTTAAGCGGATTTATAGAGTATGTTTTTTCATTTTCACCAACTATTAATGAAGAAGCAATATCCTTATCTTCACTATTGAATGTAACAATCACACCTGTATCTGTTTCTCCTTCGGCAGGCATAAGATGCGGATATTCTTTAACCTCATCTTCGGTAAGTTTCCAACCAATAGGGTATGCAGCAACAAGTCTTCTCTGATACTGTGGTTCATCAAACAAATCTTTCATCAAACGGATTATCATATC
>JAXJTU010000006.1:0-31892 GCA_036309425.1 Agathobacter sp.
ATATTCCTATATATATTTTTTTTAATATTGTTATATTTTAATATCATTATTTCTTTAAACTTTTATATTTTTATTCTTTTCTATTATAATTAACTTATAACTATTATTATATATTTTTCACATTTCATTTATTTATCACACTCTTCCTATAATAAGACTTACATTCTATATATTTTTGATGTACCTTTATACTCATAAATTAACATTAAATAATTTTTAAACTCATACCTTATACTGACATACTAAGTATCTCATTCACACAATACTCTGGAGACATGATTTTAACATAGATTTTATATATACTTACATAAGTAACATCATACATTTCATTTATCTTCAAGTGTCCCAATTTCAGACTAGAATGAAATTATTAAAAATCAACTATCTATACTCAAAAATCATTTTATTGTAACAGTTTCAAAAATTTCTTGGCAATATTACTAAGAAATTATCATCTAATTTCTTACATCTTTATTCAATCCAACAAAAAAATTTGGTGCAGCTTGATGTTTTAATGCTAAACTAATTAGAATAAGTTTGTACTTGCAATATAAAGAAGATGAAGACTACAAAACTGATAAAAATATACTTATCCGTGCTAGATTTTTGATAAATATATTTTTATCTTTTTATATTTGTGTTTTGCGCAATTTATATTTATATATTCTTATTCTTTTATTTTCGTATATTGTTATCTTTTTATTTCATTATATTAATACATTTTTACTTTTAGTTATTTATATTTTTTTATACTTATATTTTCTTATTTATATGTATATATATTTTTTTATTTATTTAAATTTATATTTATTTATTACAATATATTTTTATGTCATTAAATATTTGTATTTTTATTGAGATAAAGTACATTTTAGTATATAATAATGAAGAATAATGAAGAAGGAGAATAAATATGAGTAAAGTTATTGCAATTGCCAACCAAAAAGGTGGCGTTGGTAAGACAACTACAGCCATTGAGCTGGCAGCATGCCTTAGCAATACAGAAAAAGACGACAAAACCGGAGAAAAATATAAAGTAATATTAATTGATTTTGACCAACAACGAAATGCAACAAGTGCATTATTAAGACAAATGGATGAAATAGAACATTATAATACCATAATTGATATCTTTGAAGAAAAATGCTTAATTTCAGAAGGAATTATGCACTGCGAATTATTTGACTTAATTCCAGCAGATCAGGAATTATCAAATGTCGACATTAAATATATAAAAGATAGAGATGCAGTATATTTATTAGCCGACATATGCGAAGTCTTATCACAAATGGAATATGATTTCATTATTATAGATAATACCCCAGCACGAAATTTATGTTTAAACATGGCATATGTAGCTGCTGATTATGTAATAGTCCCATCTGATACTTCAGCTTTTTCACTTGATGGAATAAAAGAACTTGAATCAGATATTTCATTACTTAGAAACAGTCGAGATAAAGCATCACATGCACGAATAATTGGATTCATTCTTGTAAAATGTGAAAATACAACTGTTAAAGAATTCGCTTTGGATCAATTAAACCAAATTGCAGAAGAACTTGAAGGAGATATTTTCGTAGAAATAACAAGAAAGGCAACAAAGGCAGACCAGGTTAAATTTATTGGTGGATCTCTTCAAGAATATGATAAATATTCTAATGCTGCAGTCGACTACAGAAGAATAACAAAAAAAATTCTTGAGATTGCAAACAAGGAGGATTAATTCATGGCACGCTCAAATAAATTTTTAAATCAGGTAAAAGGATATTCTGCAGGAAATGATTTTACTAAAAAACAAACAAATGCTACAACAGAACTTGTTAAGCGTTTAGATAAGAATGAGAGCAACGAAACTATATCTCAAGAATTAATAAAAGATACTATAGTAACTGAAGAAATTATTAAAGAAAATACTCCTGAAAGTATAGAGTTAACAACAAGTACGGAGGATTTAATTAACGACAAAAAGGGAGTAGATGAAGTAGCTCCGCAAAAGACTGTAACTGAAAAGAAAACTAAAGTATCAAAAATTAATAAATATGATTTTAGTAACGAAGAATACATAAAAACTACTATATCTATTGATGCCATATTATTTAATACCTTTAAATATATCGCCAAAACAAATAAAACTACAATTACAGAATATTTAATAGAACTTTTGGTAGAAGACAAAAATGAAAAAGCCAAGAATCCAACTGTAATAGACTTTACAAAAAGAATAGAAAATAAAAAACTTAAAAATCCATATCAACGCCATTATATTGGTCTTCCTGAAAGTTTGATGGATTACGTAAGAAGAGAGGCATTTAAAACTCAAACAACAGTTTCAGGATATATAACAAAAATTATTGAAGCTGAATGTGAGACAAAAAAAGATTTATACATATAAATTATTTCAAAGATCTCATCCTTATTTCACTGAAGGGTGGGATCTTTAATATAAATATATTATTAATTATTATTCATCATCATTTATTTTTATTATCTTTATTTACAATTCATAGTTCCTTTATTTATAAGCTTTTCCATGTTTTTCCTAACGCAAAAAGGGAATGATTAATCAATTCTATGGAGCAATTAAACATTATTTTTGTATAACTATTCATTCTTATGGAGCTTTAAAACGCAATCAGGGAGTAAGAGTTATATACCAGTTGACGCAAATATGGAGTTAAAAAAAAGAATGTGCATATTTGGAAAAAGAAAACGCAATTTCGGAGTTAATATTGAGAAAAACAAAATTTCAGAGCTAGAAAACGCAATTCTGGAGTCTGAGTAATACAGTAATCGACTATATGGAAAAAGAAAACGCAATTTCGGAGTTAATTAGGATTAAAATTATAATATTATATAAGAAAACGCATTTTAGGAGTTATAAAGTATTAATGTCGCAAATATGGAAAAAGAAAACGCAATTTCGGAGCTTATTAGGAATAATGGTAAAAAATCTCAAATTTTTTCCAATCTTGTGTTGCATTTATGAGTATAATACTATATATTGTATTTATGTCATATGGAAAGAGACACCGTTATTGTCTGTTACTCCATAATTGTCGTTAATTTAGTAAAAAGTTATTTAAAAATATCAATTCTAAATATTAGCAGTAAAAAACAATTCTCCGGAAATGTCTGTAACTCCGTAGTTGTCTATATTTTCAAATAAAAGTCATAATTAAACTCCGAAATTGTCATCAACTCCGTAAATGTAGTTAACTATATATATTTGTGTGCTCCGAAATTGTCTGTACCTCTGTAATTGCCTATATCTCCGAAATAGTCTATATCTTTAATAACATATAACTCCATTTTTGTCTGTAACATATATATTTTTATTGACATATCAGTATCAAATAATTAGAATAGATGAAGGAAACATAACGACAAAATCGGAGATTATATGCTCCGAAATACTCTGTAAAATATAATGGTGATTTATGGGTAATATTAAAGAGAAATATCAAGGACAGTATGTTACAATTAGCAATCAATTAATAAGAGCAAAAGAGACCACTGATCTTTTTGAATCAAAGATAGAAGATTTAGGAATCAAGCACATGGATATGGACATGTTTACAACGGATCATATTGATGCTGAAGGTAATCCGTATGTTAGAGATACTGTCCAGATTCGAGCATCAGAAATTCGAGAGCTATCTTCTAGAACAGGTGGTAGTTTATATGAGGATATATATGATGCTGCATTGCAGCTTAAACAAAAACTTGTTATTGTTAGAGATAAAAAATCAAATCAATTTGTTATGAAATCTCTTTATGGAGACGTATCATATGATAATGGAATTTTGACTATTGAATATAATCCTGATACCGAATATCTCTTCTTACAAAGAAAAGGCGATTTTACCAAGTTACCTATGCCAATTTTATTTTCATTCAAAACAAATGGCGGATATCAGTTATACAAATTATTAAAGTCATATGCATATAATTTGCCTGCACTTGATATGAGTAAAGAGCAGGATGAATTACCAGTATATCCAGTTACATATACTTTAGCAAACTTAAGACTTGAAATGGGATTAGTTGATATCAATCAACCCAAACTAAGAGCTGAGGGAGAGAAGAAGCACCCAAATTTTGCAAAGATGGAAAAAGAAGAAGTCAAACCTCGATATAAACGATGGTCAGATTTTAACACAAGAGTTCTTTCTCCTGGTGTGAAAGAAATTAATGATATGCCAAGTGACATATTCATTAAAGAAGTTGAAACAGATTCTACTGGAAAAGGTTCGCGAGTTACAGAACTTACATTTTATATTCAGCATAATAAGTCATATTATATGAATGAAGCAAAAGCCGGTTTTGATTCGAGTATAATGACAGAAGATGGAATTGAAATAGTGAATGATTCTCCAGAATACACATTTGAGCAAATTTCACAGGTTCGTGATATAATTAAAAAAATCAAAATTTCACAAATTAATGCAAACAATTTACTGATCGCAGCAAACGGTGATATTGATTTAATAAAAAAATGTTACAAGAGAGCATTGCATCAAACTGAAATTAAAGATTTTATGGGATGGATGATTACTGCAATTAAAAATGAAGGGTATGAAAAGCCTATTCAAATGATGCAGGGTAGTACAGAAAAAGCTGAAAAAGTTAAAGTAGCCAGAGAGCAAATGGCAGAGCCCGGTTTTAATGAAAAGATGTGGCAGAAGATTAAAGAGAAAGAGGACTTTTGTGATTTTCTAAATTATATTGGATGTACTGCTGAGACAATTGAGGTAACATATGATGATCCAAAAGAACGAGCTGAATTATATGCAGACTGGAAAATTGGTCGATTAAAATTATAAATAGAAAATAATAAAATTACTGCGCGATGGCATACAATTGCTGTCGCGCTTTTTTAATCATCAAAGTTTTTGCGAGTTTGACAAATTAGTTGGGGGACTTTAATGTATCCTTTGTAGCCATCAGTCATCAGCTTCCTTGTATGCATTAGGACACCTGTAGCTTGTTGCTATATACTCAATTCGTTCCAGACTTGGCTCGTGATATATGATTTCAGTTTGGACTACTTCTGTTCCAATAGGAATCATAAGACTTCCACACTCTGGGCATGTTCGTTCATCCTCTGATAAAGGATCAACTGCAACCTGAGTTGTTTTTAATGCTGATAGTATTATTCAGTTGTAAAATATGTATCTCTCAACTCTCTGAGTTGAATATCATTAGCACCTGAACTTACTGGTTTTAGATGTTCGATATCAAGACCTGACATAAGCCAGTCGAACTGTTGCCAGGTAATGGCTTTGATTCTGTCATTTCGTTTACCGCAAACGAGGTATAAGGATCTTGTGTTTTCATAACTATAATAGTGTAGAGCAGAAACGCATATATAACAGAGCTATGAGAGAGTAGAAGATAGAGTGTCATGCTATAAGTATCTTAAGTTGATATTACAAAATAATAAGTTTTGTCGAGTAATTGAGAAAATAGATACGTAAGATTACTATCTTCCTTGTTTGTATTTTTTTCGTGTTTATTTTTTTATAATTTTATTTAATGTGGAGTGAAGGAGTTAAATTTTTTTTTATATAAATTAATGTGTCGCGAAACAAAATTATTGCGTCAGTAATAGACATAAAAAAATAAATGTTATATAATAAATTGTGTGAGGAAAATATGATAAAAATAGAATTAAGTAATGAAATAAATGGACTGAAAAATGAATATGAATTAGACCTTTACAATAACCATTATAAAAAAAGTAGTATAATATCTTATATGTATGATATAACTTTATTTATAAATTATATTACTTATAATACGACAATTAACACTTTATCTGCGCTTGATGAAAAGCTTATAAAAGAATTTTTTAATTATTTATTTTTGGAAAGAAAAAACTCTAAAAGAACATTATTAAGAAAATTTAATACAATAAATAATTTTTTGTATTATTGTCAAAAACAAGGCAAAATATCATTAAATCCGATGAAAAAAATGGATAAACCAGAATATGACATTATAGATATGCCTATTGCAAAGGCAGATAATATAAGCAAATTACTGAAAAATGCAATTAATCAAGAAACACTTACGGACAGACAAAAAACACTTTCTCAATACTATTCTTTAAGAGATATAGCCATAATTTCTCTAATAATTAGTACTGGAATAAGTGTAGGTGAATTAACATTACTTGATTTAGACGATATAAATTTCAAAGATAACGTTGTACATTCCCAATCTGGTAAATTATTTATTAACGAAACAACCAAAAAAAACCTTCAAAAATATATTGAAGAAGAACGTCAATCATACGATGATAGTTTAAGAGCACTATTTATTTCTTCACGGGGAGTACGTACTAGATTAAGTATTAGATCGGTCCAACGAATCATAAAAAAATATTCATCAAATATTAATGAAAATCTAACTCCTCAAGCTATTAGAAAAGTGTATAATCATAAATATACTGAGAAATTGGATAATTACAAAGACCAATTAAGAAAACAATTAACAAATGAGCTGGAAAAAATAGTAATAGAGAATAAATGAAAGAAGAGATTAATACTATGGATAATCGTATAGCTGTAATTAGTATAATAATTTATGATAGAAATGCAGCAGAAAAAGTTAACGAAATTTTGCATTCATATGCCGAATATATTATTGGACGAATGGGCTTACCTTATGAAAAAAAATCTGTTTCAATCATAAGTGTAGTAATTGATGCGCCGACATCTATCACCAGCGCCATTTCAGGCCGCCTAGGAATGATTCAAGGTGTCGCAGCCAAAACAAACACTGCCAAAATATAAAAATCCGTTCTAGAGGCCAAATATGGCCATATTTCCATATGTAGGATTTTGTTTGGCTTTTTGATTGACAGAAGGATTTTCCCTTATAGTACAATTCATGTTTTTACATAAATAACATGTGTTACAAACATTATTTTCAGGTTTATGTTCCGACAAAGGTAGAAGAATTGTAACTGTCTTACTTGGTGATAACTGATAGCACGAATTATAACTAATATTTTCTGGCTTGTCCTGTTCATAAAGCTTAGAAACCATTTCAACAGGATATTTATCCCCAAGAAAATCGAGTTTTAAAACAAATTTTCCGCTATTCTCCTCAATATATTTAACAAATTGCTTATAAGCTTTTACTAATAATTCTGAAGCCAGGCAGTCAATCATATATGACTCCATAATCAATTCTTTATCCATATAAACAGTCTGTATTTTATCAACGCTATTTCCTAATGTTATAAAACATGATACATATTCCGCATAATCAATTTCCGGATCCGCAAAATTATAATTATAATATGCATAGGAATCAATAAGAGGAAAAATAGCACGATATAAAGCCTTTAAATCATCAAAATCAATTGTACGAAAATGATATTTACGAATAATACTTTCGAAATCTTTATTACCAAGCGATACATCTAATTTTATTTTCAAACTAAGCACTCCTAAATTTGTTTCATATTTTCAGCAATTATTGAATATTTTGAAACCATTAAATCATAATTTTTTGCTTCATGCGGAAAAGTACAATTCTCACATGATTTGATTCCATTATCCAAATAAACAAAATTCCCCCCACATTTATTTCCAAGCATATATAGAGGGCAATAACAAAATAGGCAGTTAAAATCTTTTTCAGTTATTCCTTCATGGCATGGAAAGAATTCGCATTTCTCATGTTTAAAAAATTTATAATTTTCAGTTTTAATATTTGTCATTTCTGCTCACTAATAATATTCCTGAATTTAAAAATTAATAAATGATAATAATTCGTATTATTTATTAATTATTAAAGCAAAATATCTATGTAATAACAAAGTTATTATTATAATCATGGATTCAAAAAAATCTCTCAATAATAAAAATGAGAGATTTTTTGCCAATTTACTAATTTACTTTACGAAGTCCGGTTAAATCTGTTGAATATGTATCTTCATCATTTACACCATCATAAATATCATTTCCAGAAGGTGCGCATACAAAAATATTTGAAGATATCTGGAAGTTTGTACCACCCATAGCATATACAGCGCCAAATACAAAATCGGTAATTCTTTGAGCCTCATCAAGACTAATTCCTTCTATATTAAGAACGACAACTTTTGATGATAATAATGTATCAACGATTTCTGCCACCTCACTATAAGACTTTGGAGCAATAATACAAACTTCATTGGCACCATTTCTATTCTTAGATCCCTTAACAGACCAAAATCCACTCTGTTCCCTGCGTGACTCACTTCTGATAACCTTTTTTTCAACACGATCATTAGGCTCAGCTTTTTTCGTCTCTACTTCTTTCTTTTCTTTATTACCAAAGATTTTTCCGAATAATGATTCACCAAACCCCTCATCTTCATATTCATCTTCATCGTATACATCATATTCTTCATCATCATAATCTGCATTAAGCTGCATTTTATCTAAAATTCCATCTAATAAACTCATTTTTTATCTCCTTTCGAAATATAATCATTAAATAATATTTTTTACGATTATATTCACAATAGGAATTATACCATTTATTAATTTTTTTGACAACACTATTTTTATAAATATTCTAAAATCAATAAATTTAAGTTATTTGTCTTATATTTTAATATCAATATAAACAATAATAAAATAAAATTTCCGAATTTTCAGTAATTAATAATTGATACAACTGGAAAAAGGTGGTACTATATCATTATTATTAATTTGGGGTATAAGGACAATGACAGCAATAAAAACACCAGAAGAAATAGATAAATTATTCAGAAACTCACATACATACAAAGAAATGAAATTAAGAATTGAGTGGCTTGAAAGTCTCGATGCACTCAATCAAACTAATATTGCAAAAGCAAAAAAGAATGAATACTTAGAAAGTATAACATATAAGCAAGTATTAGAAGACAATAAAAGAATAATAAGCAACCTCTCAAATATAGAATACTTTGCAGGAATAACTGAAAACTGGCGTGCAGCTAGAGAATATAATGATTTATTAGAAAGAATACAAACATATCGTGGAAAAATAGATCAACTAGAACAATCAATAGCCCAAAGAGATGAAAAAATAATTAATTTACAGGAAGAATTAGCAAATGCACAAGTAAATGCAGAGCCAGTCCACAATGCAAGAGGGGCAGGCCGAAAGAAAAAAGATTTTTTAAATACTGACAGATATTTGAAAGTTTGTAACATGTTATCAGAAGGAAAATCCGTAAAATCAATACTTTCTGAAACTAAAATAAGCAAATCAACTTTTTATAGATATAAAGAGGAATATGAAAATACTTTAAAAAATTAACTTTTTTATTGTGTAAACGGCAATTTTTGGGTAGTATATAAGTTAAAAGAATAACTATACAAAGGGGAATCGATATGGCTCAAAGAAAAGATATCCATAAGGTACTGATAATCGGATCAGGACCAATCATTATTGGACAGGCTTGTGAATTTGACTATTCCGGAACACAAGCTTGTAAAGCACTTCGTAATTTAGGGTATGAAATTGTATTAGTTAATTCAAACCCTGCTACAATCATGACCGATCCGGAAATTGCTGATGTAACTTATATTGAACCTCTTAACATTAATCGTTTAGAGCAAATTATTTCAAAAGAACGTCCAGATGCAATTCTTCCAAACCTTGGCGGACAATCAGGACTTAACCTTTGTTCTGAATTATCTGAAGCAGGAATTCTTGACAAATATAATGTAAAAGTTATTGGTGTACAAGTAGATGCCATTGAAAGAGGCGAAGACAGAATCGAATTTAAAAGAACTATGGAAAGCCTTGGAATTGAAATGGCCAGAAGTGAAGTTGCATATTCTGTTGAACAGGCAATGGAAATTGCGGAAAGACTTCATTATCCAGTAGTACTTCGTCCAGCATATACAATGGGCGGTGCCGGAGGCGGACTCGTATACAATGTAGAAGAATTAAAAACTGTATGTGCAAGAGGACTTCAGGCCAGTCTTGTCGGCCAGGTACTTGTTGAAGAGTCAATTCTTGGTTGGGAAGAATTAGAACTTGAAGTTGTTCGTGACGCTGATAACAACATGATTACAGTTTGTTTCATCGAAAATATTGATCCTCTTGGAGTTCATACAGGAGATTCTTTCTGTTCTGCTCCAATGCTTACAATTTCAGAGGAAGTTCAAAAGAGATTACAAGAGAAATCATACAAAATCGTTGAATCAATCGAAGTAATTGGTGGTACAAATGTACAATGGGCTCATGATCCAGTTACAGATCGTGATATTATCATAGAAATTAATCCACGTACTTCTCGTTCATCAGCACTTGCATCAAAAGCTACAGGTTTCCCAATCGCACTTGTTTCAGCTATGCTTGCGTCTGGTCTTACACTTGCAGATATACCATGCGGAAAATATGGTACATTAGACAAGTACGTTCCTGATGGAGATTATGTAGTTATTAAATTTGCTCGTTGGGCATTTGAAAAATTCAAAGGTGTAGAAGATAAACTTGGTACTCAGATGCGTGCCGTTGGTGAAGTAATGAGTATTGGTAAAAACTTCAAAGAGGCATTTCAAAAAGCTATACGAAGCCTTGAAACAGGTCGTTATGGTCTCGGACATGCAAAGGATTTTGACAGCAAGTCAAAAGAAGAGCTCCTTGATATGCTTTTATATCCATCTAGCGAGCGTTATTTCATAATCTATGAAGCGCTTAGAAAAGGTGCAACACCAGAAGAAATCTTCCAGATTACAAAAGTTAAACATTATTTCCTTGAACAGATGAAAGAACTTGTTGAAGAAGAAGAAGCACTTATCGCTTGTAAAGGAAATCTTCCAGAAGATTCTGCTCTCATTCAAGCAAAGATGGACGGCTTTTCTGATAAATATCTTAGCCAGATTCTCGATATTTCAGAAGATGATATTCGTAACAAGAGAATTAAGTTAGGTATAACTGAGGCATGGGAAGGAGTACATGTTAGCGGAACAAAAGACAGTGCCTACTACTATTCAACATACAATGCTGAAGATAAAAATCCAGTTTCTTCTGGCAAACCAAAAGTAATGATTCTTGGTGGAGGTCCTAATAGAATAGGTCAGGGTATTGAATTTGACTACTGTTGTGTACATGCTTCACTTGCACTAAAAAAATTAGGATTTGAAACTATCATTGTAAACTGTAACCCTGAAACAGTATCTACAGATTACGATACTTCTGATAAATTATACTTTGAGCCACTTACTCTTGAAGATGTATTAAGCATATATGAAAAAGAAAAACCAGTTGGTGTTATTGCTCAGTTCGGTGGACAAACTCCACTTAACCTTGCTGCAGACCTTGAGAAAAATGGTGTAAAGATTCTAGGAACTGCACCATCAGTAATCGATCTTGCTGAGGATAGAGATTTATTCCGTGCAATGATGGATAAGCTTGAGATTCCAATGCCAGAGTCAGGAATGGCAGTAAATGTAGATGAAGCTGTTGAAATTGCAGAGAAAATTGGATATCCAGTAATGGTACGTCCTTCATATGTTCTTGGTGGTCGAGGAATGGAAGTAGTATATGATTCAGAAGCAATGGTTGGATACATGAACGCAGCTGTTGGCGTAACTCCTGATCGCCCAATATTAATTGACCGTTTCCTTAACCATGCAATGGAATGTGAAGCTGATGCAATCAGCGATGGAACACACGCATTTGTTCCAGCAGTAATGGAACATATTGAACTTGCTGGAGTACACTCAGGTGATTCAGCATGTATTATTCCTTCACGCCATATTTCAGAAGAAAATGTTAAGACCATAAAAGAATATACTAGAAAGATAGCAGAAGAAATGCATGTAAAGGGTCTAATGAACATGCAGTATGCTATTGAAGATGGTAAGGTATATGTTCTTGAAGCAAACCCAAGAGCATCTCGTACAGTACCACTTGTTTCAAAAGTTTGTAACATCAGAATGGTACCACTTGCAATTGATATAGTAACATCCGAACTTACTGGAAATGAATCACCTGTTCCAGCACTAAAAGAACAGAATATTCCATATTATGGAGTAAAAGAGGCTGCATTTCCATTCAATATGTTCCAGGAGGTTGATCCTGTGCTCGGACCTGAAATGCGTTCAACAGGTGAAGTTCTTGGATTGTCTCCATATTGGGGAGAGGCATTCTATAAAGCCCAGGAAGGAATTCAGTCAAAACTTCCACTTGAAGGAAAAGTTCTCATTTCAGTAAGTGATAAAGACAAAGCAGAAGTTGTTGAAGTTGCAAAAGCATTTGAAGAAAATGGTTTCAAGATTTTAGCATCAAAAAACACATGCAAACTTCTTACTGATAATGGAATCAAAGCAGAGGAAGTAAAGAAACTTAAAGAAGGCAGACCAAACATGATGGATATCATCTTAAATGGTGAAGTTGACTTAATTATCAATACTCCAATCGGAAGTGAAAGACAGGCTGACGACAGCTATTTAAGAAAAGCTGCAATTAAGAAAAAGATTCCATACATGACAACAATTGCTGCAGCAAAAGCTACAATAAGTGGAATTTCAACAATTAAAAAGAAAGGTAATTGTGAAGTTAAATCACTTCAGGAATTACATTCAGAAATTTCAGACAAATAATTTTTCTTACAAAAGCGCCCAAAATTATATTGGGCGCTTTTTATAAAAGGAGTTTTATAATGAATCATAAAAATTTTAAAAAGAAAGACAGGCCTCTTATTTGGGCACATCGCGGAGCTAGTGGATATGCACCAGAAAATACAATGATATCTTTTGAAAAAGCAATAGAACAAGGTGCAGATGGAATAGAATTAGATGTACAGCTTACCAAAGACAACAAAATTGTAGTAATACATGATGAAAAAATTGACAGAACAAGTAATGGTAAAGGATATGTTCGTGATTACACATTAAAAGAATTAAGAAAATACAACTATAATGCAACATATACCAAAGTAAAACATGCCGAAATCCCATTACTCGAAGATGTTTATGAACTTTTCTCATCCAAAAATATGACCATAAATGTAGAACTAAAAACAGGAATTTTCTTCTACCCAGAAATCGAGGAAAAACTTCTAGCACTTACAAAACAATATAAACTTGAAGATCGTGTATTGTATTCATCATTCAATCATTATTCCTGTACGAAAATTCATGAATTAAATCCTGATGCATATATAGGATTTCTATGTTCTGATGGAATGATAGATACGGCTATTTATGCAAAAAAATATGGTGCAAATGCAATTCATCCATCACGACATAGTTTACAATATCCAAAATATATGATAAATGCCAAAAATTGTAATATAGATGTTAATGCTTGGACTATAAATACAACTGAACAAATGGAATATGCTTGCAAGATGGGAGTAAATGCAATAATTACAAACTATCCTGATAAAGCGCTAAAAATCGCAAAGAAAGTAGGAATATAGTCCTATTTTCCCTTGAAAATCCCCAACAATTGTAGTAAAATCTAAGTAACATTTATGGGTTTTTACATTAAAAAGAAAGAGGGGATAGTATATGTCGGATTTCGAAAAAATTTCAATTAAAGTCAAAGAAGCAAATTCAGAGGATAATTTTACTGATATTTCTGCAATATCTGATCTTCTTGATTCAGTATCAGTACCAGAAATAATAGATGAATCTGTATCTACAAAAGAAAATTTTAATAATGAAGAAGCACAAGCTATAATGTATAATACGATTGCTGAGGATATTCCAAATATTGATGCTACTCCAGTTATCGAAGAAATTCCTGTAGTTGAGGATGTCCCTGCTATTGAAGATATTCCTGTAGTTGAGGATGTTCCTGCTATTGAAGACATTCCTGTAGTTGAGGATGTCCCTGCTGTTGAGGATATTCCTGCTATTGAAGACATTCCTGTAGTTGAGGACGTCCCTGCTGTTGAGGATATTCCTGCTATTGAAGACATTCCTATAGTTGATGACGTCCCTGCTATTGAGGATGTCCCTGCTATTGAAGACATTCCTGTAGTTGAGGATGTCCCTGCTGTTGAGGATGTTCCTGCTATTGAGGATGTCCCTGCTGTTGAGGATATTCCTGCTATTGAGGATGTTCCTGCTATTGAAGACATTCCTGTAGTTGAGGACGTCCCTGCTGTTGAGGATATTCCTGCTATTGAAGACATTCCTGTAGTTGATGACGTCCCTGCTATTGAGGATGTTCCTGCAGTTGATGATATCCAAATAGCTACCGATAATATTGAAAACGAAGATGAAATAGTTTCCAATATTAAAACTGAAATCGAAGAAACTCCAATAATAGAAGAACCTATACTAGATGAACCTGTACTAGATGAATCAAATACAACAGAATCAATATTAGAACATACTAATAACTCAAATATTCCTAATATGTCTGTCGAACAAATAGTTGCAGAAATTAATAAAAAAGACGAAACTCATTACGATTTTACTTCATGCTTCGAGTTATCTATTGGTGAAAACGGCGGATCATATATTGCAATACATCTTGATGCCTCATTAATCAATCAACAACTCGGATGCCAGGCAGAAGGAACTATACCAGTAATGTTTTTAGGAAACTGCATTAGTATTGCATATGACTCAATTATTACAAAAAAGAATCTATTAACAAACGAAATAAAAATAAATAATACAAAAAACGAAATAATAACATCAATTAATAGAAGTATTTCTGTAGTAGCAGAAATCAATCAAAAAATTCTAGATAAGAAGCCTGAATTGTATACAATTATTTCCCAGCTTCTTAATCTAAACGAAGAATCAAACGTAAATTATATAAACGAAATACTAAAAGCATGTAATAGCAGACTTCAGATTGTGAAAGATTCTGATGAAAATCTGATTGTAATTGATTCAAATAATATAATTCACTCTTTACAGGAAATTCTCTGGAATTTAAGCTTATAAATATTAATCTCACATAAATGAATAATAATCATTTATGTGGGATTTTTTTCTATAATATGCTATATTATATATAATTAGAAACGCAATAGAATGGAGAAAAACAAATGGATAATACAACAAACTCCACTCCCCACAAGAGGCGCGTACGCTATTCGGGAAAATATCCAAAAAAATTCGAAGAAAAATACAAAGAACATAACCCAGAAAAATATGCAGACACAATAGCCCATGTAATTGAAAAAGGAAGCACTCCAGCTGGAATGCATATATCTATTATGGTCCAGGAAATACTTGATTTTTTGCAGATTAAACCCGGACAAAAAGGCTTAGATGCAACTCTAGGTTATGGTGGACATACAAGAAAAATGCTTGAACAGCTCTCTGGAAAAGGTCATATTTATGGTCTTGATGTAGATCCCATCGAGCAGGCAAAAACAATAGAGAGACTTAGAAATGCAGGTTTTGGACAGGATATCTTTACTCCAAAACTTATTAATTTTGCAAATATAGACCAGGTTGCTAAAGAAGCTGGAAAATTTGACTTTGTACTAGCAGATTTAGGGGTTTCATCAATGCAGATTGATAACCCTGAGCGCGGTTTTTCTTATAAAATAGATGGCCCACTAGATCTTCGAATGAATCCACAAAAAGGTGAAAGTGCTGCTGAAAGACTTCACAATATAACAGAAGAAGAATTTATTGGCATGTTAATCGAAAATTCAGATGAACCATATGCTGAAGAAATTGCAGAAAAAGTCTTTTTCAAAATGAAAACTGGTGACCCGATGGACACCACCACTGCATTAAGAAATGCAATATCTCAAGCCTTAATTCGCTTACCAAAAGACAAACGAGATGAAGCAGTAAAAAAATCCTGCCAAAGAACTTTTCAGGCTCTTCGAATTGATGTAAATAGTGAATTTGAAGTACTATATTCTTTTTTAGAAAAATTACCGAATATATTAAATCCAGGTGGACGAGTTGCTATACTTACATTTCACTCTGGCGAAGATCGATTAGTAAAACAATCATTCAAACAACTACAACGCGAAGGAATTTACTCAGAAGTATCAAAAGACGTAATTAGACCTTCAGCAGAAGAATGCCGACGAAACGGTCGAGCACGCTCAACTAAAATGCGTTGGGCAATAAAAGCATAAATATAGGTTAATCATGGATATAAAACAAATATTAGAAGATGTAAAAAATAATAATATTTCAACAGAAGATGCAGAAAAACTCATAAAAAGACAACCTTTTGAAGAATTAGGTTATGCAAAGCTAGACAGCCATAGAGAACTACGCCAAGGATTTCCAGAAGTAGTTTTTTGTAGTGGAAAAAAAGATGATTATCTCATAAATATTTATAAAAAACTATTTGAGATACACGGAGAAGTACTCGGTACACGAGCCACAATGCAACAATATATGTCTGTAAAAAAGGTTTTGCCAGAAGTTTCTTACGACGAAGAGTCTCAAATATTAAAAATTGACACTAAAATCAAGAAACTAATTGGAAATATTGTCGTTTGTACAGCTGGAACAGCAGATATTCCTGTTGCAAAAGAAGCAATTCAAACAGCAGAATTTTTTGGTTCAAAGGTAACTCCAATATTCGATGCAGGAGTAAGTGGAATTCATCGCCTTTTTGATAATCTTGACACACTTCAATCTGCCAACTGTATTGTAGCAGTTGCAGGAATGGAAGGAGCACTAGCAAGTGTAATAGGAGGATTAGTAAGTTGTCCAGTGATTGCTGTTCCAACATCAATTGGATATGGTGCAAGTTTTAATGGACTTTCAGCACTTCTTACTATGATAAATTCATGTGCAAATGGAATTGCAGTAGTAAATATAGACAATGGATATGGTGCTGGATATATTGCCTCTCAAATTAACAGACAGTCAATTACTAATTATTCGGAGGGTAAAACAAATGCAAAATAAATTATATTTGGAGTGTTTCTCTGGAATTAGCGGAGACATGACAGTAGCTGCATTACTTGATTTAGGAGCTGATCAGATTGGACTTTTACAGGTATTAGAAAATCTTCCAGTACAAGGTTTTAATACAAAGATACAACGTATTAAAAAATCAGGATTAGATTGTCTCGATTTTGATGTGATTTTAGATAAAGAGCATCAAAATCATGACCATGATATGGCATATTTATATAATTACACAAATAAGCAAAATTATAATGATGCACATATTAATGAACGTCCAAATATACATCATCATGAACATAATAAGCACCATCATGAGCATACTAATACAGACCATCATGAACATAATAAGCATCATCATGAACATAGATGCTTCAATGAAATAAAAGAAATAATATCAAACTCTACACTAACAGAAAATGCTAAGCGCATAGCAATTAGAATCTTTGAAATAATCGCTCATGCCGAAGCAAAAGCCCATGGAGAATCATTTGACGAGGTACACTTTCATGAGGTTGGTGCAGTTGATTCAATAGTTGATATCATTTCAGTTGCATACTGTATAGACAATCTTGAAATAGACGAAGTCATAGTTCCTTACTTATGTGAAGGACATGGAAATGTCAGATGTCAACATGGAATTCTTCCAATTCCAGTCCCAGCAGTATCAAATATAGTGACAGCACACCAAATTAGTCTTAAACTAATAAATATAGATGGCGAGCTTGTCACCCCAACTGGTGCCGCAATCGTTGCCGCCTTGCGCACTACCGATAAACTTCCTGAAATATTTACAATAGATAAAATAGGATTAGGCTCTGGCAAAAGAGACTACGGTTTATCAGGAATACTAAGAGCAATGTTAATTACTTCTTCAGAAAGAGAATAATAATATGAATTTACAAGATTTTTTTAAAGAAAATCCAAAAGTAGCACTTGCATTTTCTGGTGGTGTAGACTCAGCATATCTACTCCATGTTGCTAAAGAATCAGGGGCGGATATCACTGCATATTTTATTAAAACACAATTTCAACCACAATTTGAATTTGATAATGTACTTAAACTTTCAAAGAAAATAAAAGTTCCTCTAAAAATAATAGAAGCTGATATTCTTTCAGATGAAAATGTAAGAAATAACGATAAATTAAGATGCTATTATTGCAAAAAAATACTTTTTTCAGAACTAAAAAAAGCAGCACATATCGATGGATATAATGTAATAATAGATGGGACAAATGCTTCAGACAAAGCCGAAGACAGACCTGGAATGAAAGTTTTAGAGGAAATGAATATAAAATCACCACTTAAAATGTGTAATTTAACTAAAGAAGAAATAAGGAAACTTTCAAAAATAGTCGGACTACCAACATGGGACAAACCAGCATACTCATGTCTGGCAACTCGCATCCATACAACAGAAGAAATCACTCATGAAATATTGAAAAAAGTCGAAAATGCAGAGGAGTTTTTATACTCACTAGGATTTATTGACCATCGCGTAAGAATTTCCGATAATGATGCATTAATTCAAATACAAAAAATACAAATTCCAAGATTTGAACAATACGAAAAACAAATTATTTCTAAATTAGAAAAAGAATTTAATTCTATCTCGTGGGGTGATAGAAATGGAAATATTATAGGAAAAACGAATTAAATATTATTATTTTGATAAATCTATACATATAACAATCTTTAATTCGCATTAAAATTCATTTAAGAATAATTACTAATTGGGTATTATTATTACATCACATAAACATGTTAAACAAATAGGAGGAGAAGACAATGAGTGAATTATTAGAAAAAATTGAGGAAGCAGTTATTTCAGTAGGTAAGGAAACATCAAAAACTGCAAAAGAATTAACACAGGCAGCTAAAGATGCAAAAGATTCTGCAAAAGAAAAAATAGATATAAAATCAAAAGAATACGATATGAAGGTTTTATATGCTGAAATCGGAAAATTATACTTCGAGAAACATAGAGATGATGAAGAATTTGAATATGAGCAAATGCAGCAGCTTATTGACTTAGATAACGAAATTAAAGTATTAAAAGCTCAATAAATTATTTTTTATTAAATTCGTGTTGCCTTTTAGAAAAAACTGTATTAATATACTAACTGAATAATTATAAATAAAAAGGGGAGCTGGTATAACCGGCTGAGAGTAGACCATAAGTCTAGACCCATAACCTGATTTGGATAATGCCAACGTAGGGATATATTTAAAGGCGAACTTTACAGATATGTCTATTTTGGGCATATCTGTTTTTTATATCCAGTTGGAGAAAACTCCCTCTTATTTAAGTGGTGAGTATAGATGATAAATTAGAATGGAGAAAAAAATGAATTACACAACACAGATGGATGCAGCAAGAAAAGGCATCATAACAAAAGAAATTGAAACTGTAGCCAAAAAAGAAAACATGGATGTAAATGCCCTTATGGAACTAGTTGCAAAAGGACAAGTTGCAATTCCAGCAAATAAAAATCATAAAAGCCTTAATCCAGAAGGAATTGGAAGCATGCTTCGCACTAAAATTAATGTTAATCTTGGTGTTTCAAGAGATTGTAAAGACTACAACATTGAAATGCAAAAAGTAATGAGTGCCGTTGATATGGGTGCAGAAGCAATAATGGACTTATCAAGCCATGGAAACACTCAGCCTTTTAGACAAAAGCTTACTTCAGAATGTCCGGCAATGATTGGAACAGTTCCAGTTTATGACAGTGTAATTCATTATCAGAGAGATCTTGCTACTCTTACAGCAAAAGATTTTATTGATGTAGTAAGACTACATGCCGAAGATGGTGTTGATTTTGTTACACTTCATTGCGGAATTACAAGAAAAACCATTGAACAAATCAAAAAACATAAAAGAAAAATGAACATCGTAAGCCGTGGAGGTTCTCTGGTTTTTGCCTGGATGTCAATGACAGGTGAAGAGAATCCTTTCTATGAATATTATGATGAAATTCTTGATATCTGCGAAAAACATGATGTTACAGTATCTCTTGGAGACGCCTGCAGACCAGGATGTCTTGCAGATGCAACTGATGTATGTCAGATAGAAGAGCTTGTAAGACTTGGAGAGCTTACAAAGAGAGCATGGGATCATAATGTACAGGTAATGGTAGAAGGTCCAGGTCATGTTCCACTCGATCAGGTTGCAGCAAATATGAAAGTTCAACAGACAATCTGTATGGGGGCACCATTTTATGTGTTAGGACCTCTCGTAACCGATATAGCACCTGGTTATGACCACATTACAGCAGCAATTGGTGGTGCAGTTGCTGCAATGAACGGAGCCGCATTCCTCTGTTATGTAACTCCTGCAGAGCACCTTGCTCTTCCAAATGTTGATGATGTAAAACAAGGAATTATTGCATCTAAAATAGCTGCACATGCTGCCGATATTGCAAAAGGAATTCCTCATGCAAGAGACATTGATGATAAAATGGCTGATGCTAGAAGAGCTCTTGATTGGGATGCACAATTTGAATGTGCACTTGATCCAGAAACAGCAAAGGCAATCAGAGATTCAAGAAGTCCAGAAGAAGATCATAGCGACACATGTTCAATGTGTGGAAAGTTTTGTGCTGTACGAAGCATGAATAAAGCTCTTTCTGGCGAATATATTGATATATTATAATAATAACTTTTTTAAAGGAGCATAATAATGCTCCTTTTTTCGTATATGCCTTTAATAATCCTTTAATAATAAAATATAAATTCTTGTATAAAAATAGTTTTTGTGAGATAATAGTACTAATAGTTCTGAATAATTTTGAGGGGGAAAATATGAGAACTTTTAAAACTAAAAGAGGATCAAATTTGGATAAAAATCAATTTAATATTCGATTTTTATACATACTTAGTTTATTTTCAATATTAATCATTTTTGTATTAATAAAATTTTCTGCAAAAATACCAAACGACGAAGAAACAAGTATTAAATATATCGATATTACCAATAAATGGACATTAGATAAATCTGGGAAAACACCAGTTGATGTAAATGAACTGGGAAAACATATTGGACAAGATAATAATATTATGTCCATATACTATCAGTTGCCAGAAATTAATCATGATATTAATTTGATATATCGTTCCAAAGATGTATACACATCAGTTTATGTTGAGGGTGAAAAATTATATGAAACAACCGTATTTGACTCAAAATGGTATAATGATTCTCCAGGTAATCTATGGAATATATTAACAATTGACTCAAACTATTCTGGTCAATGCTTGGAATTGCAAATAAAGGTGGTTTATGACGACAATGCAATTACTATAGATTCCCTCATGCTTGGTGATAAAGCTGAAATTATACTTGATTTATTTTCAAAAAATCTGATACAAATTATTGTTAGCTTATTACTAATTCTAATAGGACTTACATTGATCGTACTTAATTTTCTTCCCTCATATGGACGTGCAAGAACAGACCACAGTTTATTTTGGATAGGTTTATTTGCATTATTGACCGGAATATGGTGCTTAATTGAAACAAATATGCTTCAATTTTGTGTTTCAGATATGAGAATAATTCAACTTGTAGACAATATAATTATGATAATTGACTCAGTTCCACTTCTCATATATATGGATTGTGAACACAATATTTTAAAAAACCCAATAATGAGAATACTAGGCTATGTTAATGTTTTTTATATTTTATTATGTATAACAGTACACATTTTCAATCTAGGCGATATGCATCATATGCTAAATTTAGCTGTAATATTAATGATAATTACCGATATCAGCTTATTTATATGGGTTTTATCATCATTTATTAAAAGTATAAAAGAAAAAAATCTACTATTAAACAATACTTTACAATTTTTGGGAATTTCTTCTTTATGGTGTTTAGCAGTTTTTGAAGCAATACGGACTTACAATTCTGATAAAATCGACAGAGCCGGACTTATCAGAATTGGCATGTTACTTCTATGTATATTTTGGTCTTTAAGCAGCCAGCTAAAAACATACCGCCTGATTGTACAGGGGCTAGAATATGATTTTATAAGTAACCTTGCATATTCAGACGGACTAACTGGTATAGGCAACAGAACCGCATACATGGAAAAAATTGATGAATATATTCAAAAGGCCCCTTCTTCAGACGTAAAGGAAATAGGAATAATATATTTTGATGTAAATAATTTAAAAAATGTTAATGATAAACAAGGTCATGAATTTGGCGATAAGCTCATACAAGCTGCCGCAGATATTATCAAAAACAGTTTTGGATTATATGGTGAGACCTATAGAATTGGTGGAGATGAATTTGCAGTTCTTATGGAAGGCGGAAATTTGAAAGATAATTATAAAAATGGGAACGATTTATTTTTTGATAGTATTGTTGAAATTAATAAGATTAAAAAATATCCATTTGAAATTCAAATCGCCCACGGCTTTACAATATGCGAAAAATTAACAAGAGAGCAAATTGATTATTCAATTTCAATTGCAGATAGCTTGATGTACGAAAACAAAATACGCCTAAAAACAAATTTATAAGGGCATTCATTTAAAATTTGAACGATAAGTTTTGAACATAAAAAATGTTTGACATACCTACTTCAGTGTGCTAGTCTATTAATATCTTAAGAAAAGAGGATGGGTTTTATGTTAATTGCAAATTTAATTGAGGAAGTAACTGAATAGTTTTGCACGAACACCCTTTTTGGATGTTTATGCCCTTATTGATTTGCAATATGCTTCACAATATATGTACAATTTTGAGCATGGCAGATGTCATGCTCTTTTTATATGTATAAGGATTAAATACAGCTGAACCATATTGGGATAGCTGTATTTTTTTGTGCTTGTGAAGTTTTCGTAAATTTTCTTTATATAGGTTTTGAAAGGAAATTATTATGAATAGAACAGAAAACATTCTTGAATTTGATAAGATAAAAACACTTTGGGCTGACAATGCCGTTACAGATGCTGTAAAAGAACAAATTAAAAATATAGAGCCTTATTATGATGAATCGTTACTTATGTCAATGCAGACTCAGACTAGTCAGGCTCGCCAAATGATTGAGAAGTGTGGGACACCACCAATTCCATCCATGTATGGAATTTCAGAGCTTTTAAAGACTGCTGACAAGGAAGGACGACTTAGTCCTGAGGATTTAGAAAGCATTGGAGTGATGCTCGTAGCAGTAAGACGACTTAAAACTTATTTGAACCGCTGTAAAGATTTTGCTTTTTCACTTGCTTACTACGATGAGAATCTTGATTCCTGCGACGAGGTAATCGAACAGCTTCAGATGCAGATTCGTGCAGGAAAAGTTGATGATTTTGCAAGTAAACAGCTTAGTTCTATTAGAAAAGAATTAGACAATCTTGATACAAAAATGAAAGACAAGGTTAATCAGATGATTCGAAGCAACAGAAAATATATGTCTGAAGCCTTCGTTGTAGAACGAAATGGCCATCTTTGCCTTCCTGTAAAATCGGAGTATCGACCTAAAATTGATGGAAAAGTAATGGACAAATCTTCAACTGGAAGTACCTTCTTCATCGAACCTGCTGCAGCTGGAAAATACTATGATGATATTTCACTTCTTAAGATTGAAGAGGAAAATGAAGTACTTCGCATATGTTATGTTCTTACTGCGGCCATTCTTGATAAAGAACAGGCTATTCTTGATAACATAAGAACAATAGAAAAGCTCGATTTTGCATTTTCTAAAGGAAAATTAAGTATAGATTACAATGGAATTGAGCCATATATAAACACAGACAGAATTATCAGATTATCAGAGGCTCGTCATCCGCTCCTGGATCAGGCCAGCTGTGTCCCACTCGATTTTCATATAGGAGATAATGCAAAAGGTCTTATAATCACAGGACCAAATACCGGGGGTAAAACTGTAACAATAAAAACAGTTGGACTCCTTTGTCTTATGGCTCAATGTGGACTTCATGTACCATGTCAGGAAGCTGACATATGTATGAATTCCAATATTTTCTGTGACATCGGAGATGGTCAGAGTTTATCTGATAATTTATCAACTTTTTCGGCTCATCTTAAGAATATTCTAAATATAGTAGACCAGGTCTCAGAGGAAAGCCTTGTAATTCTCGATGAACTAGGCTCCGGAACAGATCCGGCCGAAGGTGCAGGAATTGCAATTGCTATATTAAAGGAACTAAAATCAAGCAATTGTCTGTTTTTGGTAACCACCCATTATCCGGAAGTAAAGCAGTTCGGAGAAGATGAGGATGGAATAATTAATGCCAGAATGGATTTTGACAAGGATACTTTAGCACCACTTTACAAACTGATAATTGGTCAGTCTGGTGAAAGCTGTGCCTTTTCAATAGCCAAAAGACTTGGCATGTCAAAAGAGATGTTAACCAATGCTGCAATAGCGGCTTATGGTAATAACTATAAAAAGCACCTGCCGTCATCGGATGCAGAGGACTTTAAAAATTCTTCAAAAATACAAAAAACCGATTTTACATCCTCAGGACATCAAAAAGCAGGGCACAGGATAACAAAGAAAAAAATACAAAAAGAGGACGGCAATATTCGTGCCAAATCCTTTAACGTCGGCGACAGTGTAATGATTTATCCGGACAGGAAAATCGCCATAGTATGCAAAAAAGCCGATGATAAAGGAATATTGAGAGTTCAGCTGCCAAACAAAAAGATTTACATTAACCACAAGAGAATTAAGCTATGGGTAGCTGCTGATGAGCTTTATCCTGACGATTATGATTTTTCAATCATATTTGATTCAGTTGCAAATAGAAAACTTCGTCATCAGATGAATAGAAAATTTACGGAAGGAGAAATTAGCCATGAAGAATAACAAGAGAGACGAGGACAACAGAATTAACTAACCAATCACAGACAACAATAGGGAGGGAAGAATAGATGATTGAGGTTAAAAACATTAGTAAGGATTTCGTATCCGCAAAGAAATACCCTGGACTTAAAGGGGCAATTAAAGGACTTTTTTCTAATGAAAAAGTCGTAAAAGAAGCCGTAAAAAATATATCTTTTACTATAAATGACGGAGAAATAGTTGGTTACATCGGAAGCAATGGTGCTGGAAAATCAACCACCATTAAGATGATGACCGGAATTTTAACTCCAACAAGAGGTGAATGCCTTATAAATGGTATTAATCCAAGTAAGAAGAGAAAGGAAAATGCCCAGAATATAGGAGTAGTATTCGGCCAGAGAACACAGCTATGGTGGGACTTACCACTTAGCGAATCCTTCACTATCTTAAAGGAAATCTATAATGTCTCTGACAGTGACTACGAAGAGCGCATGAAGTTTTTAAATGATGTGTTAGCGCTCAACGAATTTTTCGACAGACCTGTAAGAACATTATCATTAGGCCAGCGAATGAGGGCAGACCTTGGGGCAGCATTACTCCATAATCCAAAGGTTTTATATCTTGATGAGCCAACCATAGGACTTGATCTGGTGGTTAAGGATAATATTCGGGAAGCCATCAAGGTTATAAATGAAAAATACAATACAACAGTAATCCTTACCACTCACGACATAGGTGACATTGAGGAGCTTTGTAGCAGAATAATCATGATTGATGAAGGAAAGAAGATTTATGACGGCTCTCTTTCCCAGCTTAAAGATACATATGGTACTAACAGAAAAGTATCAATGGAAGTGAAAAATCCTGCAGCACTTGGCTCATTTAAGCTTGATAATTGTGAGACATTCATGGATATGAGCAATAATGTATTTACAGTGACCTTTGACAAACACAAGGTTCAGGTTCCACAGATTATGAATGCTGTCATGGAGCTTACAGATGTAAAAGATATTCAGATTCAGGAAACAGAGCTTGCAGAAATAGTTAAGGCAATTTACAAGGAAGGCGTATAACAATGAAGAAAAGACTCAAAATTTACATGCCCTTCGCTCTAAATGAATTAAAGCGCAATTTAGCGTACAAGGGGGCATTCTATCTTTTCATTTTCATCAGTATGTTTGGCTCATTCATCCAGTATTTTCTGTGGATGGCCATTTACGGAAGTTCAGATAACGCCACACTTGGCGGACTTTCACGCGATGAAATGATTATTTATATATTTATGGTGTATGTTACAAGCTCGCTTGTAATGATTACAATATCTGACTGGGTAAGTGACGATGTTGTAAAAGGTACAGTAGCCATGAACCTTATAAAACCTATCGATTACCGGATGAGTCTTATTGCAAGGGCATTCGGACAGGTAATTTATCGATTCTTATCACCTGGAGTATTCATCTGGATAGGACTTGAAATATATAAGGTTACCGTACTTCATTTACCTGTAACAAGTATTTGCAATATTATTTTGTTCCTAATAAGCTGTATCATGAGCTTTTTCATATGTGTATTATTTGACTTCTGCTTCGGAATGGTTGCATTTTTCACTACATATATATTTGGAATGCTCATGGCCAAAGAAGCACTTTTGAGTTTCCTTACCGGACAGCTCATTCCACTTAGCTTCTTTCCACCGCTTGTTCAGAGAATCTTTGATTTTCTGCCATTTTCATCAATGGTTTACACACCGGTTATGATTTATCTTGGGAAATACAGCGGAGCAGAGCTTGGCTTTGTCCTGTTAAGACAGGCAGTCTGGATAGTATTACTATATGTTTTAGGTAATCTTATCTGGAAAAAAGTGACAAAACGACTTGTTGTATTAGGAGGCTAGAAATGATTAATACATTAAAAAGATATATGAGACTCTACAAAGTACTGATATCTCAGTTTTTTAAGGTGATACTTCAGTCAAAAGTAGACTTTCTCATGGGACTTTTAGGTTTTTTCCTGACACAGATACTTGGAATAGCCTTCCTGTATCTGGTATTCAGGCAGATTCCAAATCTAAAAGGCTGGAGTCTTGACCAGCTTATTTTTATATATGGTTTTGCCCAGATACCTCGTGGAATCGACCATTTATTTACAGACAATATCTGGCTGGTAGCCTGGCGCTTAGTTATAAATGGTGACTTTGACCGATATATGCTAAGACCTATGAATGTTTTTTTCCAGGTAATCAGCGAAAAGTTACAGCCAGATGCAATAGGTGAGCTTTTGGTTGGAACAATTCTTGTTGTACGAAGTCTATCGCTTGGAATTGTTGAGATAACTCCTGCCAATATCGCTTTATTTATTGTGTCAGTTTTAGCTGGTGCTGTGATTTATACATCCATCAAGCTGTTTTTTGCATCAATTGCATTCTGGGTAAAAATAAGCGGACCATTCCTGCAGTTTGCGTATGAAATGGCTGAATTTGCAAAATATCCAACACAGATTTACTCAAAAATAGTACGATTCATAATAACCTGGGTAATCCCATTTGCATTTGTAGCATTTCTTCCTGCCAGCTATTTCCTTGGCATGCAGGAAGAGCTCATAATAAAAGGTGCAGGAGTAATTGCAGCCGAATGTGGCATCGCAGTCCTCTTTTGGATATTAGCTTATGCTTTATTTAATAAAGGTACTTCGGTTTATGAGAGCGCAGGCAACTAAAATGTAGAAATTCTTTAATTTTTATATTAAATATCTATAGATAACTTCTCGAAAACATGATAAAATAAATAATAAAAAAAAATCACTTTACAAAATAAATAAAGAGAAGTTGGTGCCTATGGATATTAATAATGCAAAAATTATGATATGTGACGACTCGGCTCTTGCAAGAAAACAGTTAGAAGATGTAATACATATGGTTGGAAATCCTGTTACATTTCAAGCTACTAATGGACAGGAAGCAATTGATATTTACAAAGAAAAACATCCGGATATGATATTTCTTGATTTAATAATGCCTGTTGTTGATGGAAAGGATGCATTAAAAGAAATAATTGAATTTGATCCATCAGCAAAAGTTGTAATTGTTTCTTCAATTGGTACAAAGGAAGTATTAATGGAGACCCTCAAGTTAGGTGCAAGAGAATTCATTCAAAAACCGTTTTCAGAATTGCAAATTATGAACGCGTTATACAAAAGTTTAAAATAACATATTAACACAAGGTGATATCAGAACAAATGATGTCACCTTTTTTTATCATTTTACAAGCAGGTAAATAATATGAAACCTATTAATATTTATACCCTTACAAGAATACCCAATACCACCTCTCTTAAAACTTTAGAAAGGCATATGTCGGGTAGAAATCGTTATTTGAATATAAAAGAATGGGAGATAATAGGAATCAGAAAACTAATTGATTCCTTATTACTCTCTGATTCTAATGCAATTAACTACAAATTTTACTATTCGTTTCAACTACCAAAGCTTGGTAAGGAATTTGACCTTCTTTTGATAACATCTGAAAATGTAATAAACATAGAGATAAAAAGCGATAATGTATCAGATCATGCTATACAAAAACAGTTATTACAGAACAGACACTATCTTACCACTCTTGGTAGAACTATATATTCATACACATATATCAGTGAACAAAACCGTCTTGTTCGACTGACTAATACTGAGAAGCTTATTGATACCAATTTTGAAAACCTGTACAATGATCTGACAAAATGTACAGATATTTATGATGGTGATATAGAGGAATTATTTAAAGAAGATAAATTCCTTATTTCCCCATTAACTGATCCTGAACGATTTCTAAAAAGAGAGTATTTCCTTACATCTCAGCAGCGTGATATCGAAAACAGAATTCTAAAAAAAATAGCTGAAAATCCATGCTGCCATGTTGGTTTTACAGGTCTTCCCGGTACTGGAAAAACAATTTTACTATATGATATAGCTTTAAAACTATCTAAAAACAATAAAATATGTGTTTTACACTTTGGATCTGGTCCTAAAGAACTTGAGCTTATAGATTTACGTCTAAAAAGAATTGATTTTTACAGTTGCAACTTTATGAATATTGAAGAATTAAATTTAGAGGATTACCATGCAATTCTTGTAGATGAAGGTCACAGAATAAGCCAAATGTTTCTTAAGTTAATTTATGATACTTCTAAATTGAAGCAAATACCAATAATATTCTCATATGACCGAGAAGAAGAAATAGCAGCCTCTGAAATTCAAAATACAGGAAATTACCTCATAGAAGCAATACCTGATTTAATAAAATACAAGCTTACAAACCGCATAAGGGTAAACAGTGAACTATCAGCTTTTATTGGTTCTCTTATGATGCCAGCAAGACACAAGTATCATATGGAATTTTCATCTGTAAATTTGGCATATGCAAATAATAAGAGCGAAGCTACTAATATATTAAGTAGCTTTATGTCGAATGGATATACATATATACAGGATTCACAGATAGATAACTTTACCAGATTTTCTTCGAATGTTCTTAATGTTGAAGAAGCTACCTGTAAAGAATTATCTAATGTTGTAATGCTAATAGATAATTCTATTTTCTACAATGAATCAGGCATGTTAGTATCAAAAATTAAAATAAAAGACAAGGATTCAAGCGTAAGAAACCTTTTTCACGGCTTAAGTCGCGGAAAGAATAAACTGGCCCTTGTTATTTTGCAGAATGAAACTCTATTTGATTCCATTCTTGAGCTTCTATAATATTTTTTATTCTTCTCTAAATTGTGTCGGAGAAACACCAAAGGCTTTTTTAAAATATCTTGTAAAATGAGACAGATTATTAAATCCACTTTCTATAGCCACATCGGCTATAGAAGTACTTTCTGTCTTGAGCAGATATTTTGCCCTTTCCAATCTGACATCCAAAAGCTCTGATTTAGGTGAACTTCCAAAAAACTTCTTATAATAACTGTAAAACTGACTTGTCCCCATATTTGTAAGCATTGACATACTAGAAGTATTCCAGTTTCTCTCTGGATGGGACAATATTTCAATTCTTGCATGTCTGAAATTCTCATATAAATCAGTATCGATTTGACTATGGTCAATATTTCTATGAATCTGCCTTGAAATTTCAACGAACAGCCCCTCCATTAAAAGATTAATAGCTTTCTCATAATGAAGGTTTTTTTCAATATTTTCAATATGCAGCTGTCGAAAACATAAATCTATCTTGTCTGAAATCGTCGGATAAAAAATCTTGTTTTTTGGTATATCAAGTTCATCAAAGATAGAAGGATTATCAAGCTCAAAATGTATATAACTATTCACGAATCGATTTATTGCCTGATACTGCTGTGGCATATTAGGAGTAAAAAGTATGCACCCTCCTGATTGTACATTTATATATTCTCCCATTTGATTTAATACCATTGGAGTAAGGAAATGAAGAATAAGATAATCACCACTTCCTGTTGGTCTGTCAATCTTATCACGAATAGGATTCACTTTATGAAAATCACAATAATGTATCTCAAAATTCATATTTTAATTATTATAAACTTCGGAAAAAAAGTCAAATACTTCGGAAGAAAAAGCATTGCAAATCTAGGATATAATTCCTAATATAAAGAGACATGAACTTTATAAACAATAACAATTTTGAGGTGAAAAGATGACAAAAGATTTAACCGTGGGAAGCCCACTCAAAATTTTTATCTGGTTTTCAATTCCAATTTTAATAGGAAACCTTTTTCAACAATTATATAATGTAGTAGATACTGTAATTGTCGGGCGATATCTCGGTGAAGAAGCACTTGCCGCAGTAGGTACTACTGGATGCCTGATGTTTCTTGTAATAGGATTTGCCAACGGAATAGCACAAGGATTCGGAGTAATGATAGCCCAGGCTTTCGGTGCAGGAAATCATAAACTCTTAAGACATTATGTTGCCTTAATTATCATTCTTACAATTATTGTTTCAGCTATATTATCGATACCTACAACCATATTTTCAAAAAATTTTCTTATGTTATTAAATACTCCGGAAAATATCCTTGATATGGCTGACTCATATATTAAAGTAATTTTCGGCGGCTTATTTCTTACAATGGTATACAATGTTGAAGCCGGTATTTTACGCGGAATGGGCGATAGCAAAACTCCCCTTTACTTTTTATTCCTTGCGTCTGCCCTCAATATCATTTTAGATATCGTTTTAATCGTCTATGCAGGACTTGGTACAGCTGGAGCTGCTTATGCAACTGTTATTGGTCAGGGAGTTTCAGCATTACTTTGCTTTTTCTACATGTATGCAAAGTTCCCTATCATAAGAATAAAGAGAAACGACTTTTATAATGATTTTTCTGGTTGTGTAAAACTTTTAAGTCTGGGAATTCCTATGGCTATCAACTACTCAATCACAGCAATTGGAACTATGATTTTACAATCTGCAATCAATGTCTTCGGCTCAAGTGTTGTTGCTGCATACACAGCAGCCTCAAAGGTTATAAACCTTACAACACAGACAATGCCATCTCTTGGAACAACAGCTGCAACCTTCTGTGGGCAAAACCTTGGTGCTGGAAAAATGGATAGGATATACAAAGGAATGAAAGTAGCTTTAATATTATGCTTCGTAGTAGGAGTTGCGGGCGCGGCTATAAGTATTCTTTGCGGTCCTGCAATGATTGGACTCTTTATCAAAAATCCATCAGACACAACAATGGGTTATGCAACAGAGTACCTTCTTAAAGCTAGCATTTGTATGATGCCACTTGCAATGATTTTCGTCTACCGTAATGGAATGCAAGGTCTTAACCAGGCATTAGTTCCTATGCTTTGCGGAATCGTTGAACTTGTAAGCAGAGTATCCGTTATAAAAATTGTTTCAAAACCATTTGGCTATTCGGGTGTTTGCTGGACCGATCCGGTTTGCTGGCTTGTAACAGGAGTTATGGTTTTTGTTGCTTATCTATTATGGGAAAGAAAGTCAAAAAATAAAACGCTAAAGTTGTAGTTGTTAGTGGAGGTATGTTTTTTGAGAAAAAGACTGATAATATGCATTGTACTTTTGATTATGTTGACCGGATGTGGAAAGGAAGATGCTATGAAAGATACAAATAAACAGATTGATTTTCAGCAGGTTTCGATGCAGGAAGGCTTAGAGCTTATGGAAGCTGACTCAGATTATATTCTTTTAGATGTCAGAAGAATCGATG
>JAXJTU010000007.1:0-9478 GCA_036309425.1 Agathobacter sp.
AGATTAAGCTGAAATAAGGCTACGAGTATGTGCGGTTATGACTGAAATAATTTGCTGTCATTATCATTTCCGCACTTTATGACAGGGGATTTTGACTGAAATAATTTGCAGAAATCATCTGGAATAAAGTGCGGCTTAACAATATATGAGCTATCTCCATTTAATATTGTCCTGTAATTAATATTTGATTTTCGTCTTAACAATCCAATATCTGACATATATACTTTGAAATAAGAATAGTCTGCCATACCGGACAATGGAAGTTCTGGTATACTTACTAAATTTAATTTATAAGCAATGCCTGCATTTACCAGCCATGATAATGCATCCTCAAGATCTTTGGCCCGTGCTCCCGCTTTTACATGTGAGAAAATAAATTTATTGTTTTCTTTTGCAATTTGTGAAGGAATTGAATCCCATATAAGACGTATTTTTGTAGCTGTATCTGGTGTCGTATATTTTCCAAAATCATCGGCATAGTCTTTTAATATTCTATCCTGCACGCTCTCTACTTCTTTATAGTCATGGGTATCAATCCATGTTTGAACTGCTTCAGGCATACCGCCAATAATATAATAGTTTTTCAAGTATTTTTCTAAGGGAATGGTGTATAATTCTGGAATTTTACAATCCAGTGGTACAAATTTCTCCTATTACAAATTATTTAGCTTTACATGCTATTTTTTGGACATCCAATTTAAAAACAGCAACTGCTTCAAGCATTTTAGCATCATAACTCCAGTCTGAATGTCGGGATACCTGCTTCATCAAAGTATTGAGTCCAAGTTTCTTTTCTTCCATATTATCTACAATCTGTAGAGTGCCTGTACCTATAACACTTTGAAAGGCGGCAGAATAATCACAGGCGGTTTCATTTTCTAACGGTTTATATTTTCCATCTATCTCAAATCCCACTATTGGTTTTGATTTACTAAGCTCATATTTCCTTCCTGCTTTTGCACCGTGAAAGTAAAATGAATATTTATCATTCTCGTACAAATATCCATAATTAACAGGAACAATGTAAATATCACCCTCATCATAAAATGCAACCCTAAGTATCTGTTCACCAGCTACAAATTCTTCTATTATTTTAGGGTCTGTAATTTCTCTGTCACTTCTTCTCATAAATCTCTTTCTCATCCTTAAAACTTAATTTTTACAAATCCCATGACCCGCTTTTAGCACTTCTGAAGCTGTACACGTAATTATATCCTCGTTTATATCTGCCGAATGAGAAATATTATCTCTTACAAATTCATATGCTATTTTAATATATTCCAATTCATTACTCGCTTTTTCAAATAATGTGTTAGCCTGTTCCACAATGAATTCGTTTTTGTAATCAATAACTTCATCTTCTTTTAAATATTCATCAATTATGTCTGAATGTTGTATTATATTCATTTTCTGTCTCCCTATATTAATTCAATATCATAATTTACAAATAAAGTTCTTCTAATATCTTCATCGCAGACTCTACTGGACTTGGAATTCTATGTCAACCCCCAATTTGCTACATAAATGGTTTTGCTACAGAAAAAACATTAATTATCATCAAAAAAATTAACAATTATATCAAGAATATGCTTGTCATGTTCCATATATAGTTCTTTATCTATTTTTCCTTCTTGATTACTCTCCTGATACCTAATTGCATCATCTGTTAGAAAATAAGTATAATGCTCATTATGATTTGCTTTATTCATTAGCATAAATTCGCACTTATCATTTGTTATCATATCTTTTTTTTCATAAATAGGGCTTCTATTTCCACAATAAAAAACATCTGTGTCTGCACTTATCACTAACACAGGGATATCGGAATTATTAATGCCGTCTATAGCAGACAAATTGCTATCATCGCCATATTTTAAATGAATAAATGCAAGATTAATTGGTCGAATAAGATAATATGCAGGACCAGTAAATCGTTTTATTGAACATTCCCACTGTTCAGAAGCTGAATTAAATCCAGAGGCTGTAACAACTGCATCAATTCTATGATTATAATTTAATACCGCAGTTACTGCATATCCCCCCATACTATGACCAAACAAGTATATTGGCATATCACTAAATGAATCATTATTATCACAATATGTAAGTATTGAATCCAAATCATATACCGCCTGTGTATATCCACCAAAGGAATCACCTTCGCTTGTATAACATCCAGTATAATCGAAACCTATCACCTGATATCCTGCATCAACAAAATATCGAACCTCATATAATTTTATGTCATTTGAATCCCCATGTCCCGGCGCAACAACAATAACCCCCTTTGTGTTATCTTTTCCATATAGATAGGCTGATAAAACATTTTCCCCCGACGGAATATTTATTAACTCTCGTGGATATTGTTCGGCAATATCATCATATACTAAATATCTGTCAGCATCATAATCTTCATATGTATATTTACCCATAACAAATCCATGCACTATTACAAGGATAAGCGGTAATATAATAAAATATATTACACTCACAACAATTGCAATGATTTTTTTCTTCGTATTTATCTTCATATTTTCCTCAAAAATTGATTTTGAAACAATATAACGACACCTTATTCCTTCAGTAACAATGTCTCCACCGTTACATTCATAAGGAATTTCTTTCTCATCAACAAATCCAAGTTTATGCAATACATTTGCTGAACCACTATTCACTTTGGCATATGCTGTAAGGCACTCCTTCAGTCCAAGTTCTGCTTGGGCAAATTGCATTACCATTTTCATTGCCTCTGTAACATAACCTTTTCCCCAAAACTTTTTCCCTAAGTTATATGAGATATCCCAATGATTCTCAGCATCTTCGTCGTTATAAAATACAAGACATGTCCCTATGATTTCTTTCGTTTCTTTGAGTATAATAATCCATCTCTTCCATTTTTCATTTTCAATCTGATTAAGCTCAAATTCTACGAATTTTCTGGTTTCTGCAATATCATCACTTGCTTTCCAGCACATATATCGAGAAACATCTTCGTCCTTCATCCAGCAATTGAAAATATCTTCTACATCATTTTCTTGTACTTCTCTTAGTAATAATCTATCAGTTTCAAGTCTTGGTGTCTTCACATTCATCCCCCTTAATTATTCCCTGTCTTCATCTCAGTTGGTGAAACTTCCACTTCTATAAGTGGCGAAACGAAACATATTAGTCTCCGTGTAGGTTAGAATTACCTGCTCTTATATCCACCACTCAGGAGTTAATTCACCTAGCGTAACCACTTTCTCATTTTCGTAATCCAATAATATTTCAACATCCCTATATGTAAAATCTTATCCATTTCGATTTTCCTCTCTCATTTTTCTTCAAGAACGCTCTGAACTTCATTTCTTTTCAAGCATTTTAACTAATGAAACATGCTCTTCAAGTTCTGTAAATCCATTCTTTTTATAAAATTCATAAGCGGGCATAGGTCTGTCTGTTTGAAGAAAAATATGATTTACCCCAAGCTCCTTCACATACTTTTCTATTTCATCTAAAAACTGCGAACCTAAACCTTTATTCTGGTTTTCTCTTGTAATGAAAAATTCATATATGTAGTATTCATTTCCGATGCACCAATGCATGATGCTTCCAAGGGAAATTCCTACAATCTTATCATTTTCATATAATGCCAGACCAAGTGAATTTCTGTTTCCCATCAAATCCTGCATGTAATTAGTCAGCTGCTTATCGTCGCTCCAGTCGTCATTCCATGGTTCGTTCATGAAAACACTTCTGAATAGATTTTTTACCTCTTCTAAATTCTCAATCTCTAATTTCTTAATATACATTTGTACACAATTCCTTCGCGAATTATTTTTCACATATTGGATGAGTTGAAAGTATCTTTATTGCTATAGTCGACTCCTTTAACACCGTCCTGCCACCAGAAGCCCTCAAGTGGTGGTACAACATATTCAAAAAAGCCTTCTATTTTATAGTCTGTTTTATAGCTCATTTTCAAAGTATATGCTACTGCGTATAAAATTCCGACCGCCTGCTGATATTCACCGCCCTCATCATTGGGATTTCCTTTTCCATCAAGCTTTTCCCAATAGTTTCAAAAATTTCTTATCGTTCATCTGCTCGTTTGATACATACTCACCGTCACAGAATAAGGCATAAGTTGTAATAGGTGTAGGTGCGTTCTGCGCCATCGCTTTGCTCTTGATATGAATTGCCTTAAATTCTACATTCTGCTCTTTTGCTACCTCTTCTAAAACCGGCACATACTTGGCGTTAAAGGGGCATTGACTAGTGTAATATAAGACATAACCGCTATCATCAATATGAGGCTAAAACTTTGGATCTGCTAAAAATGGTTTTTTCTTTGCCGCCGCTAAAATACACAAACCTTTTTTCCCTTTACTTTTGCTGTCCTCAATACAAGCATTCAATAGGTGTGTAGAATAACCATTTCCCTTAAACGAACCTGCTACCCACAGGCAGTCAATATACATGTAACCGTCTGCATCAATTGGATTCCATGCATTTTCAGCAGGGATATATTCTATAAAACATTTTCCCCTCATACTATTGCATTGTCAACTTATATTATATCCTCCATAGGCTTTAGAGGAAGTCTTACTGCTTGTTATATTCATCCTTCAAAATAGAATAGTATAGTCTGCCAACATACTCTCCATCCAGATAAAAATAATCTCTAAGTGTTCCTTCGTATGTTAATCCACATTTCTCTATAACCCTTTTTGAGGCTGGATTTTTTGTCTTAACACAAATCTGAACCTTATGCAGATTAATCTTTTCAAAGCCATATGCTATAACGGCTTTTGTTGCTTCTGTCGCAAGTCCTTTTCCCTGAAAATCATTGCCAATACAATACTCAATCTCTGCAAAATTATTTTTATTATCCACCAGAAAATATGCAATCTGACCTATACACATATCATTTTCCCTGTCTATAATTGCCCAGCGATAATAATCTTCTTTTTCGTATGAACTTATATATTTATCCAGCAGTTGCTTAACTTCTTCTTCCGTTTCATAAACCGGCTCACAGTACATCGACTGTATTGACTCGTCTGATACCCAGTTTTTACGCATTGAAAAATTATCAGAGTATTCAAATCTTCTAAGTATCAATCTGTCTGTTTCTATTGTATTTGTACCAACATGTGTAAGCATGATTATCTCCTCTATTACTTTACCTCATACACCATATCAATCGCTTATGACCTTCATCATACATTCTCCACCTACTTTATTGCATAAATCCCCATTTGCATGTAGCTATACCAAAACACATGTACATGCTCAAATCCACATGTTTTTAATAAGTCAATGTGTTGCGAAACAACCGATAGTATCAAGTCCATTCGTAAACATGTCAATTGAAATCTGAAAGCTTTCTTCGATTGACACAGGATTACCAAAAGAGTTATGAATCACAAGCAAAATAAATCCTTCTATTAAACTTCTATAGGTTCTTAGCAAATGGTTGGCCATACTTCTTTCTATTCCTAATTTATCTGTCTGACCGAAAAAGAACTTATACAGTCCTTCTGACACAAGCTTCAATTCCTCATTCTCATATGTGTTGTACCAGAGCATAGCCTCAAAAATGCCCGGATTTGCTATAGCATAATCATATATCTCATGTGACAGTTCATTTATCGCCTGCTTGGGATCATCTGTTTTTATTTTCGGACAAATTTCATTTGAGACATGATTCCATCCAGATATCATTATACCTCTGAGAATATCTTCCTGGTCCTTGATATGGTTGTATAAAGACGGTTTTTTAATCCCAAGATGTTTGGCCAAATTCGTAATAGTAACAGCATTTAATCCCTGCTCATTAGCAAGCACACCCGCTTCTTCCATAACCTTTTCTCTTGTTAATCCTATTCCTCTCATCGCAGCCTCCAAAAGCAAAAAAACTAACACTATTAGTTATATTATTACTAATAGTGTTAGTTGTCAACTCAATCAAAAGCCATTGGAGAACCCCTTAAAGAAGTGTGAGTCTTCTCCAACTGAGATTAATAATTTTCGCTTCTTACTTCAAAGTAAGCCTGTGGATGATTACATACCGGACATACCTCCGGAGCCTCTAAGCCTACAACCACATGTCCGCAATTGCGGCACTCCCACATTGTTACTCCACTCTTCTTAAAAACTTCCATTGCTTCAACATTCTTAAGAAGCGCGCGGTATCTTTCCTCGTGCATCTTCTCAATTGCTGCAACTCCCCTGAACTGTTCCGCAAGCTCATGGAAGCCTTCCTCATCGGCATCCTGTGCCATTCTCTCATACATATCTGTCCACTCAGCATTCTCACCTTCTGCCGCATGAAGCAGGTTCTGTGGTGTATCACCTAACTCACCAAGTGCCTTAAACCATAACTTTGCATGCTCTTTTTCATTATCCGCAGTCTTTAAAAATAATGCTGCAATCTGCTCATAGCCTGCTTTTTTAGCTACTGATGCAAAATATGTATACTTGTTTCTTGCCTGCGATTCACCTGCAAATGCCTCCCAGAGATTTTTCTCAGTTTTTGTTCCTGCATAAGGATTATTACCCATAATATTACCTCCCAAAAAAATTATATTAATAGTACTATTGTACCACAAAAGAAACAAATTACAAACACAATAACATCTACTGCAACAATTGACAGTGACATTCTTATTTTATTTTTATATAATCCTCTTTTTCTGCAAAAGCTCCACCATACTGGATGTATTCCATCCATGCTTCTTTTACCAGCATATTTGCCTCAACAATTTTATAATGTTTTTCATAAACTGGCATCATATATTCATCAGTATTAAGCAATGTAACTCTAAACGTATCATCCACATTTACTTTTTTTCCATCAAAATATACTTCCTCCAGCTTATACTTACCATCTTCCTGTGATACATTAATCGAAATACCACTTACAACAGGAAGCGAACCTTTGTTGTATGGTGTAAATCCATTTTCACTTCCTTCAACGTAAATCCGTAAACACTGAATCAATTCAACGCCTTTTAGGTTACAATGCCAGGCCTTTAATGAACCTGACATAATCATATTTTCTAGCATTTTTTCAGTATAATCGCCCTTAAATACTGAACCGGTAAAACTAAATCCCGGGGCAATCAGTACGTCACAAACATACATCTGTCTAAGAGAATTTGCCATAACTGAATATGCTTCATTTCCTCCATCTGAATGGAAAATATTACTGTATTCACTGCCTATTGAAAGAACAGTAGCATTAGAATTATTTTGAGCCTTGCCCAATTGCTCATTGAAAGCACTATAAGCCTTAGTGGCATTATATTCACCCTCAATCATTTTAAAAACTACATCATTTGAAATAGTAAAAAATTCATTAGAGTCCATACTAATGTACATATGATCCTGGTTAACATATTCATTGAGATTATTCAAATATGGTGATACTTGCAAATCATTATCTCTCTCGTATGAAAATAAATTCTCATCTTTTGCAATTTTTTTCTGGCCCTGGTCTGATGCCATTACACCAAGAACTTTCAAAGCCTTTTCTTTTCTCTCCATATAATTTTCTAGATTACTATTTAAGGCAACCTTTGTAGACGGATATGTATAAATCCACGACTCACCCTTTCCTCCAAAAAATGGCAAAACTCTGGCAGCTACTCCATTATTGTTATAATCAATTACATCGGAAGCATTAGAAAAAATCATGGCAACCTCGCCCTTCGAAAACATTTCAGTTAACGAATCATTGTTCAAACCCAGATCTTTCTTCTCAAGCTTTGTATCCTTTATGAATTTTTCCAATCTTTCAAAAGCACCAGGCCATACAACATTATCCAAACCTGCTGCATCAGTTCCGTACTCGTAATTACTTCTCCACTCACGCCCATTTGTCGAATTAAGCTCAGAAACAGACAATCCCTGTAAAAGCTCCATATATGTAGCACTTTCAGAAAAATCAGCAGCAAATCCCTTAATCCCTACAGCCTCAAAAGCATTGCAGGCTTCGACAAAACTATCATAATCAGTTGGAATTTCAATATTGTATTCATCAAACAAGTTTCTGTTAACGACTATTCCATCAACCTCAGCACAAATTGGTAACCAATATACTGATTCATCTGGATAAACAAAATTATTTACATACACCTCTCCTAGCTGGCTAACTTCATTAGTCATAGACAAGTCCATTAAATGATCCCTAAGTACATCCTCATCATGTGGTGAAAAACGACTCGCGGTAATAATATCAGGGAGCTTTCCATGCGCACTCATATAATTATAAAAATCTATATCACCATTTCCCACTATAAATTGAATATTGATATCCGGCAATCTTTCCTGAATATATCGCGCATAGTCATCAAATAAGACCTCATTCCACAAATAAACGGTTATTGTTTCCTGTTCTTCTTTTTCTGCACTATCCCCACACCCCGATACAATTGACAACACCATAACCAATGTTGTAATAACTGATATCACTTTTCTTCTGTAACTTTTTTTCATAGATCACCTTTCACAGCCTATTTCTAATTTTTGACATTCTTAGTCCAATTGTACCATCTTTTTCTCAAATTGTGTATTAATTTTTTAGAGTATATCGCCTTTCCTGACATGCGGTTCAATAAAATTTTCTTTGGCATACTCCCATAATGCTTCTGAACCTTCTGCTGTCCTCTCATTTCTTTTTAGAATTTGTGAAAGCTTAACCTCATGTTCTCGCCACGCTAATCCATCAGAGGCGTCATTAAGCATCATTGGCTGAATGTTATCCATGGTTCTGGCAAACTTTGCCTCCGCAGTTTCTCTTTCCTCAAATTCATCCCATAAGGCTCTAAGCTTTTGTCCCTGTTCTTTAGGCAAAAGTGAGAAAATCCTGTCTGCGGCTTTAAGTTCACGCTCCCTTTGTGTAGCCTTGCCGCTTTCATCATAAGCATATGTATCTCCTGCATCAATCTCTACCAAATCATGAATCAATAGCATCATAATTGTCTTTAACACATCTATTTCCTCGTTTGCATATTCAGCAAGAAGATATGCCATAATTGCCATATGCCATGCATGCTCCGCATCATTTTCCTTGCGTGAAGCATCACTAAGATAGGTCTGCCTTCCGATTTTTTTCTCCTTATCTATTTCCCTGATAAATTCCATCTGCTTATCTAATCTTTTATTTTCCATCTAATCACCTTCATTTTCATAATAATTGCCTGATAATTATATCATTTTACAAGGTGTTGTAAAATTTGAAAATATGATACAATAACTTTTAGTATGTTAGGTAATTGCGAAACAAGTTCGCAATCTTGATACAACACAAGGAAGAGTTTGTGTCAATGCATAAATTCCTAGATGAAGCGAGTTCTTTAGTTTTTAGGCGCACTTCAATAAACCTCATATGGTTATGAAGTTGGTAAGACCTATGAAATCAATGGCTTAATACTGCGAATATATTCATGGTGATGAATTTTATCTGCGAGCACAACTGTTATTAACTGTGTAA
>JAXJTU010000008.1:0-1543 GCA_036309425.1 Agathobacter sp.
GTCTAGACAATGGTAGAAAAGCGGCAGATCCTGTCATGCTTTTCAAATACTTAATGATTAAAGCCATTGATAATCTCTCAGACGTGGATGTTGTGGAGCATTCTCGCTATGATTTATCATACAAGCGCTTTCTTGGTCTTATGCCAGAAGATAATGTGATTGATCCAAGCCTTCTTACTAAGTTCCGTCGTCAGCGTCTAAAAGACGTTAACCTTCTTGATATGTTGATTGCTAAGACAGTTGGAGTGGCAATCGATAAGGGAATCTTGAAAAGTAAAACTATTATTGTAGATGCAACTCACACTATATCCAGAGCAAATCCGATGTTTCCTATAGATGTTCTTAGAAGCAGGAGCAAGGCGTTACGAAACAGAATTAAAGAGTGGAATAACAATTATGAGGATAAATTACCTCTTGCTAATCACAATAACAACCTCAAGAATGAGTTGGAAGCAAGTGAAGCATTGATAGAATTCACCCTGTCAGATACGACCCTCTCAAATAATCCTGCATTTCAGGAAAGCATCAATTATCTCGCTGAAGCAGTAGAAGACGTTCATTGTCATCATGCCATATCACACGATAGAGAAGCAAGAACAGGACACAAGTCTGCAGAGACATCTTTCTTTGGATATAAGACGCATCTCGCAATGAGTTCGGAAAGAATAATAACGGCAGCAACTGTTACAACTGGTGAAAAGACAGATGGACAGCAACTGCCTGACTTAGTTTATAAAACCGAAAACGCAGGTATGGAAATAGAGACCATAATTGGTGATGCGGCATACTCCGGTAAAGACAATATTTTTCTTGCGAAAGAAAAGAATATTACATTGGCAGCAAAGGTTAACGAACTGATAGTGAATGGTCATGTAGTTGAAATGTCAAGAATGGATGATCAGTTTACATACAACAAAGATGCTGATAGATACACTTGCCCTGCAGGAATATTGTCCACAAGCGGGGTTAAACATAAAAAAAGACCTAACGACAGTGTGATAATTAGATACGAATGGAGGGCTGCCAAGTGTTCAATCTGCAAATTGAAAGAGGAATGTATAGGTTCTAAAAAAGCAAAAAGTATTTATGTGAGACTAATCTCTAACGAACACAAGGAACAGATTGAATTTCAAAAAAGTGATAAATTCAGACTTTTGTCTCGTGAGAGATATAAGATAGAAGCAAAGAATTCAGAGTTAAAGAACATTCACGGATACAACAGAGCTGAGTCGTATGGATTGTCAGCATTAGAACTGCAGGGTGCTGTAACCATATTTGTTGTGAATCTAAAGAGAATTATCAAGCTCATGGCGAAATAAGCGGCAGATAGCTCAATTATAAGCATTTTAGTGAAGTTTATCCCCTTGAGAATTGAATATTCGTAAAGAAATAAAATTCTCGAGGGGATGTATGTATACTTAATTCTCAGTAATATTGGAAATAAGCCTCTTTTTCAGTGGCGTCGGCGTATTTGCCAGCTGCGGTGCCCTGCACTACGCAAAGATCTTAGCCAGTCTGAAGATAAAGAACGGTATATCCCTGA
>JAXJTU010000009.1:0-43732 GCA_036309425.1 Agathobacter sp.
GGGGAAGGGAAGGTTCAATACGCAAAATAGGAACAGACACTCCAAAATCTGTTCCTTCGTTCTTGACTACAATATTGCATATATACACTTTATCACATTTGAATTGGCACGAAAATGGACATTTGGTGGACATCTGGTGGACATTTTAAATTCTTTGCTCTTTTCACTCATTAACTATCGTATAAAAATTATGCAAAAACACTCACGCAAACATTTCCCAACACGCATATTTCCGCATTGCTTTCATACGATAATTAACGCATGAAAAAAGACTAAAACACCATGTCTTAGCCCTCTTTCAAGTCCATATTCCGTTGTGATGAAGTCCCTTGTTATTTTGTTCCATAGTCACCTACCTTCACTATCCCACATCGGTGGCACACACTACCTCATCCACTCTGCTGTCATGCAAAAGACCATAAAGCACATCGTACTGTTCTTTGGTATCCTCCTTGATCTCATACTGCCAATGCTCCGGATTGACCGGAAGGCTCTCGTAAGTCCATTTCTTCCACTGATCTCCATAGCTTTCCGGTTCTGCAAGCTCGATTAAGTGTCCCACGCACCAGCTTACAATATAGCCGCCGCCCTCAAAATATCCGTCCTGTCTGTCTAAAGCTCCCAATACATCTGCTATGCTTTTCGCCACACTCGGCTTTTCTGCGATTACTAACTGCATTTATTCGTCCTCCTCATCGTTTTTTTCAAAAAAATCGTCCTCTGTGTCCTCAGTTTCGTCCTCATCTTCTAGGACTTCTTCTTCTTCGTCCTCCTCATCATCTTCATCAAGGAACTGCTCTTTCTTTTTCTTGACTACCTTGAAATAGTAACCTGCGCCGATGCCAATGACTGCAATAATGCCAAGCACGATAATATTCTCTATATCTTCACTGCTATAATCTTCAGCAAAATACTTGCTGATCTTGTCCGCTTTCAGTGTAACCTTGCGTTCCTTTGGCTTTTCTTCTGTCAGAATCAGCCGCACCATAGCAAGCGTAAGCTCTCCGCTTTTTCCATATTCCTTTAGCTTGCCGGATTGTACAGTACTGACATTGCATCCCTGTTCCTCTATAATGACCTCTACCCACTGCTGTGCTTCCTCTGACAGAAAGGATATATCTACGCCCTGTGAAAACCCTAATTTCTTGGTATCCACCATTTCAAGAAGCTCATCGGACAACCTTGAAAGCCAGATATAACGCTGCACCTTTTTCGCATTCTCTCCGGCAGCTTCCCCAACTTCATCAAGGGTATTCTTGCCCGATTTCTTTCCCTGATGTTTCATAGCTTCATATTTCATCTTGTAAGCTTTTGCCTTTTCACTCGGTAAAATGTCCTCTCTCTGGATATTAGAGTCCACCATGATAATGGTTGCTTCATCATCGGAATAATTGCGGACAATAATCGGCATTTCCGTCTTCCCGGCTCTTTCTGAGCCATGCTTCCTGCGGTGTCCTGCGATCAGCTCATAGCCACCGCCTGCTCTCGGTCTTGCAATTCCCGGAACAAGTACCCCGTAAAGTCTGATACTCTCCGTTGTTTCCTCCATCTTTTCATCGTCCAACACCTTAAACGGGTGGTCTTTGAACTCATAAAGGTCTGCTAATGGGGCATTGATAATCTGCTCTGCCCCTGTTTCTTGTGCGCCGCTTCCACCAAATAAATCATCAAAACTCTCCATTTTGATTTTAGATCTTCCAAAGTTTCTTTATTCGCAAACACTTTATCACATTCTGAATTCAAGGATACAGTTTTCATGCTACAACTAACCGACTTATTATTAATCGATAATGTTCTCTTACAATATGGACACCTAAAAACATTTAATCTTCTTGCAATTTCTGAAGCATTTGTGATTTCTTCTGCATATGCAAATATTTTCCTTACAATCTGTGCTGCTTCTGGGTCAATGATTATTTTATGAATATCATTAGGATCTTTCATGTACCCGAAGTGAACCAATGCCTGAACAACATCACCATTCTTAGCTTTTATTTTTTGAGCTGCACATATCTTCTTAGAAAGATCTTCACTGTACATTGAATTAATAATATTCTTAAGTGCAACACTCATCCCCCCAGTCGATATGAATTTATTAGTGATATTGGGCATAATACCAAACGTACTATCGGTCTGATTGAACTTGTAGACAGAGATGCTATTCGAATGAGGCGGCTATACCCTATATCTTCTGACAATGTATGTAACAAAGACCCACGCGGTTCTCAGAATTACACAGAATACTTTGCAGGCGGCACGGTTCCATCATCAAGCTGTAACCATCATATTTCGCTTGAAGTATGTTCTGAAAGTGGTATGCCCGTTGCGTTATATTGCCCAGAGACAGAAACAAAAGTGTTTATTGTAGATGGTTCGAAGGGCACTCAGAATTCCAAGTATCTTGCAAATGAAGCTTTCATGAAAAAGACATGTACGTTACACAGAAAGCCACCTGTTGAGGAAGAACATGAAGAGGATGTTCCAGATGATACTGACCCTGGAATTCATCCTACTCCGGAAGTTCCAGATGCCCCTACTCCGGATAATCCTACCCCGGACAATCCTACCCCGGACAATCCTACTCCGGACAATCCTACTCCGGACAATCCTACTCCGGAGACGCCGGTTCCAACGGAACCAACTATGCTACCTAGGAACTACTTATACTATTCAAAATACCAGTTAGTATATAGTTTCTTCAGACCTTTATAACAAAGAGTCACTTTGTGACTCTTTGCGCGCCCGTGTGGGCACGCAAGTGGATCTTCTACTCCACACGGGTCGCATCCCCGCGGAGCGTTTTAATATATAGGAAGGAGAACTTTCCTATATATTAAAAAAGCAGGACACAATTTGTATCAGTGTCCTGCTTTTTCTCTTTATTCAAAGATTCTTATTCCCTGATTTGATAGACTTTGTATTAACGCAACAAGTTCTTTTTCTTTCTTTTGAATCTGCTCATTACATTTATCTACTTCGCTTATCATCGCAACCCCCTCATCAAGCCTTCCTGTCTTGGCAAGCTGCATAAGCTTTGCTCCATATCCATGGAACTTCTCATGATAAGCTTCAATTTCTTCCCACATTCTTTTTACTTCAGCATGAGTTGGTCTGAATGAATAATGTAGATGACCAAGTGTACATTTTCTAAAATCAGTCTGTAATACCAACATTTGTCCGCTCTCTACTATTGTACGGAATTTCTCAGCCCATTTTATATGCTCACCAACTGCCCGTTCTAAGTAGTTAACTACAATCTGATTATCAAGCATATAGAATGCATCAAGTCCCATTTCACTGATCACTGACATTGACTGATCGAGATACTCTTCAACCTTTACTGCTGGTTCAACTATATCATTAATTGCCTGACTAGATACCTCAAGAATCGAAATATTTTCTTTTAACATATTGCACTTCTCATCCACATTTTTCATCTGATTATCAAGCTCATTCATTGAACTGCTGATTTCTTCGCTGACAGCGGCAAGCGATGAAATGGAATCAGTAATGGTATCCATGCTCTTTCTGTTATCAGCAGTTATCTTATATACATCCTGAATTCGTTCGTTGATGTTATTCATCTCTTCTACATTCACATCCACACTGACAGAACTCTTTCTAGATGCATCAGCTATATTCTGAAGGAAATCACCCATGTTTGCTGTAAGGCTTTTGGTCTGGTCTGCAAGCTGTCTGATTTCCTCCGCTACTACAGCAAATCCTTTTCCAACTTCCCCTGCACGCGCAGCTTCTATTGATGCATTAAGAGCAAGAAGATTCGTCTGGTTAGAAATTGCATTTATTCCATCAATAACTTCATTCATATGTGCTACAACTTCCTGCAGATTATCAATCTCTGCTTTTACTTCTCTTGATGCTTTAATCGCAGAACCCGATATCTCATTTATATCATTAAGCTTTTGTTCGCAATTGTCTATTTCTACCATAACCTGAGTAGCCTCCTCAGATACCTCAATAATTGTCGATGTCAGATTCTCATGTGCTTTTGACATCTCTGATGCAATTGCTGAAGTAGATGCAGCAGATTCACTAATATCCTCCACTTCATTTGATAATGATTCATTAATTGTTGCAATTTTGTCAATATTCATCTTGACAGTGGCATCGATTACACTCATCTGTATTACTGAGTCAAGTGTATTAGTTGCAACTTGTTCAAATTCTTTTCTTCCTTCTACGAGTCTTTTATGAATATCATTTAGCTCTTTATTCTGTGGTTCATACTGCATGTCATCAAGCTTTGCCAGACTTGACAGCATGTTATTAATTTTGTTTTTATATCCACCCAAAATCATTTTTCTCGCCTCCGTGTATTGGTACTTTCGTCATATACATCATATTCCCTTTTGTAACATATTTCAATAATATTTTCAATTTTTTTCAATAACTCTTATTATGTTTAACTCATGAATATATTGGAATATTTTACTATAATTTTCTTGATAATATTTCATTAACGAAAGGGGAATAAAATGGACAACGAAAATATTAACAAAACTTATCCGCAAGATAATGCTTATTCACAGAATAATACCTATTCGCAGGATAATGCTTATTCACAGAATAATACCTATTCACAGGGTTCTTATTCAACACCTAATTATGCATCACAAAGCACTTACTATCAGTAGCCTGTACAGAATAAACCACTCAGCGCATTAGCAGTTACTTCTCTTGTACTTGGTATTCTTTCTCTTACACTTTGCTGTTGTATTGGATGGCTTCCATGTATAATAGGAGCCATACTTGGTATTGTAGCAATCGCAAAAGACCAGGGTGGAAAGGGACTTGCAGTTGGAGGTGTTATCACTTCTGTGTTAGGTCTTATCATCGGTATCCTCTTAACAGTATATGTCGTGTGATATTCCCAGTTTTCAAGGTAGCCTGCTCTAAGAAATTTCCAAAGCAGTTCGATGAAGCTTTCATCGTTAATCCGCTTACGAACGATTTTAATTAACACATGATGGTCAATGTTATCGAAACATCCTTTGATATACCCTTCGACAAACCATTTTGTGCCTGTGTAGACCCTTTTAATCTGTCCTAAACAGGTGTGACAACTGCGATTAGGTCTGAATCCGTGTGAATTATCAGAGAAATTCGGTTCATAAATAGCTTCAAGAATCATTCTTACAACTTCCTGAACCAACTTATCATCTATAGAAGGGATTCCAAGCGGTCTCTTTTTATTGCTGTTTTGCTTTGCAATGTACGTTCTTCGTACAGGTTGCGGTTGATAGGAATGGTCTCTTAAGGATGCAATCTTTCAAATCTGTACTCTTTGTTTTTGTTTTAAGTTCCAAGTTTTTCAATATAACTTCGGGACTTCTCATAGTGTCTCACACACCTTTCCTTATTTTATATTGAGTAGTAGACTGCTCCACTTCGCCATGTGGGCGGTTTTCCCGCATCCGATTTACGGCATTCCCTGTAAGTTCAGGGTCTCCTTTTTTATTATGGTATTTTATTTTATCTCATTTTATCACGACTTGGTGTTTTTTTATATGCTTCACTTTATTTTTCGTATGTAAAGCTACGGGGGAGATAATACTGAACATGAACAGAGGAGATGTGATATGGTGTTCGTATCCCACAGAAATGACCTCGAAACAACATAAGGTTTTTCACAACCTTTACAAATTACAATTGGCATCAACAAGAGACGTGTTGGGTTCTATTGCATTCATAATATCATGCTTTAATCCCCTGGTATTCCCACGTTATTGTATCCAACAATAGAAGCTCTTCTGTTCCGATTGGCTTCCCATCTCTGTATGTTGAAAATACATCACAAGAAATAATATTCCCCTTCTTTTCTATCATATCTACTGGAGTATGTCCTACTACCTGAAGTATTTTTCTTGGCTTATACATTCTAATGTTTGCGTACTGCGGTCTTAACCATATAGGTGAATCATCGTTCCACATCTCATATTTTCTTAGGTGGTTAATTTCATCCACAACCGAATCAACATTATTATACAAGGATGCGTTCACACACTCTCTTACAAAGAAATCACTGACACCACCGTGTGAAAACAATACATTATCAATACGCTGAACGTATTTGATAGGATTATCGTCAGTCAGCGCCTCCTTTAATTCCAAAAGTTTCCTCTGCACAGTAACAGAAGCCATACTGCTAAATCCCGTCTCCATACATTGCCAAAGATAGCTAAGGTCATGATTTCCATAACACCATAATGTTGTCTTAGTGTATTAATTAAAAAAGCCCACGGACTTAACCATGGGCAGTTACATCTATGCAGCAAGTTCAGATAGTTTTCTATAATAAAAAATAATTCTATCTCCAAAACTTTTATCAGCACAAAATACCAATTCTGTAGAAGCTCCATTTTGCTTCTTAACCAGCAATTCCTCCATATGAACTCCAAAAAGTTCACTTAGCATAAGCAAATGATCTACAGACGGAAGTATCTTCCCATTAATCCATCGATAAATTGGTTGTGGACATGAGAGATGCAAGTACTCCTGAATGTCCTTCACTGACATACTTGAATTATCGATATACATTTTTAGTTTCAACCCTGTTTTAATCATATCTATGTTGGGATATGTCTTTGGCTGCTTCATATAATTATTCCTATCCCCTATAATGAACGTATAAAATCAGTAATTCCCCCAGCTATAACATTTATATCCTCGTCCATCCATCTTTGTCTGGAATCCGAAACATCAGCTAGATAATGTTCGTCTGAGAAAGTGACTGTAACTCTTCTTAGTATATCCGAAAAATCTTTCTCCCTCATTCCTTCATCATCAAATATTAAAATCTGGATTACATCTCTAAGTATTTTCAAATCAACTACATTCTTAAGATAATAAAGATCATAAATGTCCTTATATCTGCGGCTATTTGAACCAAAAATCAAAAGTGATCTAAGTTTTTCCGTAAAAGACTGCTCCACAGTATTTTTTAATAGACTTGCCCCATCCTCAGACATACAAACATCGAAGCAGTATTCATCTTGTTTAATGTCAAAATGCTTATGTACACCAATATCAATTTTGCTATTTACTGAAAATCCCGTATCATCCGTAATCTTAACATTGATACATTTTCCATGATAATCCTGATGTTTTAGCTCTGCAATTTCTCCATCAACAACAATACTCAAACCATCTATTACGTTGAGTTGGCGTATAAAGCCTCTTATACCTTCATCACTCAAGGGATAATGGATAAAATCCAAATCAATATCCCTTGTAGATCTACGGTCATCACTTGTAATGCTCCTCATTACAACACCACCCTTAATAGTCACATTCCTATTAAGTGGTCCATCCGCAATAGCCTTAAGAATAATATCCTGACACACTCTAGCCGAAGCAAGAGCTCTTGTCAGTCCATCATCCGTATATTTCTTCATCATTTGACGTATATTCACTATAATATCTCCTCATCAAATGCCTTCTTTATCATTTTAGACTTTGGGAAAATATCTAGGTATTCCTGAATACGCCAAATCTCAAGAGATTCAATGATGCGCCTATAATTGCCTATTATCTCTTTGTACAAATCCTTTGGCATTTTGTTCTTATTCCTAAGAAGTTCTATAATCATGCGTTCCTTGTCATAAATAGGAATCGTAGCTCCATCTACTTCCATCTGGATAACTCCAATATTCAAAAGATCATCTCTTGTATAAATCTGCTCTATTCGAACGTCCACAAGAGGTGTAGCTTTTGCTTTTGTAGCTAATGCATACTTTTCCGGTATCAAATCTGTTAGTCCATGAACATAAAAAGCGAACTCCCCTGAAAAAATCACATCAGGATATTTTTTAGAGATAATAGCAACTTCTGATTCATATTCCAAATCAGAATATATGCCATCTTCAAGCTTAAATACCAAGCCATCTTCCAAAGCTTTATTCAATTGATAAGCATTTCCATATTTTGTAATACAATCTGCATATGAAAGAATCATTTTACTAAACCTCGGTTTTTTTTTATTTTTTACCTAGTTTTAGTTTAATATCGTTTCAAAAAAAAGTCAATAAAACAGTCACCTATCTACAGGAACAAAACTAATCCTTAATTCCATTTCCATGCTATCTGCCAACCTTTTTAGTAAATCCAGGCTCGGATCTCCAGCTGCAGATTCCAGCATCTTAATATCAGAAAGAGTAATTCCTGATTTCTCTGCAAATTGTTCTTGTGTCAGATTATTTGATAATCGATAGGTCTGTAATATTTTCATAATCTCACGTTGAGGTTGTAAGTCTGAAAAAGCTTGTTCATAGGCAATAGCCTCTTCAAGTCCTTGCTTTAAATCGTCAAACAAATTGCTCATGATATCACTCCATTCTTTAAAAATTTTTCATAGCAGAATAATTACTGTAATGGATATATTATAATCTCTGTCAAGAGCATAGTCATTGGACTGTTAGTCCAATACCCTCACCAATCCTTAAATCACGCTCTGTCTATCAATGAATTCCTCAAATTTCTTTCTCTTAATCTGCATACGATTACCATTCCAAAGAATGAAATCTGCTGTAGGATTCTCCGTCACAATCTTACGAAGCTTGCATTCTCCGATTCTGAAATACCCCGCAGCTTCCTCAATTGATAATGTATATTTGTTCCAATATGGAATCTCATAAGTATTACTCATTTTACTTTCCTCCCTTACAAAATACTTCTTTCAGTGTCGACATCTTCTGTTTTCCTGAAGCTGTTCGCTTGCTCTCACCATCTATATGAATTGGCAAAACCCGCCTGAGAATATCAAGTATTTGCCTTCAAAATCGGCTTTCTTGACATTCCCAGACGGGTTTGTTGTGTTGTAATCAAGCGCTTAAGAATAAGCGTGATTCTATAATGAATCGCGTCAATAGAATTCCATTTTATTTTGACGTCAATCATATTTTCAATGCTCCCACCAGGAATCGAACCTAGATCTTCCAATTCGTAGCCGGACATTCTCTCCTTTAGACTATGGGAGCGGGGTGACTAAGGGGAGTCGAACCCCTATATGCAGATCCACAATCTGCCGTACTAACCGTTATACTATATCCCCATCTAGCTTTGTTTTCATTTCCGGAATAGTGCAAAGAAAGTCTATGACAGTCTTATGGACAGTTCCTCCATCTAAATCCCAAGATAAAAGCGCAATATTCCAAGAATGAGCAAATGCGCAGGATAAAACCAGTAGTTAAGCATTTTATTTTGTTTACCACGCTCGCCGTTATATGTAAGAGTCAGTCCAAATCCCAAAAGAGCCCAAGGTTCAGTATACATAGAAGCATAGCCCAACAGGATTGCAAACAATCTTTTTTCGTGGAACAGGTAGAAGAAATAGCCGATTAAAATAGCATGGTGCTCATAATCAAGACTTAAACACATTGCAACTATGCACATCAATATAACAATTACAAACGATACCAGAGTATCTTTGGTTTTTTTTGCATTTTATCTTTTAAAATATCAATACTCCAAATAACAATCAGTACAAGCGCCAATGTAAACATGACATTATTCCAATTCATATTAAAGAAACTTGCCGTTGTAAACATATCAAAAGGCACTTCTGATATTACCTTTAGCCATGCCCCTGAAAAAAAATTGGACTTTGCTACAAAGTCTATCAAGTGTTTCATTCATATTTTTTATCCCCATAGTTTTATCTTTAGAATGACAGATGACAAAAAATCTTTGTCATCTGTTCACATTTCGCGCAATTGCCTTAATAAGCTCATCTATATTAATTGGCTTGGCAATATGGCCATTCATACCTGCATCCAGCGATGCCTGAACATCCTCTGCAAAGGCATTGGCGGTCATGGCAATGATAGGAATGTTGCTATCATCATGACCTTTATTCATGGAGCGGATAGCCTTTGTGGCTTCATAACCATTCATCTCCGGCATCATAACATCCATTAAAATAATATCAAATGTACCTGGTGGATTTTCTGCAAAAATTTTTACTACTTCCTTACCATCTGAGGCTCTTGTTACCTGAATTCCAGCTTCCTCCAATTGAACCATTGCAATCTCTGCATTCAGTTCATTATCCTCAGCCATCAGGATTTTTACACCCGTCAGGTCTGCCCTGGAAGCTGGAATGCCCTGCTTGCGGACCTCGCTTTCATCCGTCAGTTCAAAAGGTATCTCAATGGTAAAGGTAGAACCCTCATTCTTTTTACTCTCCACAGAAATGGTACCACCCATCAAATCTACATATCGTTTTGTAATAGCCATGCCAAGCCCGGTTCCTTTATACTGCGTACGCGCGCTGTTTTCCTCCTGGGAAAACTCATCAAAAATATGCTCGACAAACTCCTCGCTCATGCCCACTCCAGTATCGGAAATCCGGTAACAAACAACTATATGTTTATCATCTTCCCATGGATGATAATTCATTTCGAAGATGATGCTTCCACCATCATCCGTGAACTTAACAGCATTTCCAAGAATATTTACCAGTACCTCTCGGATACGAACAGCATCAGCAAGCACATATGGTGTTTCAATCCTTGTCCGCCTGGTGCTAAAATTAATATTCCTGTTTGACAGAAAACCATGCATAATGTTTAGTACCGTATCTGTAACCTCCCTGATATCGATAGGTAAAGGTGTATATTTGATTTTTCCACTTTCGATACGACTTATATCAAGCACGTCATTTATCAGGGTCAGCAAATGTTCAGAACTGTTGCTAATCTTCTCAAGACAGTTCTTTAACTCTGGTGTCGGGTTTTGTTTAAGTCCAATATTTGTAAATCCGATAATGGCATTCATAGGAGTTCGGATATCGTGGGACATATTGCTGAGGAATGTACTTTTTGCTTTGCTGGCAGACTCTGCAGCAATCATTGCTTCCTCCGCCGCAAGACGCAGTTTGTTTAACTCCTCATTATTCTTCTGCTCAATCTTAACCAGCTGGCTACTACGCTGTACCTTGATAATACTTATTAAAGCCAGCACAATCAAAACGACCAGGAGCATCATGATGATGATTACCACTCGAATGGTTGAGTTCATTATATTCATAGTACTAGCGGCAACATATTCAGCCGGAATCAGCAGCATCAGAGTCATGTCAGATGAGGACAATGTTGTAAGACAGTAATAATACTCTATTTGGTCAATCATAATATTTGTGGCAACAACACCTTTGGAATTCAACTGTTCCTTAATCTCTTCAAAGGAGCGTTCCTGAACATATTCTGCATTTGCTAAAGCCTTAAATATATTCTTAACCCCAAAGAGATCATTCTGTGCGTCATAGTAAGCAAGAGTACCATTTTCCTTAATGATATAAGTTGCTGCATTACCGCCATAGCTTTCGGTTGTATAATATTTCTTCAGCACTTCAATATCCTTTAAAAGCACCAAATGAGTAAACCTGATTTCATCCTCTCCAACAATAATCGGCTGACTCAGCTTTTGGGTAAATGCCAGAAAAGTCCCGTTCACATTGCTGGTATCAGAAACAAAGGTATGGCGTTCTTCTCCATCTGCAAGACGTCCAATATCATCCCAAATGCCCATATCTCCTTCTGCAAGATATGCGGTTCCCATGGTATCCAGAAACATCACCTGGCAACCGTATAAATCTGTACAAAACTCCTTTTCCAGACGGCCTATATCTTCCACCAGCTCCTGCTCGTCATTGTAGTACTTTCCTTCAGTAGAGCTCTTGATTCCTGCAACAAGGTTCCAGTGTGTCTCAAGACCAATATCCATATTTGTCTTAATCTGTGAAATCATTTCCTCTAACTGAGATGAACGCTCCAAAACAGTCTGCTTCATCATGTAAGCACGTATATACATAACACTTACCGCAAGAGTCGCAATTATCACAAGCACAAACAATGCCGGCACAAAATATTTAGTTATTTTTTTTATTTTCTGCATCTTGTAATTTACCTCGAATTAATTTTGTGAAGCGTCTGTTTGCGTTTCACTTTCGTATCATTGCAGTTTTATGTAATCTGTAGGTGCCTCCAGCTTACCTCCATCCTCAATGAGTCTCTTGAAAACATATTCTTCAAAGTGTACATCATCAATCTCATAATCATCACACCCAATCATTTTCATGGCATCTACCACATACCAGTCATAGTCACTACACAGGAGTATGGAATACTCAGCGTCTGGTTCCAGTTTTTTTCCTTCAATTGTCAAGGCATTGAGGGAATAACCATCTTCAGTTCGTGTGATATCCATTTCAAAACCACTGGATACATATAGAGTACTGTCATTACAAACTGCACCTCTATTTCCTTTCAGGGAAAGTGTATTTTCAACAAGTTTAAATATTTGATCACCATTCAGATGGGCAATCACCGGCTTTCCAACATCGTTGTTGATGAGATAGCCCAAATCCTTCTGCGTATAATCTCCCTCATAAACATCACTACTGATGTAACAAGACTGTCCAAATACAAGGTCAACATCTGCCTCTGCCAATACAGTATTATAAATAGCAGATGCTGCCAGATTACCATGCTCTGTAGTAAATTCATTAGAATATTGAGTATCAATATGTGCAACTGCTTTATCAGATGACTCACTCTCTGTCATCAATTTATTAAACTCATCAAATGCTTCTTTCGGTGTACTTAATTCATCCAGTAAAATGCGCTGAACTACATTCTGGGAAATACTAAACATTTCACTGGACGCAAGACGAATATACATCTTGTTCTGGTCAATATATGGTTTAATGTTGTCTAATTCAGACAATAACTCCAAATTTACATCCTTATTATATGGAATCATGTTTTTTCCATAAGTAATACAACTCTGGCCTTCCTGATTCAGCATGGCATCCATAATCTCCAAAAGAAGTTCCTCCCTATCAGGGTCTTCCATTGCCTTTTTGCTGGCTGCTACGTGAAAAGAAGGATATGTCAGATACCAGTTATCTTTTTCAGTATCGCCAAAATATGGAAGCAAAATGGATCTGTCTCCCTCGCGGCCTGTGAATGCAATTACGTCCGTACCAGTTCCACGATACATTGCCAATTTTCCAGCCATGTACAGCTCTTTTGGATTCTGGTTAGTCATCTTTGTTTCAGCTTCACCGAGACCAGTCTTCTCCTTCATATCAAAGAATTTCTCGAAAACAGGCATCCATACTTCTTCAGAAAGCTGATTTGTTGTACCACTCTCATACTGCTGACGCCACTCACGGCCTTCCATGGACAAAAGCTGTGAAATAGAAAAGCCCTGCAGTACTTCCATGCATGTATAGTCTGAACCGAAATCAGATGCAAATCCCTGGATACCCAACTCTTCAAAAGCCTCACAGGCGGCAATAAAGGAATCGTAATCTGTAGGAATAGGAATATTATTCTCTTTAAATAAGGTCTCATTGATTATAATACTATCTACATCTGCGCAAGCTGGCAGCCAGTTAATGGTTCCATCATCGTAGGTGTAATTATCCAGATATGTGCCGTAAAATGTTGATGCCAGTTCTGTATCACATAAATCATACAGAAGATCCTTGATAAGAACAGCATCTTTCAGAGAAAATCGACGTACTGTCAGAATGTCCGGAAGATCATCATGGTCATTAAGATAACGGTAATAATCCGTGGAATTTGTTGCCAGAACAAACTCAAACTCTACTTCTGGGAAAGTATCACACAGATACTGGGTGTAGTTCTCAAGAAGCTGTGTTCCCCATAGGGCAACCGTGACTTTTTCTTTTTTGTTTTCGTTTCCACCATTTTCAATATTGGAAGTCTGTGTTCCACATCCAGCTAGCATTGTTATTGTCATACCCATAGCTAACAGCAGACTAAGTATTTTTTTCATTTCTTATTTCTCCCTTTTTATCTATTCTTTTAGAATCTCTGTCAAAGCTGACATGAGCTCATCAATCTTTATAGGCTTAGAAATATGCCAGTTCATTCCTGCCTCATATGCATTTCTTTTATCCTCGTCAAAGGCATTTGCAGTCATGGCAACAATAGTAATGCCCGCCTTCTTCTCATCCGAAAGCTTTCGGATTGTCTTGGTCGCTTTATACCCGTCCATATTCGGCATCTGAATGTCCATCAGAATCAGGTCGTAATATCCTGCTTCTGCTTTCTCCATCATATCTACACAAATGATTCCATCTTCCGCATGCTCCACCATAAAGCCTGCTTCTTCCAGAATTGTGATGGCTATTTCTGCATTTAGCTCGTTGTCTTCTGCAAGAAGAATACGTTTTCCCTTAAACTGGTTTACATCGTACCCCTCGACTTTTTCTATAATTTTTTGAGAATCCTCATCCTGTGCAATTCTGTGAGGTAAGGTTACTGTTATCTTCGTTCCTTTTCCCACCTTACTTTCCACTTCAATAGTTCCCTGCATCAGATCAACTAGCTTCTTTACGATAGGCATACCCAGTCCGGTGCCGTTAAGCTTACTTTCTGTACTGGACCGCTCTCTGGTAAACTCTTCAAACAGATGGGGCAGAAATTCCTCAGACATACCAATACCTGTATCTTCAATAACAGTCTGATATATTGCATAGCCCGGTCTGTCAGATGGAATTTCCGTCAGGTCCATGGAAACCTTTCCCCCGGAAGGAGTGTATTTTAACGCATTGCTTAAAATATTCAGGAATATCTCACGAAGCTTTGTCTCATCACAAAATACGTCCTGATGTTTTACCTTATTTGTTCTTGTAAATTCAATTCCTTTTTTCTTCATCTGGGAATCAAACAAAGAGAATAGTGTATCACTAAATTCATACACATCCCAGTAAGATTCATCCAAAGTTGTCTTGCCACTTTCAATTCTTGCCATCTCCAGAACATTGTTTATGAGAGAAAGCAAAAAGTCATTGGAGGTCTGTATTTTCTTTATATAAGATTGGGCCAGCTCTTTATTATCAAGATGCTTTTCCAAAAGATCTGTAAATCCTATAATGGCATTCATAGGTGTACGTATGTCATGGGACATATTAAACAGGAAGGCAGATTTCGCTGCACTTGATGCATTGGCTATCTCCAGCTGCGCCTTGGTATCAGCTTTCTCATGAGCCTCTGTCACATCACGGCCCAGGATATTGATAATTGTTTCACCATTCTCATCATATCCTGCGAACACATTTATTTCGTGCCACTCCAATTTTTCTGAATAATACATCGGAAACTCTTCCGTTCCCAAATGTCCTGACTTATCCTTTTGTCCCCTGTAATTCTCCAGAGCCATAAGCTCTTTTCCTCTTTGCAGATAGGACGGATCCACAGCCTTTAGAAATTTTTGATAAATATCATCGTAGCAATCTGTAGCTTTTATCATTGCAACCGTTTCGTCCAGTCCAGTACCGGTAATCAGGGTGTATTTTCCAGTATTAACATTCACAGTCATATTATAACTATAAAGCATCTTAGTGACACCGGAAAGAAGCTGGTCTCTTGCTGTGGAAGCACGAAGCTCACGCTCTTTGATTTCCTGCTGTTCATGAGCTTCTGTAATATCACGTCCAAGAATATTTGCGATAGGCGCACCATTTTCATCCGTTCCCAGAAAGATATTGATTTCATGCCATTCAACGCTTTTATCTGTCTTAACAGAATATTCCAGATTTCCAATGTATCCGCTTTCATTTTTTCTGTTTCTAAGTGCTGTCAGACTACTAAATTGTCCGAAGGATTCAATACAATCTTCTGTTACATATCGAATATTCTGCTGATATGCGGTTTCATAGTCATCTGTAGACTCAAAAATCTTTACAAAATCCTTCATTCCTGTACCCACAATCAGACTGTATTTTCCACTTTCCAGATTCAGTGTCAGATTATAGCTGTATAGGGTCTTTGTAATATTGGAAAGAATCTGATCTTTCGCAGCAACTGCCTTTAATTCGTTCTCTCGTCGTTCCTGTGCCTCGTGAGTTTCGGTAATTTCCCTTCCCAGAATATTAGCAGTAGGGTTTCCCTCCTCGTCTACACCCATAAAGGCATTTACCTCATACCAGCCGATTCCTCTTTTCGTTTTAGCAGCATATTCGACCTGCCCGATGTGACCTCTCAGATTCTGTTGTTCTCGTAGAGCCTTTAATGAAAAATGTCTGTTCATTATCTCTGGATATTCCGGGAGTGCCTTTTCCAGCAAATATTCACATGCCTTTTCGTAATCATCCGTCCGTGAAAAATGCTGAATAATCTCTTCCATTCCGGTACCTATAATGAGACTGTACTTTCCTGTATTCAGGTTAACCGTAGCATTATAGCTGTACAAGGTCTTGGTAATATCAGAAAGAATCTGGTTTTTCGCTGCCGCCGCACGAAGTTCTTTTTCATTCCTTTCCTGAGCATTATGCGCTTCTGTAATATCACGGCCCAGAATATTAACAATTCTTGTTCCATCCTCATCTGTGTCAATAAACACATTGATTTCATGCCACTCATATTCATACTCTCCCGGATAGATAACCGGATACTCTAGTGACCCTCTGAAACCATTTTCTAATGGATTCTTTCTTGCTGCTTCAAAATCCAAAAGAGTGTTTATACGATTCTTGTATGCTGGGTGAATAATACTGTCTTGAAACCCCTTCAAATCTCCATGATTTATGTTTTTCTTAAATTCTTCAACAGTTCTCTCCATACCCGTTCCTGTAATCAGGGAATAATCTTCTGTTTCCAGATTTACAGTCAGGTTATAGCTATACATGATCTGGGTAATCTGCGACAGAACTCTGTCCTTTTTAAAAGAACCCTTTTTCAGCTCATTATTGGTCTTCCAAAGGGAAAAACTATTCTGAATATAGAAATGCAATGTTTCTTTTAATAGTTCATAGGCTCCCTGCATTTCCTTATCGGTTTTTCTATGCACACGGGAAAGAACCTCCCTGACAGTTTTATCGTCAATTCCAAGCTCTGCCACCTTTTGCAGTATTTCTTCATCCTTCTGCTTAACAGACATAGCCTGCCCAGCTAACACTTTGCCTAACACCTGTCCAGCTGGCAAAACAATAGGAATAGAGAAATCCCAAAAGCCAAAGGGGCACTCATAAATACCATCTAAATCCGACTTACATGTTGCGGCGCAGCATGCCTTACCCTTTTCACAGGACTGAACCATCCTGCAAAACTCCGTTACTCCAAAATCCTCCGATACCTGATTACCCTCTGTATCTATAATCACCGTAGCCATACCACAGCTTTTAGACCAGTTATCTAGTATTCTGTATAACTGATCCATATCACAGAATTCCTGCAGACTCAAATCAGGATTCCTGTACATTTCATTTTCCATATTCTTCCTCTGTTTCCTACATTTTCAGGTCGATATGCCTCCATAATAACTCCGGCATTATTCAACTTCCTAAAATCATTTTTGTATAAAAATCTAATATAACATTTTACCATCTCGCTCCATTAAAAATCAATTATTCTCGCACTTTTTCGATATCATTTGACATTTTCATTCTTATTACAAACGCGCAAGACGGATATCTAAACAATACTATCAGCCGATTGGATACTGATGTCCCATATTTTTTTACCAGTTTACCAAATTAAAGTTATAAACATTGAAAATTTTCATAATCATGGTACAATTTTCCCATATTATATAGAGATAGAACAAATTAACGCGACGCAATTTTTGATGGGAGAAAGTATTTATATGTAAAAAGAAAATAGCAACAGATAAGGTTCTTGAATTTGCTAATGAGCTGAGGAAAACTACAGAAAATGTTGCAGAGAGTGCGACATTACAAAATGCTTCTGTCAATGATGTGGCAAGTGATATTGAAGATGTAAATTACAAGCTAAAAGAAGTTGCTCATCTTGTTGAGAACAACGCTGCTAGTGCCCAGGAGAATACAGCTATCTGTCAAAGCTTAGATCAATGTGCACAGTACCTAAAGAGCATGGCTGACTCTTTCAAATTGAATTAAGCTTGCAATGGCTGGAATCCGCATTCAAGAACGCCCCAGCGTTCTTGAATGCGGAATGTACGTCAGCTTTGCTGACATCTTCCTCTGCACATTCCTGCAATCTGCTAGAGGTAATTAGAAAATTCCATATTTTTTTAATTCTGTTAATATACTACTCTCTATAATATTTGATAATGCCGTAGTAAATTCTTTATTCTTTTTCTTCCAGAATTGTAAATCTTTTTTCCTTTCCTCTAGCGCAGGATTCTCAATTTGCTCTATAGTTTTTTTAATTGCTTTATAATTTTTACTCAGATTTGATAAATTCGCCTTTATTTGTTCAACTGACATAAAATTTTCATTTTGATACAAATAACTTTTAAAATTCTGTGTTTGCTGATTCATGTAATCAATATATGTCTTTATTTGGTTCAATATGAATTTTTTACATCCTTTCTGCTGTACCAAAAAAAACCATTCGCTATTAAAATAACTTAAACAATATATATATCTTTCTAAAATATTTAATACAACCTGTTTATCAGATACAATATTAATTTTTTTGATTTCAGCTTCAAAAGTTTGTCTTGCTGATACCATCTCTTCTAACTGTTGCCATTGGGCAAGTGCTCTATTTCTATATAACCATTTATTTGCTTCATTTATTTGTGATTGACAATTTTCTATTGAAATGGCATTAATTTTTTCATTTCTTTCATGAATTACCTTGTAAAATCGTTCTTTGCAAAGTAATTCTTTTTGCGAGATATATTTATCATTCAAAACACTCAAAAAATCTGAAAATCTACTTTCTTTATACAATTCATCATCTTCTGTTTTTGCGGCTTCTAATGCTTGAAATGCAGAAACACCTATATATCCAGAACAATAATTCTCTATTCTTTTTCCTATACGTAATAAAATATCATCAACATCATCAAAGTCTGGATCAAATACATCAATTCTATTTACAACGACAAAGGGCTTCAAAAATTCAGGCAACTTAGAAATTTCAGATAGTTCAGTTTTCTTACCTGCATTTGTTGCTGACATTACCCAGATAATACAATCTACTGTTTCAAGAACATTTTTTGTTGCGTTTTCATGTCTATCTATTCCTACATTTATTCCTGGCGAGTCAATAATTGTAATTTTCTCTAATATTGGGCAATTTATATAAATATATACTGCTTCTATTTGATTTTTAATATTCCAGTATTTCGTTGACGTTTCCGAAGTTAAATCTGCTAATTCTCTAATTGGATATTGAGCATAAGTTTTATTTTTAAATGTTACAAATAATTTTTCTTCACTTCCATAGCATAAATATGTAACAACGGCAGTCGCAGGAACAACATCTGATTTCAATAATTCTCGTCCCAAAATTGCATTAATAAATGTACTTTTGCCCGTCTTAAATTCGCCGGCAACCAACACTTTTAATGGGGAATGCATTTTCATTGCCAATTCCTGATAAAAAGAAATAATACCTGGATCTATTTGTTTTCGGTCCGATGTAGCAACTTTTATTGCATAATTCATGCAAGACTCTATTCTTGCAATCTCAGTTTCATTCTGATTCATAATTACAAAATTAAATCCGGCAAAATGTAATTACTAATGTGAGAAAGTGGATCATCATAACTCATAATATGACTCGCATTTCCTGCTTCTGCTACATCAAAATGTGAAATATCACCATCACTGCCATAAAATGTATGGTGACCATCCGAACCATGCTCAAAAGTTCCTTCAAATCCATGATTTGAATAAACAAACTCCCCCCCTATTCCGTTATCCATTGTCCTTCCTACAAACTGGTGATTTTCATCGTAAATATCTTCTCCATCAAAGATATTCTTCTCAGTATGTCCCATACGAATGCCATCTTGTATATAATCATGTCCATCATGAATATTCTCTTCTACAGAAACATGTCCATCCTCATTATCATATTCATATCCATGATTAGTGTGCATAACATCCATGCTATTATTAAAGTCATGATGCATGTCATCCAACCCATCACCTAATCCATTATCCAATCCATCATGCTCGAAATGAAATGCATCTAAACCGTCATCAAAATCATGCTCATTCTGAAAATCAAATGCAGCATCAAAATCATGCTCAAATAAATCTGTCATAATAAGTCCTTCTTTCTTAAATTATAATTGTCTTGTTTGTATCAGTACTTTGTCAATTACTGTACAATTATCAGTCAAGCCTTTAATCATGTCCTGAATTCTATTTTCCTGTTGTTGCTTTTTTAATACACATTGTTCAATATGACATTGATAATCAAATAAAAAATTGTTGTAATTCGTTTTTATAGAATTTACTAACAAATCTACTCTTTGATACACATTGCTATCTACAACTTTTTTCATCTTCTCAATATGATTATTGATTTCCTGATGAATAGCAGGAGTTACTTTTTCTTTTGATGTATGTAATTCTTCCTTCAAAAAACTATTTCTCAAAGAAGGCAGAACTGCCATTGTAATAATTGGTCCAAGTGCCCCAAATCCTAAAGCTGTCATCGCAATTGTACCAACAGCTGCAACTGCTCCTGCTCCGACAGTAGCGCCAAATACATCATTAGCCTGCATTTTTAGCTCTGTTTTTACATTCATTGTTTGACCTTCAGAATCAAGAAAAACCCTTCTATTAAACAAATCAGAAAGACAATGGCTTAACTTGTTTTCTAATTTTCTGAAAAAATGTTCAATATTCCTCTCATTACTTGTCAACCATGCATCTGTGCGTTTTTTAATAATATGCGGTATATCTCTTTCTATAAATTTTTTGAACTCAGTTCCCATATATCTATCAAGTTCGTAATCTATATCCTCAATTAAATCCTCTCTAAATTTATCTAGAGACTTATCTATCATGGATAAAAGAACTCTCAATTCATTTTCCACATATTCTTCGATTACTCTATTCTTCTGTACTAAACTTTCTTTCAGGGAAACAACATTATCCAACTGCGTACTCAATGAAGTACAGTCAGTTTCAAGCATACTCTTTTCTTTCTCATATTGAAGTTTGTACTTTTCCAAAATATTTTCTAAACGATACTTATAACTGTTAAGCTTAATTGTCTCTATCTCACCACCAAATATTGTCTCGCTTAGTATTCTCTTTACCTCTCTAATATTAGATTTCTCAATCAATTCTTCATTATTTTCTATAAGTCCTTCTAATGCATCATATGCTGATACCGGAATAACAATTGGATTTTCAAACAGTTCGTGTTCGCCTAAAATTTCCCGTATACGTTTTTGGGTCAATTCAACATGCTCCTCAACATCAACTTCATCCTCATCAAGTAAATCAATACGATTCAACATGAAAAGAACTTTCCCAACTCCATTATTTATTAAATGTTCCTCAATAAATTCCTTCTCAGACCGAGTCATCGGTGACGTTGCATCTAATAACATAATTACGGCATTTGCCTTTGGAAGAAAATCATATGTTACTTGAACTCGATGTTCATCCAAATCCTGAACACCTGGTGTATCAACAAGAACCACATTTTCTTTTAGCAATTGACACGGATAGCTAACTTTTACATACTTGATATCTTTTTCACCTGGCAGATTTTTAGGTGAAAATCTTCTCAAAAATTCTTTATTAGCTTCTCCTCGTTCCTTCTCTCCATTTTCATAGACAATCTCCGCTAACTTCTCTTCTCCATACATAATCGCCTGAATAGTTGCGGTTTCAGGAATTACATTTGTTATCATAAGCTCTTCGCCAAGTAGGGCATTGACAAACGTAGATTTTCCCCTCTTAAACTCTCCTACTACTAACACTGTAAAAAAATCATTATTGATGTCTTGCTTCAATTCTGTAATTCTATATGTTAAATCTGTATTGTTTTTACTTTTTTTAATTGCTCCTTCAATAATTTCTATGTAGCGCCTTATTTCTTCTCTTCGTTTTGTATAACTCAAAATTCCCCTCCACACCATAACTTCAAATCAATTATTCTATTTATATCAAATCTAATGAGGTCTATCTTATCTTCATATTGATCTCTCTCATCAGATTTATTATCCAATTCTTCCTGATATTGCTTTTTAATGCCGTCTAGTTGTGTATTACAATTTTCTTTCAGATTGTCAATTATGCCATAAATATTGCGCTCATATTCTTTTTTAAATTCTTTAACTTTCTCTGGTATATTCATGAGATAGCATTTACGAACTTCCGTATTATACACATTTTTTATCATAGCATTTGTAATTTGGGGTTTTTGCTGGACAGTATCATCCTGTACTAATTCTTGTCCATTACTGGAATTTGAATTACTCGAAAACATTTTACCGATAACACTTGCTCCAATTAATAATGCTGGATTAGTGATAATTGCCGCTCCAATTAAGCCAATTCCAAAAGCAATTGCTGCCCCTACCAATGCCTCTCCAATTTCTTCTTCAGATGTTTTGCCCTTTTTATTACTATTAATAATATTTAAAACCTGTTCATCACTATAAATAGCTAACTCCTGAGATTCTTCATTCTCAATTACAGTAATTGGAATTCCTGATATTCCAATTGCTTTAAATTCTTCTCCAAACACTTTGATATGTTTACTAATAATCGCTTGGATTTCGCTAGTCATATGTGCCATAAAATTATTCTTAATTTCAATTTTGTGAGTTAAAATTGTATTTGAAATAATTGAATGTATTTCATTCATATCAGTTCCACGATAATTCATAACTTCATCAAGCGCAGAATTACCCATTTTCTGAAGCCTCTTTTCGTATTTTTTTGAAAAATCAGTCTTCTTGGTAAGCAATTCATTAGAAGCTTTTTCCAATTCTCTGGAATATTGCTTTTCTAAAACATTCAGATTCTCAAGTAATCTGGTTACTTCTTCTTCTAATTGTTCTTTTGATAACATAATAGCATTTTTTCTGTGCTCTAATGTTACGTCAGCAATTTCATTTAATATAGTCAAAAACATCGAGCTATATCTTTGCAATTTGATATTTCCTCTATCATTTGCAAGATAATTTAACACCTGTTCTTCAAATTTATCGAATCCAGTTTTTTCATAACTCTTTACTGGTTTTTTATAAGTATCTCCTGCTAATTGACGCTTATATTTTAATGCATCACGAGCAGACACCAAAAAAATGCGGTCTTTTGGTACAATATCACTTAGTTTTTCTTGAAATAATTCAAACATTGACTGCCTTGCTGTCTCCGTTCGAAGAGTATCTGAATAGTTTACCGCTACAAATAATTTTGTAATCTGTTGATCTACAAGTTGGCTTTTTATAAAATCCATCTCAGACTTTGACAAAGGATGAATTGCACTGCAAACTACAATTGCAGCATCTGACTTTGGAATATAGTTTAATGTAACCTCTTCACGAGCTGTATTGATATCATTCATTCCAGGTGTATCTACAATATCAATTCCCATTTTTCCAAAGCTGTTTTCTACAAGTATCTCTGCATTTTTAATTGAAAAATTTTTCTCTTCTTCATAGTAATAGTCTTTAATAATTTCGTCTTTTGTTTCCTTGTCACTTTCATTTTTGGCGACCATTCGTTCAAATTCTTCTCTTCCAACAGATATTTCTCTGCCATCTTTATAATGAATTTTGTACTTTACTTCCTTATCGCCATTCTTTATTACATTAAGCATTATTGTTGTGGGATTTGGATCACTTGGCAGCACTTTATCACCAATTAATGCATTTACCAATGTAGATTTACCGACAGAAAACTCTCCAACTACAATCAATTGAAAATTATCTGTCTGTATAGAATGTTTTATCGCTTGTAATTGATAGATATGATCATTATCGCTGTATTTTTCGCATATTTCTATTGCTACATCGATTTTCTGCTCAAGCTTCGTTAGTTTTTCGCGATAGATATGCATATTCATTTTTTTACCCCCATGTACCTATACTATTCTATCTCCAAATACTTCGGACTATTGCTCTGAAAAATTATAATCTATTAATATTATAATCACGTAAATATGTATTATCAATTATTTTATAGGATATTATTCCTATTTATAAAAAATGAGTTTTAATATCAAAAAAGCTTCCCAATATTTTAATTGAGAAGCTAGCTGTGTGTCTTTATAAATCTGCAATTTTCTAAAAGTTTATTTACCCTAAAATTTTCTTCAAGTCTTCTTCCGGTGTAGAAATTGCCCCAATATTATAATTCTTCACAAGCAACTGAAGTACGTTTGGAGAAATAAATGCCGGAAGCGATGGTCCAAGCAGAATATTCTGAATACCCAGATGGAGCAAGGTTAATAAAATACAAACGGCCTTCTGCTCATACCATGAGAGGACCATGTTAAGTGGTAAATCATTTACACCACAATCAAAGGCATCTGCTAAAGCAAGGGCAACCTGAATTGCTCCATAAGCATCATTACACTGTCCCATGTCAAGAATTCTAGGGAATGGTCCAATCTGTCCCAGATTTAAATCGTTAAATCTGTACTTACCACAGGCAAGTGTAAGTATAATACTGTCTTGTGGAGTCTGTTTTACAAACTCGGTATAGTAATTACGCCCAGGCTTTGCTCCATCACAACCGGCAACAAGAAAGAAATGCTTAATTGCTCCCGCTTTTACTGCTTCGACAATAGTGCCGGCATTTTCAAGGATTGTATTTCTGCCAAAGCCTGTCATCACAGTATTACCATTGTTGATTCCGGTAAATACCATGTCTTTGTCATAGCCGCCAAGTTCAAGGGCTTTCTCAATTACAGGAGCAAAATCCTTCTCCTCCCCGATATGAATAATCTCCGGATAAGAAACTACCTCTGTAGTAAATACTCTGTCCGAATAACTTTCCTTTGGAGGCATCAGACAGTTCGTTGTATAAAGAATTGGTGCAGGAAGGTCTGCAAATTCCTTCTGCTGGTTTTGCCAGGCTGTTCCAAAATTTCCCTTGAGATGAGGATATTTTTTCAATTCCGGATATGCATGTGCCGGAAGCATTTCCCCATGAGTGTAAATATTGATTCCCTTATCCTTTGTCTGCTCTAACAGTTGCTTTAAGTCATATAAATCATGGCCGGTTATAACGATAAATGGTCCTTTTTCGACTGTGAGTGTAACCTCTGTAGGAACCGGATTTCCGTATGTTCCTGTATTTGCCTCATCAAGAAGGGCCATTACCTTAAGATTGATTTCTCCAACCTTAAGGACGATTGGAAGAAGTTCATCCATTCCCAGCTTTGAGCCTACTGCTTTTAAAGCCTCATAGAAAAATGCATTTACTTCTTCATCTTCATAGCCTAACACCTGGGCATGATAAGCATATGCTGCAACACCTCGGATGCCAAAAAGGATTAAGGACTTCAATGATCTGATATCCTCATCAGCTTTCCATACCTGATTCATATCATAATCATCAACATTTCCTGATGCAGCATGAACCTCTGCCAGTAAATTCATTAGTGTTTCCACATTGAAATTCACATTTGTAATTGTTGTAAATAAAGACTTTATTATAAGCCTGTCATTTTCCTTAGTTAACTGATTTTTCTCTGCCAATCTGATAAGCGCGCCTGTAAGCTTGTCCTGAAGATTAGCAACATCTGGAGTCTTTCCACAAACTCCACTTTTTGTACAACCTGTGCAGCCAGCAGTCTGCTCACACTGAAAACAAAACATTTTATGATTCATTTGAAATTACTCCTTTTCTTTTTTATGATGCAATAATACCTTGAAGCAGAAGTATTTTCTGTTGCTATGGCAACACTTTTTGAATATAATTGATTTAGTTGGACACTAAAGAATGTGCCCATGTTCTTGATGCAGAATACATGTCAGCTTTGCTGGCATTTTCTTTATGCAGAATGCATGTCAGCTTTGCTGGCATTTTCATAAGGAGACATAAAGTATATGAACTATGTAGAATCATTAAAAAAATACTGGAATATTATCATCGATTGCCCTCTGTTTGCAGGCATCTCTCCTGAATATATTAATGATATGCTGGTATCATTAGACGGCCACATTGGCCATTATCCCAAAAATGAAATTATCATAAATTTAGGTGACGAATTCAGATGCTGTGGAATTGTGCTGGAAGGCACTCTTGAAGTCTCCTACAACACTAATCGCTTTGAAAAACATAATGTAAATCATTTTTCTACTGGTAAGATTTTTGGAGAATCGTTAGCTCTAAAAGGAATAGCTCATAGTCCTGTTCAGGTTGCCGCCCTGACAGATGCTGTAGTTTTGCTGATTGATTTAAGGAAGCTTGTGCTTTCCACAAATCGATGTAACAGAGACTGCATTTACAATCATCAGCTTCTTTTGAACATAATGGACCGTATGGCTGAACAGATTATTTTTTCCAATCTCAAGCTACGGATTTTAGGACAAAAATCTCTTAGAGACCGGATTATGATTTACCTTACTCACATGAATGCAGATAAGCCTGAGGGAGCAGAGCTTCCGTTCTCACAGACTTCACTGGCAGAATTTCTTGGAGTTAACCGAAGTGCCCTGGCAAGGGAGCTTGGACGTATGCAAGATGATAGAATACTTAAGATAAATAAAAAGCATTATTGGATTTTAACAAGTTAAGGTGATAATGATGGTGAAAACTATGATTATTTTGGACTTCCCCTGGATTAGGTCGCGATAGGATGTGATAACGCTCCGCATTTATTATTCTTCTAATAAATACGGAGCGTTTAAATTGAAATATTAAAGCCACTTGGGACACTAAAAGAGCCAGAAAACACCGTCCCCAATGGTCTATTGACTAAACAGGTGGATGCAAATCCCACTCTGGGAAGCAGCTTGCAAATCCATCTAATGATTGTGTAAGCGTTATTTCTTCCATTCTTTTCATATCAGATACATCTGTTCCAAACATAGCTTCTAGTTCATCCATACCTGCGTCTACAGGTTCATTGTTCATTTCATTTATATCACTCATTGCTTTCTCCTTAGTACATTTTATGCTATTATATTTCGCGTTGGATTGTTATCAAATAAAACTACTTTCTCTCTAGCATCATTCCACTGAGATACAGTTCTTGAAATCTTTGCTTGTCCTTCTCTAATTTTGTTATTATATTCCATATTAATATTTGCAACATTTTGATCTCTTTTCTTCTTTGATATAGGAATTTTGACAAAACATACTGCTGCAACTATTGCTAATATAATACCTAATGGAATAAATGCAAATAATCCTATTATCGCGGTTATTGCTGCAATAATTCCTCCAATAAGAAAAATATTAGAATTATCCTTACTTGCTACCGCAAGTCTTTGTGCCCTCTCATTTTCCATCATCTGGGTATAAGCATATAACATTTCCTGCTCATGGTATTTATTATCTGCTCGATTAGGATCATACTGTGTCACGCCTGACCATCCGTCTACACTGACAGTAATTTCATTAGGGAAAGCTTCTCTATTTTCAGTAATATACTTATTAAAACCTTTCTTAATATATTTTCTTAAGAATGATATAGCCGTCTTTTTCTCTGATGGTCTACATTCTCTTCCACTTGCAATCGTATTAGTCATCTGCTTAATAAGATCTACTCGCTTGTTATAATCAGCATTTTCTTCATCCACTAGCATTTTATTTGCAGCCTCTACATCACCATTGAAATCTTTTATTGCCTGCTGTCTTTTTTCTTCCTGTCTTAAATTTTCTTCGTCCTTATCGTATCTGCTAATTAAATCAATAAGCGTACGGTCTACATCTTCTCTTAAGCGTTCTTCGTCAACATATGCATCTGTAATCCTTCTAAAATCATCTGTAATTATGTCAACACTACTGATTCTTGATACATACTGCTTGATATTATCATATTCCTTTACGCAGTCTTTCATATCAGTATATTCTTCATCAGTATCTACTGTATATCGTGTACAATAATCACTCCAGACTTTTACCTGTTCCTGCTCGAAATTGCTACTATTTCCTTTTATTCTCTCAATCCATGAATTCATATATTCATCACATAAATGCTTTTCGTCAACTCCAAATACGCCATTAATATATGCATCTACTATTCTGTAGTTTATATTTGAAAATGCTTCAGGTTTCTGCTTTGAAAAATAAATAGCCAACCACTCATAACAAGTATCTACTCTTCTGTTTCTTCTACAGATAAGAGCCATCGTTAATGCGGTCTGCTCTTCATCTCTTCTGACAGCTTCTCTTATTGCTCGTTCTGCCAAATCTCTGTCATTTGAAATCCATGCAGATACCGCAACAAGAACAGGAGCCAACCAGTATTTTGGTGTTGATAGCATAAGTTCTTCCGATACTCTTGCGATGGTTTTCTCTCGAACTAATGCTGAATCTGTTGCCTGAAGAACACCAAGCATGGTTTCTCTTACTACTCTGTAATTTCCATATTCCTGCTCTAACTCCTGACGAACTCTTACCAACTCTGTTGTAGCCTGCTGAAGAGCTGCCGTTTTTCTTTGTTCATTTATCATTTTCTCGAACTCATCTTTCAATTGACAAAGTTCATTACTTACATTTTTTACATCATCACTTACCTTATTTATTGCATTAGTCTGCTGATTTATCTCAGTTTCTATAGACTTCAGATTATTTTCAATTTTAGTCAGATTTGCTTTTTCTAAAACTACTTCTGCCATAATAAATTATCCTCCCAAACCATTATACGTCCATTGATTTTTCAAACATTGTTTTTTTATTTAAAAATGCAGCTTCAAACTTATCACGAATCGATTTATCCCTTATCTCTCCTATAATACTGCCAATTTCAGAGAGATAACTTTCATAAAAAAACTTGGCTTTTGCACGTAAATGAAAGTCATTTCTCACTACTGGAGACTCTGGATTAATATCTATTGATTTTAGCAATGCAAAACACGTTTTGGGTATACTGCAATGAGCTGCTAATTCTTTATACATATCAATCAATTCAGGTGTAAGATAACTTGTCGACGGTCTCTTCATGATTAAATAAGGACAAAATGTATCAATGAATTCACACAATGGCTTTTCATCTTCTACTGTCTGCATGTTCGTCGCTACAAGCATTATTACATCACTCTCATAATCCTGTAATCTTGTAACTGCTGTAAGCAAAAGTGCTCTAAGCTGTTCTAACTCATCATACTCAAGTAATACATCTTTGGCCTGCTTAAAAAATTGTTTCATTGCTCCATGCTTTTTTTCTATAAACTCATCATGAAACGAAAAGATAAATAGAGCTGGAATGTTATCTTTTGAGATATTGAGCGCATCATATGCATATTTTCTTGCATCATCAAAACGCCCTTCTTTAAAAAATCGCATTGCATTTTCCACACAAAAAACAACCTTGTTGTTCGCATTCATCGATGCTCTTGTATATGCCTCTTCTTTTCCACATTGATTACATTTAATTATTCGTCTTGCATGGTCAATATAAACATTACTACTTCCACATCCATTACATTGGATTCCAACTATCTCCATTTTCTATCTCCTGCCTCGTAATTATGCTAACGGATCATTTATTTGTTATTACAACATTTCTACGTTTCCAAATTTCTGTTGCACAATTTACTTGTGAAATTATCGCCTCATCTGGTTCGTTTTGCGCTATCAATACATTAATTTGGTCAAGCTTTTCCATAAACAGCTTCTCTGTTCCACCTGCCCAAAGCCCTGATGTATTGTTACTATAGTCAATTAAATCTTTAAGACTTTGAATACTGCTCTTTACAGCTGGTGTCTTTGCCATTCCCATAAGCATTGAAACTTTCATTCTGTAATCATCATTTGATGAAGTCTTTTCTGCAATTTTAGCATCAATTTCTATCATATGATTCACATATGAATTTGCATAAAGTAAAATTGAAGCGTAAATCACATATAAAATTAAGTTCACAATTATTACAAATACATTTATTTCACCATCATATTTAATTACGAAAATAGTATTTACATTTGTCGTAACCAAAAAGAATATTGATAGTATCCAACATGGCGCTATAGATATCTCTACCCCTATATCATTTATTCTGCTAGCAAAATATTTCATTCCTAAAAATGTTAGAACAAAACCAGTTACTGCAAAACTAAATCCACTCCATAGGAAAAACTCTATCCCGTCTATATTTGCTAAAAGAAGGATACATATAATCCATACTATGGAAATCATTCCGACTATTATTGGTAAAATCGTAGTACTATTATTTTTTTTCATCTTGAGCCTCCTTATTGTGGAGTTCCACATTCTGGACAGAATTTGGCACCTGGCATTAACTTATTTCCGCAATTAGAACAAACCTTTTGCATTGTTGCTCCACATTCTGGACAGAACTTTGCTCCTGCCGGAATTGTTGCTCCACACTCAGGACAACAATTTCCTGTTGCTACTTTTTCACCACAATTTAGACAGAACTTTGCTCCTGGAGTAAGCGCCTGTCCACATTTTTTGCATACAAGAGAATCTGAAGACGCTTCTGCATTTGACATTGGAACTGTCTGATTCAACTGCCCCATTGTAGCCTGTGCGATGTTTTGCATTCCCTGACCAAATGCACCTCCTACTCCAAACCCCATTCCCAGGCCCATTCCTGCGCCCATTAATGTAGATGATGTTCCTTCGTTTTGAGCCGCACTGCGCATAACATCAAATCCAGCTTCCTGTTGATATGTATATCCTTCTCGCTGACGTTTTCTAGCCATTGCCTCAGACTCAATATCCATCTGACGTGCATTTCCTTCAGCTTCAAGCTGAGCCGCACGTTTTTTAATTTTATACTCGTTAACAATTCGTAAATCTTCATCCGGAGCACTTATGCTGTGAAATGAGAAATTATCTAATGTTAATCCGAAACTATCAAAATGCTCTACTAATTTTTCCTGAATAGCTATTGAAAATTCTGATAGGTATGCACTTATTTTTAATATGCCAACATTGTTCTTAATCATTGCATTTGCTAATAAATCTGGCACATACTCTAAAATTTTCGCACGCATAAAATCAACTAATTCATCTCGTGTATAATCAGCTCTTGTTCCAACTACTTTTTGTAAGAATTTTCTCGCCTGAACTACAGATAAAGCATCATCGTTTTGTTCAATATGAACTCCAAACAATCCAAATGCGCGAACATGAATCTGAACGTCTTCCTCTGGATCATTTGTCAGAAATGGTGTTTGAGTTCCCCAGTTAAGTTCATTCATATATGTAGTATTAATAAAATAAACTGTACTATGGAAAGCAGAATCGCCGCCTGTCAACCCGTGTGAGATATTGCGGAATGGAGCAAATCTACTATCACCTGTCTCTAATTTAATTTTGCAAGGACCTCTAAATACCGAAATTTGTGAAGTTCCGGCACCTGTCTCCCCTAATGAATCACCAGCTGTCATATTATTTGTAAAAATAGCCATCTGTGATGGTCCAACAATCAAATAGGACCCATTTGGAAAATCCTCGTATTCATATTTGTGGCAAATAATCGCTGCTTCTACTGAATTTTCTGGCTCCCATTTTATAACATCAACTGAAAAAGCCCCTAATATACCTTTGTGGTCTTTTTCCTTTGGGTTATCACTATGAAATAATCCCATTTTCTTTCACCTCTTTTGTAAAAATTAATAAAAATATTATAACATTTATGAAAATTTTGTAAATATTTATTAGTAAATTGTTCCTATTTGCATTTTCCCTTTTTATATCAAAAAAGCTTCGTATTTATTAATAACTACTTAATAAATACGAAGCAACTCACTAATTCTTTGCCTTCAAGAACACATTGTTTGTTTATTATTTCAATGCCTGTTCTATAGCCTCGATTACAACTTTTAAGGCTTTAATTCTAGCGTATTTTTTGTCATTTGACTCAAGCACATGCCATGGGGCATATGAGGTGTTTGTTTTCTTTAGCATTTCATTTACAGCGTCCTCATATAAATCCCATTTTTCTCTGTTGCGCCAGTCTTCGTCAGTGATTTTCCACTGTTTTTCCGGGGTGTTCTGGCGGTCTGTGAAACGGGCAAGCTGTGTATCTTTGTCAATCTGTACCCAGAATTTTATGATGACTGCGCCCCAGTCTGACAGTTCTTTTTCAAACTCGTTGATTTCGTTGTAGGCACGCTGCCATTCATTTTCATTGCAGAATCCTTCCAGGCGCTCAACCATTACACGGCCATACCATGTCCGGTCAAAAATCGCAATGTGGCCTGTTTTTGGAAGGCGGTTCCAGAACCTCCAAAGATAATGTCTTGCTTTCTCGTGTGGTTCCGGGCTTGCGATTGGATGTACCTCAAAACCTCTTGGATCAAGGGCTTCTGTAATTCGCTTTATATTTCCACCCTTGCCGGCTGCATCCCAGCCTTCGTAGGCGATGATAACCGGGATCTTTTTGCGGTATATTTTGTTGTGAAGTTCACTGAGCCTGGTCTGAAGCTCTTTGAGTTCTTTTCTGTATTCTTCTTCTGTTAATTCTTTATCTAAAGGTATCTCATTTAGTTTTGGAATTTTCTCAAGTGGAAATACATTCTGCAAAAGCGGAACTGCAAGGCTGGTGTTCTTTAGGGCGGTGTCTATTCCGCTGACAATAATTTCTAAAACCTGAAGTTCTGCCCACTTTTTGTTCTTTGCGTCAATTATATACCAAGGATCAGCCGGTGCATTTGTGTCATTCAGATAGCGGTCAAAAACTTTCTTGCATTTGTCGTAATGCTTGTTCTGCCAATCATCGTTTGCGCTTACACGCCACTTGGTATTCTTGTCTTCTTTTAGTGCGTCGATTCGTTTTTTCTGCTCTTTCTGACTTATCTGGAAAAAGAATTTCAGTACGAGATAGCCATTGTCTGTAAGCTGGCGCTCGAAACGCTTAACACTTTCAATTTTCTTTTTGTATTCTTTTTCATCCAGCTCGTCACTTAGGCATTCTTTTACAATCTCATCCATCCAGCCGGAATCTAAAAATTGAAACTTGCCCTTTTGTGGAATTTTTACAAAATGGCGATACAGGAATGGTTTGCGTTTTTCTTCTTCGGTCGGCACATCCATTGTTGCTACTTTGAAAAAACGCGGGTCGATGTTTTTGATTACCTTGCCTAAGACGCTGCCTTTGCCAGCGGTTCCCCAGCCTTCGAAAAGAACCAGGACAGGTAATCCGTGTTCTTTGATTTTCATTTGCTGTACTGCTAATTTTGCACGAGCGTTGCTGAGACGTTCTTCTAGTTCGGCGTTGTCTGGCCGTTGTGGTTTGTTCCAGTTCTCTAACATATAAATCCCCCCTGATAATAATGTTAACTGTCCATAAAGTATTATTTATATTATACAATACTTTTTCCATTTATTCAGCACTTAATGCACGTCATCTTTGCTGATTTTTTTAACTCACTATCATTTTATGGGAATTTTTAGAGCCATTTGGGACACTAAAAAAGCCGGAAAACACCGTCCCCAATGGTCATCCGTCCCCAATGGTCATCTCCATTATAAAATTGTACTATTTCTTATCTTTTCTGTTAAGCCCATACCCTATACAGGCACCAACAATTCCTCCCACGATGTGAGCCATGTTGGAAATATTGTCCTGTATCATGATTCCTTCATATATCTGCTGGCCTATGAAGACTATTACAACCAATATGAATGTTAATGGGATTTCTCCTTTGTTGAAGCTTGTAAACGATGCAAGTACGATAAATGCAAACACAACACCGCTTGCACCACATAGTCCTGTGTTCCAGAAGAAAATGTAATTAATCAGCCCTGTAATTACTGCAGTTAATCCAATCACTTCTACAAGCTGCTTTGGACCATATTTTTCTTCAAGCATAGGGCCTAATAACAGTAAATATGAAGCGTTACCTATAAAATGTCTCCAATCTGCGTGGCCAAATATGTGGGTGATAAATCTAACATAAGTCATTGGATTGCTTAGGGATGAGTGGTATGTCATGAAAAACAATTGAGTGCTTGTACCAAATGTAAGCATTCCTAATAATGTGGCTATAAAACATATTATTACCATTATTAAAGTTACTGGGGCGTTAAATGTGATTTTGATTTTTGATTTCATAAAACTCCTTCCATTTACAATAAACTATTAACATCTTCCAAAAATAAAATCACTGTTTTTCAGAAATTTAGTGATTTTTATGCCAACTTGTTATACTTCCATATTGTATAATTAGCAACAGTTAGCATATTTATTTGGGACATATCTTTGATAAATAAAGTTTGGATGACTTTTTGCAATTCCACCAACTAACTTAAAAGGCCCGTATGTATCATAACCTTTACATGAAAATTTCCCTATTATAGGACAATTTTTATTATTAATAATTGCTATGTTCATTATTTATTCTCCATTTCTATTTGTACTAAGTTATTTCGTAAGCGTCTAATTTCCAAAATCAAAAATTCTTACTACTTATAAAAAAGGAAGGCCTTTAGCCTTCCTATCATCCTTATACATCAGCGAACTCGTGCCAAACGGCTTCTCTATTACCCGAAAGCATGCTTACTTCTTGTATTAGTCCATAACAGTCTTCATCATAATCCGGTTTAACAATAACTAAGTCATCATCTTCACTTTCATAAAACTTGAAACCATTTTTATAGTAATTAACCAAACTTTTTATATTTGCATCGCCAAGTTCGTCGGACTTATCTGCTGCAAATAAATATATGTATTTACAACCAACTTCTTTTGTAATAGCTATTAATTTAGGAACAATCTTTTCCCAAAAGATACCAAATCCAAACGGCACGCCTAAATCTTCTGGAATGCTGTACTCTTCATTCTTACATAAATGTCGCAACTCAATAGCCGATACACATTTTTCTACTCTCCAGTTTTCAACTTGCCCGGTTTTTTTTGATTCCTTTTTTGCATCAAATCTCTTGTCTGCAATTTCAAATAATACATCGATTCTTTCTCCAAATTCGCTTGTACCATATGCATAGTACCCTTCAAGAGCGCTTTGATCATTATTCACTTTCGCATCAAAGACAATTGAAACAAACTCCCTCTCAGCAGGATTAAGTTTATATTTAGGATTCTCACCAATTAACAACCCACACTTGATAGAAAAAAACAAGGCAATCTCTCCAGCCTCATCTTTGACAACGTAAACCCTTGTCTCGCCGTCAAAATCCTCTGCCCATGCCTTGTCTTCATCCTTTAAATATGATTCTAACTGATTATTGGCTTTTTTTGACACAAACGTTTTAATCAGTTCCTTATTTTGTGGGTTTGCAGTTAACACCTCACATTTGAAGCTTTGAAAAAAATTTCTTCTCTCTTCCGTGTTAATAATACTCACCTCTAAAAAATTAAGCCATTGCAGCCTTTCTAGCCACTAACTCTTTTGTCGCATCTACTTTCATTGCCTCTAAAGACAATTCTACATTACCATCTTCACCTGCATCTAATCCAACACGTGATTTTTTCCACGAAAATTCCTCATGAGATAAACTGCTTAATTTCCATGAAGATAGCGAGCCATATCTGTTTAATACATTCTTTAATAATTCCACTGTTTTTTCAGAAACAGTTCCTTCAACATTAGAAAATGGGTTTACCAAACGGAACTCACTTCTTACTACTGTTAAAACTGGTCCATATTTCCATCCATAAAAATTTTCATTAAAAAGTGGCTCTTTATTATACATGAGGGATTCTCTCTGCGAAAAATACATAAGCTTATGCATCTTCATCTCATCCATGTGCACACCATTCTGCTCATAATACATATCATACAAAGCCTTTGCAACACACATTGTCTTTTCCATATGCATCCCTCCCTAAAATTTGTGATAGTTTCGATAGTATACTACCTCTGAATATATTTTACAACACTTTTCTTGGTATTGACACAAAAATTTTTATAAATTTCTAGTAATATTCCATATAATTATTAATCGGCAATTACATATTATGAGAACCTGTCAAAAATTATTCATTACACGGGTCTTTGACACTTGGTAAAGATGGGATTTTTTATGAAATATGCAAGATTTTATGTGTTACTTATGTATTTAAGTAATTCTTGCATATGTTCGACACTATCAATATTCATTATTGAGAACATTTTTATTTTTTAATCAACAATTTATTCATTAAGCATTCCATGCTAGACTCAATATCCGCCACATCCACAAAAAACAAGGATACTGTAGCTCCGTCCCCACTATCAAATGTAATCTGTCCGCAGTCTCTCATCTCATCATTCATCGGATAAAGCAGCCATATTTCAGATGTTCCATACTTCTTAGCATAAGCATACATCTGATACATATCCGCCTGTGATATACCATAATTTATACGCTTGTCATTAACCAGCCTCTTCCATTTTGTATCAAGAATAACAACAGAATTATCTTCTCTTGTAACCACTAAGTCAGGTCTGAGTGCAAAGCGTTTATGTGCCTCACCGTTAAGTGTATTAAACAGATAATGACCTTTGTCCTGCGAAGATACATCCCAGCCCCTTCTACTGAATATCTTTTTCATATTTTTAGCAACATATGCTTCAAATACTTTTTCCATTGGAAACAATAGTGCTCTTGCAGATTCAGTTCCGGAAAATGTTGTAAAGCTTTTGTTTTTTAGAAATACCCTTGACCACTTCATAAGAACATGGTAATCCCTGGTATTCCTGTCTATTGATATTCCAGAAAAATCCTTGTCGTAATTTTTTGATGGTTCTACTAATTCAAATGCTGTAAGGAGCTGGCGAATTTCCCTGGCATTTTCTGCACTGCCTGTTAACTGCTGAAGTTTTAATAACGTAGACTTTACAAGTTTGTTTTCTGGACGATTCACCTGATATTCATCATAGCTTACATAGAAGCGCTCCTTGTGTGCTACATTGTGTTTTATATGTTCCTTCACTAGGAGCTTTCCTTTGTATACAGTTAGATTATCCTCCTTCTCAATATATGAGGATTTGATTCCATGCTTTACTAGTTTTCTTGTCTCCTGAAGATACATGTTAATGAAAATCTCATAGAGATTCATCCTATCCATTTTGAGATTTGCATTTGTGAATTCTTTATTTGGAAAATCCTTTAGGCAACGAAGCATTTTCATAAAAACCTGTTTTGTCTCGTCTTTTTCCCCTTTTGCAAATTCAAGCTTTGGAAGAACTTGAATCTGGTAATTATTTTTCATTTGAATAAGACCAACATAATTCTTAAAGGTTACTGTTTCGCCTACATTTCTCTTATAGCCAATCCTGATAAAATCCAACACATCAGTCTCTTCTTTATCCGAATCAAAAGCATGGATAAACTCTATCAGATCATTAAAGGCTTTTGGGTCCATACATCTATACTGGCTTGCATATTCCTTATTTCCGATTATTGTTTCAAACTCACGAACTTCTAAGAGTTGACCCATGTTGTCACCTTTTCCTTAATTTATAATCTCGATGTAGCTCATAATATTTTCAAAGGCAGCGTCCTGAATACTATATGAAAAATCCGGAATATCTATATCCGAAGTATCTCCTTTGAAAATAGAATTTGCTTTTGTTTCTGTTGCCAGAACGAATTTATGTGCATCGTTTTCTTTTCCGTTGTCGCCGAGCACCAGCATTATTTTGCTGTAGTCTTCATAGAAGTATTCCTGGAGTAGAGGAATAACTGACTTCCTGAAAATTCTTGCCAGTTTTTCAACTGTTGGGTCATCTTTTAATCCGGTGAAAAATGCATGGCCGATTGTGTGCTCTCTGTCATATAAGTATTCTATTCTCTTGTTGATGACTTCCAGCATTTTTGCCACATCTAACTCAACACCATTTTGGGAAATTCTATCGGCACCAATTTCTCTTAACACCTGAGGTTGGGGCATCATTTCTTCGAACTGGAAACGACGGCGAAGGGCAGTGTCCATTATTGCAATTGACCTGTCTGCAGTGTTCATTGTTCCGAGAATGTAGACGTTGTCTGGTACGCTAAAAGTTTCGCCAGAATATGGGAGAATGGCACTTGCCGCCTCTTTCATTCCAGCTCTTTTAGTGTTTTCAATTAATGTAATTAATTCTCCAAAGATCTTTGAGATGTTTCCTCGGTTGATTTCATCGATGATAAAGACGTATGGTTTGTTATTTTCGACTGATACTACTTGAATTTCTTCTGGTACTTCTGCTTTTTTACAAAAGGCTTTAAATACGCCATCCTCTATCCGATATCCAACATTATCAGATTTTTCATCTAATACTGGCTTGATTCCTTCTATAAATTCCTCATAACCGTATGACTGATGAAAAGTTGTAAACGCAATTCGACCCTCTTTTTTTAATTCATTATATCTTTCCATGACTTTATCGTAGTCACTACAATCGAATTCTGGATCACAAATTGAAACTGCATAGATTGCCGAATTGTATGTTTTTCCTGTTCCAGGAGGACCGTATAAAATTATGTTTTTGTCAAAATCAGATTTTCTTCTCATAAGTACTCTCTTCTCACTTTCGAATCCGTTGGTAGAAGCTTCCAGTTCCAGACTATCAAGGTATTTCTGCAATTCCTCTGGAACCCTCATGGGGCCGAGCAAGGTTTTAAATCCATGCTTCAATAATTCCTTGCGGCCATATGCAGGACCGCTGTATTCTTTTATAGGCTCGAGTTCCATATATCTGCCAGACGAACCGTCAAATTCACCTGACAAATCAAATTTGCGGTCATCAATTTCTGCTTGGTCTAGATTAGTTTTGTTAACTTTGCATTTATATCTGATTTCTTTTATTGTGTCAGAAATATAAATATATACAATATCTCCTACTTTTGCATTAAATGACTGGTGCCAATCAAGCTTTCCCAGTTCTGCAAATGCACCTATAACATCGTACTGTTTTGGATTGCCTGATATCATCCAGTTTGTGCATGTTTCAGCGCTGCCTAGGACTGAGCTGAGTATTACAGGATAATCAATATCCATAAATTCCTTTATTACCTTTAGGGAATATTGCTTGCCTTCAAATTCGATATTCTCATTAAAATCTAAATCAGGTGGAAAAACCTTTTGTCCATTAAATTCATTTTTAGAGGTTACTCTGTATTCTGCGGTGTTGTTTGGTAGTTGTATTTTTCTGATGTATCTTTGTGTGCAAGCTTCATGATCGCCGTTTATATGCTGGTATATTCTTGCTGGTTGGACTACGCTGTAGGTGAAATTTTCTGCCATTTTCTGTAAGTCTGCTGCTTTTAGGCAGAAGTCGGCCTGAGATTTTATTTCGATGGTTTCGTATTGGATGTATGCGTATAGTGCGGCGGCTAGCCATATGGATTGGTTGGCGGTGAAATTTTTTGTCATGAAATGTTTCCCCCCTAAATATCTTAGGATAAAATAATTAATCTTATTATATCATGTATGGCACTATTTCTATATAGCCTAATATCAACAGGCACCATAAACTCTATCCTACATCACTCGTAAGATACCGCTTTCTTCCAACAAGAAAAATAAGCAGCACCCAAGCTCCAGAGCAGGCTAGTATCCAGAACTCATTTCCTGCAAAGGCCAGTGTAATGTCATTTTCCATAAACCAAGCTCCGCATGTAATATAGAGTGCTACTGGATTGAATAAGGCTTTTATGACGTCAATAAAATACCCAGTACTTAAATAAACAGACCAATATAATAAAAAAATACAAAGTGATGTAAAGCAAAAGGAAACATAACTATTCTGCAGAATTAACTGTACTGCCGCAATCAATCCGGCAGCAAGTAAGATTAGGCATATATATACAAGTATTGTAGTAAGCATATACTGTCCCATTGTCAAATTCCAAAAGGTAATATATGGATAAAACATATTAAAATACCGCTTCTCTGCAACCAGACAAGCCTCTACCGGAACCTTCCAGAATTCATTGAATGGTATGTAATGGAAAATAATCCCATAACTTGCAAATATCAGTAATAGGGAAAAGACCAATGCACCCAAGATACCCATGACGATTTTCTTATACATCAATCCTTTTCCAATTTCCGAAGCTAGTACAATATCTCTGGTTTTTTGGATACGTTCATAATCCATCAGATAGAGAAGGCAAAGCATGGTAAGTATCGTAATCTCTAGGATGAGGCTTCTTCCAAGCCTACCAAATACAAGCGAATGTACCTGAAAATCTTTCCCTGGATAAAAGCCCGCCTGATCTCTTCCTTCTCTCTTAATCTCATTAGCCCGTTCCTGCAAATCATTATAATTTCCTTCTATAAATTTCTTCATATACCCTTTGGGCTGGTAATCCGTTATCCGCAGTTTTGTTTGCAAAATCTCATGCAGATCAAGCTTCTCATAAAGATCACTATTATTTTCGACATAGTCTCGATAATAAAATGCCATAATGTCAGTGCTTACTTTCGACTCGTATTCCACCTGCTCATATTCTGAATCTGAAGGTTTACGGATGTCTGTGACATCTATATGATTAATTCCATGCTCCACAATAATATCATGAATCACACGATACTGCTGGTTGGTAAACTCGCCCCCCACGCTGGCATAAACTTGCAGCCAATTTATCCCCAAAAATACAATAAAAATAAACCAGAGAAAGGGACTGCAAAGTAATTTCTTTAGTTCTTTTCCAGCAATTCTCACAAATCCATCCTCCAATCCCGTCGCAGCCTAAGCCCCATGAATATTCCCATAAGAAGTACCCAAATACCGATTGCATATATCGCCCAATAAGACTGGACAAATTTTCCTCTAATGTTAAAAAGATAATAAAAAATAAAACATTGCAATTTTCCCACTCCTATGCAGACTGGAATGGAACATGCAATTCCTGCCACATAATTTGGAACCAGCCTTGCCAATATATAGATTAAACTGACTGTGGCCAGAGCAAAAATCAACATGAGTAGCATTTCTACCAGCATATGTAAGCCCAAAGTCCACTCACTATCCCAGCTAGTTAGACCAATACAATTGTATTTACAGCTCCAAAATACCGACAGACCTTTTATATGCCAAAATAGCAGGTACGCCAGCATCTGAATGCAACCAACAAGGCCACACGATAATAAGCAAGCCACAAACTGTTTTCCAAAGATTTTCCTCCCCGTATGGGTGCAGGTAAAGATTTGCATACCACCGGAAATCTTTTCCCGAATCTGATAAGGGATAATCAGCACGAAACAACCAATAAGCATTAAGATGCATAAGCTTTTTACATCCTGATTCCAAATATATGCTATCCCTTCATGAAGCAGAGACATTCGGTCACTTGCCATAATTTGCTTTTCTTTTTCAATTGCATCCTGGCTGGTCAAATCAGAAAACAAACCATCCTCTTCGAACTCCTTCATCCGCTTCTGATTCACATTAAACTGATATCCCTTTCGAGAATCTATTTCCTCTAAGGCTTGCAAATTAAATAACAACTTTGAATATGCTTCGTTTTTAAAAACACAATCTGCAATTTCATCATCCAATTTTTTTTCTTCTTCTGTCATATCCTTATAGTCTTTACCCTCTAATTCATCTCGCTTTTCGTAGAAGGCTTCTAAAGTCGCAATTCCATTTTCCTTCAGAATTGTATTATCTACAAACAGACTCTCTAATTCCATAGTTATCTCTTGTCGCTTTTTTTCAACCTTATCCCAATAATCTATACTAAGCTCTGGTCCCCACTCCTCTATAAGCTCAGCATAAAAAATTATGTCATAAGGCGAAGCGGTACACTGACCACCGACCGGATGTCGTACCACCTCCATGAAAACCATATAATAAAGCAAGGTAAATACTGCCAAAATAACTAATAATCGAATATCTAATATCTTTTTGATTTCTTTTCCTATAATTCGCATTCCTTATCCTCCCGATATAGCACAAGAAATAGATCCTCAAGATTAGGACTGCAAAGCCGAACAGTACCATCTTCTGATGTTTCTTTCTCTTCGCTATAATATCTAACCTGTAATTGGTCTGTCTCCTGCCTTGCTGAAAGCACCAGATGATTCTCCATAAATTCAGGATAATCTTCATTAAGAACTGCTTTCTCATAGACACAATTATTCAGACTATTACAAATATCAGGTACGGTATCCACCTGATAGAGATGCTTGTCTTTGATTAAAATTACCTTATTGGCAATAGACTCGATATCAGAGACAATATGCGTAGATAAAATTACAATTCTATCCTTGGATAAGGACGATATAATATTGCGAAAACGCACCCTCTCCTTAGGATCTAAGCCAGCCGTTGGTTCATCCAGAATTAAAATCTTCGGGTCATTCAACAAAGCCTGGGCTATTCCAACACGCTGCAGCATACCACCAGAAAACTTCTTCATCTTCTTATTTGCCACATCAGAAAGTCCTACTAAGGCAAGCTTTTCTTTTATAATTTCCCTGGATTCTTTTTTAGGTATTCCTTTCAGCGCCGCCAAATAATCTAAGTATTGCACTGGTGTATTATTTTTATAATAACCAAATTGCTGTGGAAGATATCCCAGCAAATCTCTGTAATTTTCTCCCATTTCCTGTATCTGGACACCATCATATAGAATCTCGCCCTCCGTCGGAGTTAATAGCGTCGTAATCATCTTAATCAAGGTTGTCTTACCAGCTCCATTGGGTGCCAAAAGCCCATAGAGACCATTATCAAGCTCTAAATTAATATCTTCAATAGCCAGAAATTTTCCATACTTTTTACTAACATGCGAAAGAGTAAGCATCTTTTTCCTCCATTCTTTCAATCAAAATAATAAATCCCACCAGACAAATCATAGTCACCAGACAATGCACTCCAAATGGAATATTTACAAAAATAATCTGATAATATTTCTCAGGCATCCTTAACATAGCAACCGCTAACAAACACCATCCGCATGCCAAAAAGCCAAAATAGCCAAGCCCGGAATAACGATGGTAAAGATATACGGTTGCGGCAGCAAAAAACAAATTGCTGGTTGCACCAAAAGCACCAAGAGATAAAAACATTCTTCCACCCCAGGAATAAAAGACTCCTGCAAGAGCAATATTCATAAGAATCATAAGAATTGCCACGTAAAAGCTTCGCAGACCTATAATATAATTCGTAGAATAGTGAAGTGAACCTTTTAATTCCACTAGTTTCTCTGACTCATCCAAATACAAAGACAAAAAAACAAACAAAAGCATACACAGAGGTGTTGCCAAAAATACCAGGCTAAAGTGCTGTACCTCCTTCAAAGCAAAGAGATTTCCACAAAAACATATTAGTATATATGCGGCAAAGGTCAAAAGCCAAAAGAAGCTGCTATTATAAAAAATCACTCGCAGCCCTGGTCCCCAGTACATTTCTTTCAGTTGCAAGAGTATGCTGCTTTTTTCTTCCTCTTCTGCCTGCAACAAGTCCATTTCGCAGGCTCTTTGAATAATTGAATCAACCTCGTAAGCAATTTCTTTTTCCTTTGGGTAATTTATTTCTATACATGTAACCATTGGTTCCCGACTTAATTCTTTATTACTTCCCTTATTCATTATCTTTTACCACCTTCTTAATTTTTCTAATCATCTGATAAAAACGTGTTTTGACCGTATTCTCTGAAATTGCAAGCTCCATTGCTATCTCCGCGAAGGTCTGCTCTTCAAAACATTTTTTCTGAAAAATCACTCCCCACTGGGGCGGATAGGCTGCAACTACTTGCATAATTCTTCCAATCAATTCTCGTTTTACAATAAGAGAAGATAAATCCTCCACTTCTGCCTGCATTTGCTGATACAAAAGCGGCTCATAAGTTTCCAACTCTTCTTGGCCTTCTTCTACGGGTAGTTCCAATTGCCGATGCTTATAACTTCGACTCCGATAATAATCCCGAATCCAATTCCCTGCTAACCGGTAGACCCAGGTACGAAAACC
>JAXJTU010000010.1:0-16229 GCA_036309425.1 Agathobacter sp.
AGGTTTATTGAAGTGCGCCTAAAAACTAAAGAACTCGCTTCATCTAGGAATTTATGCATTGACACAAACTCTTCCTTGTGTTGTATCAAGATTGCGAACTTGTTTCGCAATTACCTATATATTACACAAAATTTTTTTCCTTTCGATAATTTAAAATATTTTTGAACTTGTGAGCGCCAGAAAAAATATGAAGATGTAATGAAAAAGGTTCTTGAATTGATAGACAAGTTCGATTAGGAATATTATGAGAAAAAACGGAGAAAGTAGCCACATTAATGCCACCTTCTCCGTGTCAAATTACTCATAATTATTCTTTCCATTCTTCAATTATACAGGTATGATGCTTCTTATCCTCTCCTTCTGTATCATAATTGATTCCAACCAAAAGAATCCTGTCACTATAACCAGATAATGCTCCCTGATATTTCTTGTCCTTAATTTGATTTATTGCTGTATCTGCATCTTTGTTGTATTTCAGTTCAACTACCATTGCCGGCTTGCTTCCCTCATTGGCTCGTGGAATAAATACTAAGTCTGCAAATCCTTTTCCTGCTGGCATCTCACGGATAACATTATAGTATGCAGGTGCTGTGAAATACGCCATTGTCAGTACACAGCTTAACGAATTCTCGTCATTGTAGGTTAATATAGATGTGTATGTCTCATGAGCAAGCTCAATAAGTTCTGCCACTCTGTTCGCGTTGCCTTCTATCGTTTCGTCAAGCAATTCGTCACATATCGATATGGCTTTGGCTATCTCTTTCCATTCTCCTGTCTCTAATGCAGACTCAAAAGCTGTAGCCACTTCATAGTTTGGAATAAATGCCTTCTTCCTTTCCGCATCATATCCTAAATATCCCAAATGAATCAGTGCAGTCAATGCATCATCCTTGGATGCTATTGTGGTAAAATCATTCTTGAAGTTTGTAGTCTTTACTCTTACCTCTCCACCTGACATCATTGTCATAATGTCATCTTTTAAGCCTTCATAATTCATGGTTATAAAGGTATTTATGGATTCAAATGATGATGTGTTTTTCCAATAGGAATCAAAATCTTTATCCAGCATCGATTGAACAACAGAATTGGGATTATACATATGTTTTCCATCAATCAGATATCCATTGTACCATGCCTTAGTTGATTCAAAATCCATATCATTTTTCCGGCAAAGTTCTCTCACTTCCTCCTCCGTAAATCCATAATACTCTGTGATTGGTTTTGATTTTAACATTGTATATTCCCTAAAGTTATTAAGTGCCGACTCGTCCTTGATTTTTTTTATTGGCAAAATGCCTGTAATATATGCCAATGCTAAAAACGCCTTGGATTCTTCTGACTTAAATAACGAATGAAGGAACTGTAGATATCTATGAACTAATTCACTATCTTTGCTGTTTCTAATTACGCAATCCCATTCATCGATAATAATTACAAACTGTGTCTTTGTCCTGACATATATCTCATGAAATAGCAAATATAATTCTTTAGTATAGTCTAGATTATCAAGATAATCCTTTTCCAAATCTTCACAAATTATCTTATGCAAATACTCTACTAAGTCTTCTTTATGAAAATCCCATGCAGAAGATACATCCAGATGAATCACATTATATTTATTCATGTGTTTTCTGTAGTCTTCATATTTTGCAATCTCTGTATCATCAAACAGGTTAGCAGACTCACTTCCAAGACTATAATATGCATCTACCATCCCTGCCGCATGAGATTTTCCAAATCTTCTGGCACGGCTTACAGCAATGCATCTACTGCTTGTTCCAAGTACTCCATTCAAATATTCCAAGAGTCCCGTCTTATCAATGTATATTTTACTAAATTTGTCACTAGTGAAGCTCTGATTGCCAGGATTAAAATAAACACCCATAACTGATATCTCTCCTTAACATATGCCATATAAATTCATTATATTTTGGAATTATGAATTAGTCAATTAACTCAAAAATCTATGGCTTTATTTGCTCTCTGCATTGTATCATTTCTATTTTCTTACCATTGGTGCATGACACAAATCTGATCATCTATACTCACTTCATTTCACTGTTTACGTTCTCGAATCAATATGCCTGTCACAATTAACACGATTGTTACAAAAAACATGTATCCTGCAAATCCATATTTATTTCTTGCCATCTGAAACAATGCCAGCTTTCCAAAGATATCTTTTCCGATATTTACCATGTAATATACGGCAGACGCCATGTATCCCATGATAACCTGATTTGTAACAGCACTGACAAAGTACCCAATCGCGCCCAAAAATAATGTTTCACAGACAGCACCACTCCACATTTTTCCAAAATAAACTTCACTATTGGAGTTGTCTAATATCAGCAAAAACGTTGTGACAATCATCAAAATACACGCCACACCTAATACCAGGCGAATTAGATACAACTGCCACATAGATGTTTTCCGGGTCTGTTCTAACTGCCAGATTTCCTTATCCTGTTCTGGCATAAACTGTGGTACGAGCAACATAGCACCTATAAACACGACATATCTTTCCATTACAGTCGCACTTTGTTGTGCATCCAGATTTCGAAAGCCTACAAAACAAACAGATGCCAGACAAAACGCAAGTGTCAAAAGCATATGCGGAAAATATTGAAAACGAATAAAATCCGTACCCAGCTTAATGTTTTTTTCCATGCATTCCGCCTCCTCTACGTTTGTGTCCATACCAAATTATCGTAATTACAATAGCTCCCATTGCCAGCAAAGCATATAGCAAGCGGTTTACATAAAGTTGATTCACATCCGCAAAAAAAGCCTCTGTTTTACCAATGGTATTCCATCTTGGAACCAAATTGAATCCTGTAATATCTTCTAGTCCACCTGATGCCAGCAATGATGCTACACCATAAAACGTCTGTACTACCACTGCAGCAATCCAGTGAACTAACTCACTCAGCAAAAATGCAAGAGCTGTCACAAACATAATTTCAGGCAGCAACCACATTACAGAATAACTTAAGAATGCAAAACAATGAGGTGTCACACCAAGCGTTATCGCCTGATAATGATAAGGGCCTTGCATAATAAGTGCAATTATCAGTATAGGTAGAAACATCATCACTACATTGGCAAAATATCTGCTTAAAACAATTACGCAGGATGATGCTTTCTTAGAAAAAATCACACCATCCACGTTCGCTCTCCTATCTCGCACGCATCTGGTAACGCCCAAAAAGATTGGCATGATAGCCAATAGAATCCCTGCATAATCACAGAACAATCGCATATATGCCCCTGTAATTCCATCTGTTTCACAGATATCACGATACTCTTTCAGGGCATCTTCATAAGTCATTGGCTCTACCGCACTTTTTTCGTAATTTGATTCTTCATAATGACTTCCGCGTCCAATTATATTACACACATGCTGCATTTCTAATTTAAAGTCACTATATTTTAAATGTTCAGAAGGCAATAAAATATAAGCTTGACTTGCCTGATAGGATTCTTCCGCGCTATCACCAAACTGCTCAAAAAATTCATTTTTTTCTTCTTGAATCTGATTCCAGCTTGTGCCAGTACACTTCTCAACAATTATCTTTAACTCTTCTAATTCCGTCTGACTTAAAATTACCTGTTTATAAAATCCTGTCGGATAAGTTGCAAAACTTTCATAATTGATTTCTTCTACTAAATTTGCCAGTGTTTTCCCCATGATAATTGTTTCGTCTGTACTCACTTTGAACCCATAATAATCCTGATTCGGCAGTGGCTCTTTTATCACCTGCGTCTCGCCTAACTGGCTGACAAGAAATACTACCATAATTAACAAATAAATAATATAAATCAGGCTATGTAGCATTTGCTTACATTCCTTGGCAAAAAGTGTTCCAAACATCTACTTCACCTCCTGTTGCTTCATTAGATACATATAGGCATCTTCCACATCTGCGGAACATGGTGTTGCAGATTCAAATGGTATTTTCTCTGCAATTAGCTTTACCTTGGTCAGACCACCAGAGGTTAACATTCCTGTTACCAGATATCTTTTTTTCACCTTTTCAAGCTCCGACGTAGATATTTCTACGGTGTAAACTTTATTTTCCACCAATTTTAACAACTCTCTTACCGTTCCACGAAAAACAATTTCTCCTTGATTTAAAACAGCAATTTCTTCGCATGTTGCCTCTATGTCTCCTACAATATGAGTGGAAAGCAACACAATTCTGTCTTTCGCAATTTCACATAACAAATTTCGAAACCGTACTCGTTCTTCTGGATCTAATCCTGCCGTCGGTTCATCAACAATAATTACTTTGGGATTATGAATCAAAGACTGCGCAATTCCAAGTCTTCGTTTCATTCCTCCAGACATTGCCTTCACCTTTGTTTTTTTCTGTTCCCACAAATTGACCTTTTCCAACATTTCCGGGACTTTCTTTTTTCTTTCGCTTTTGCTCATTCCTGACAATGTTGCCAAATAATCTAGTGCCTCATATGCATTCATGTTTCCATACATTGAAAAATCCTGTGGCAGATATCCAATCAATCCTCTGATTTCACTACACTTTTCGACTGGTACTCCGCACACAAGCACTTCCCCACTCTTTTTCTTTAACAACGTGGCAATCGTCTTCATCAAAGTAGTTTTTCCCGCTCCATTTGGTCCTAATAATCCAAACATGCCCGATTGAATCTCAAGATTTATATTTTTTAGTGCTTGTTTGGAACCAAAGTTTTTGCTTAAACCTGTGATTTTAATTGTTGTATCCATATATTTTCCTTTCCTCTGTTTTTATTCGAAAAAAAATCTTTATATATCCTAATAAAAGAATACATAAAGATTTCCTACAAATTCCCTACATTTCAAGAACGCTCCAGCGTTCTTGCTGCGGAATGCGCGTCAGCTTTGCTGACATCTTCATCTGCGCATTCCTGCAATCCGCCAGAGGCTTTTATCTCTGTTGGAGATAAAATTAATTTGATTTTGAATTGACGCGAAACTGAGCTGCCACAATAGCTCCTCCGTCTATCCCATTTACGATGGAAAGATTTCCGCCATGTTTTTCACAGAGTTTTTCACAGATATAAAGCCCCATTCCAAAATGATTGCTCGTCCCTTTCTCCTCACTAAAATATAGCTTTTTCGCCTCTTTTAATGCTTTGGCTGAGAATCCTTTCCCATCATCTTTTACAAATATTGTAAGTCTTTCCTGTTCTAGCATAAGTTTTATCTCAATCTTCTTTTGTGCATACCTAATTCCATTCGACAACAGATTTTCAAAGTTTTCAAGAATTAAGGATTTATCCATAGATAGTATCACTTTATCTGTTATGTCAACCATATCTTCCTGCAATATCATGGAAATCTGTACCCCACATTGACATTCCATTTCTTTTGCTGTTATCTGTAACTCATGAATCAATTCTCCAAGAGAACACCATTTGCACCTTAACTCTCTCATCTCAATAGTTTGTATCTCTGTCATCGTTTTGGAAAATTCCAGTAGTCGCTCTTCATGTTGATATATGGTACTCAGCTTTTCCAATAGTAGTTCTTGTGATACTTTACCCTGTGGGAAATATTTCAATAAAAACTCCGTATACCCTTTCATAACTGTCAAAGGCGTTCGCATATCGTGAGCAAAGGCTGCATTGATACTACTTAATTCCTTCTGTGCATCCCACTCTTGATATTTCATCTCTATCAGCTGCCTTCTTAGGTTATCGATTGCTCCACATACTTTACCCACTTCATTTTTTTCAAAATAGTTCTGCTCGTGGCTGTAATCTCCTAATTCCAAATATCCGACAGCTTCTTTTGCCGCAGAGATTCCAGGTATTACCTGGTGTTTCATGTAAATAAAGACACCCAGAAATTCTGTCACTACAATTAGAATTGCCAGGCCATAAAAGTATATGAATTTAAACACAACAATTTCAAATATACCTGATGAACCTCTTTCATAGAGAACACTATATATTTGACTATCTAATCCCCTTGCTGCATATCTTTCTAAAATGACGTTAATCCATCCCTTACAGACACTTTGTAACATAAAATTCACTACCACTGCCACTATGAGACATAGGAACATCGTACATAACAGTCCCTTGCAAAGACTACTGTTTCGAATGAGGTTTTTCCATTTCAATATTACTTCTTCTACCCAATCCATCGATATCCAACTCCCCAGACTGTTTCTATATAATTCTTCTTTGTTGCTTTTTGCAATTTTTTTCGAATTCTTCGGACATGTTCCATTACGATTGATGCATCCGCTTCACCATCAAATCCCCGCACGCTCTCATAAATATGTTCTTTATTAAATATCTGTCCAGCGTGGGTTAGCAGCAACTCTAATATTGCAAACTCTGTCTTTGTCAAACATAAATCTTCTCCATTAGAACTTACTTTTCCAGCGGCAAAATCTACGGTAATTGCCTCATCCATATATACCTTATTGTGATGATTCTTACGGTCTTCCCTCCGTAAATGTGCTGCAATCCTAGCAAGAAGTTCTTCCATACTAAAAGGTTTGACAATGTAATCATCTCCACCAACCTTAAACCCATTTACCCTGTCTTTTTCCTCTGTTCTTGCGGATAAAAACAAAATCGGGCAAGTCAGTTCATCTCTTATTCTTTCACATAATTCATAGCCATCCATTTCTGGCATGTTTATATCAAGCAGTATCAGGTCCGGTTGTTGGCAAATCTGTTTTAATGCTTCACTTGCATCTGTCGCGGTATACACCAGATAATCTTCCATTTGCAAGTATTCCTTTAGCATATTACAAATATCAATTTCATCATCTATTACTAGTATTTTCTTCATTTTTATCTTCCTTTGTCTCATCTTTCTCTTTGTCTATATTACACTAATTTTTTATCAGTTCAATAATATAAAAGTATAAATTTGGTAATTGGGGTTATTATTTCAATAAATTGATTTTACCAACAATTTACATGACCATGATTATGAATTTTACAATCGCCTTATATACTATCGCTATAAAAAGTAATGAGGAGAAAACTATGAAGAATGAAAAATTATTTCTTTTTCTAAATACAATTGCCTGGGCAATAATTGGATTTGTGCTGTGGTGCGTAGTCAGACTATTTGCTCTCGACTGCATCGAATGGGCGATATGCTTCGTCGGCTATCCAGCATTTTTCATAGGAATTGTAGGAGGAGTACTATATTTATGGAATCGGAATTAGAGTACCAGTTGAGTAATTTTTGGACAATTGAGCGCAGAAAAAAATATGAAGAAGCAATGAAAAAAGTTCTTTCCTTGATGGAAAGCTTTGATGAAGAATATTATGAGAAAAAAGGTAATCATATAATCAGATTTACCGAAAAAAGACTCAAAACCCCAAAAAGTATTTATGGCAAAATTGTTCGTAAAAAGAAAAAATCTACCATTGATACAATTGAAGAAGATATCAATGATCTGGCTGGTGTTAGGATAATTTGTTTTGATATTGCACAGATTTATAAGCTTGCATGTGTGATTGGAAAACAGGAAAGTTTTGAGATAAAAAAAGTCAAGGATTATGTACGAAAACCTAAAGAGAACGGCTATCAGAGCTACCATATCCAGCTTAAAGTTGATGGTGTTAAGGTTGAGATTCAAATTCGCACAATTCTTATGGATGCATGGTCTTCGCTTGATAGGATTCTGATTTATAAGAAGGATGAAAAAATTTCGAGGGAAATTAAAGACAATATTGAGAAGTATGCTAAATGGAGCATGCGTATGGATAAAATGGTACATAGTATGATGAAGGCGTAGATTAAATCCGCGCCTTCTTTTTTTACAGACAAATTGAACAAGTAGTCGCTGTTCGTGACAAAAAATAGATGTAATCTGGCGCTCCTCTTGCCAAAAGCCCCGTCCCCACTACAGGTACAAATCCTTCTTACAGAACACAAGACTTCCTGCAACATACATAGCAATTGCACCAAGCAATAGTATAATGGCTCCTGCAATTGCATTTGATTCATTTGCCACCATTCCGCTGGCATCGAATAAGGTGAAGAAGGTAAAATACTTAGCGGCCTCTGTCTTCTCATCAACATTGGCAAGCATCTGCATTACATACATAAATGCCGGAATTCCTGCTCCAAATGCAATACTGTATTTTGTGTCGGAAAAAACACATGATGCTAAAAAACAGATTCCTGCAATAAACAGGTGTAAGCATAAAAGTGCCAGATTTAATCTAAGTAATTCTTCGACTACAAGTTCATCTGGGAATTTACTGTTTGCAACTGCAAGCTCTAATCCTGTTAAGTATAAAATGAGAATTAAAACTCCACTTACTAATACTGCAAGCTGTGTTGTCACAATTTTAATTCTCTTTATTGGTGCAGCTACAAGTACAGCCATCGCCCCATCGTCGGTATATTTTGAAATCAGTCCATTTCCTCGTAATATACAATATACCATAGGAAAAATCAGAAAGATAAATCCATACAGATATGAAACCATAAATCCAATTAGCGTGTTGGCAGTTGTATCCATGCCTACTGCAGCCATTAGCTCTGGCATCATCTCTGCAAATCCGTCTAACATCTCCATCATTTTCGGGTCATACATTCCAATTATAATCGTTACATACATTGTGATAACGGCACCAAAAATGATTAACATTTTAATACTTTTCTTCTGCTCTCTTAAATATAATGTACTATTTATCATCTTTATCACCTCCATAATAAGCCATGAAAATATTTTCAAGACTCTGCTTTGAAGCAACGGTTACATTGTTACCTGCTGCAACACCATCAAAGTCCTTTGCAAAAGCAAGCGCCTGCTCTGGCGACTCAAGCGTTACAGTATATTTGTGCATGTGACGCTCACGAAGAGTCTCTACCGAATCGACTGTCACCATCTTTCCTTCCCTTATAATTCCAATACGGTCACAGGTACGCTCTACTTCTTCAAACATATGACTTGAAAGAAGAATTGTCTTTCCTTTTGCTTTTTCTTCCGCAATCAGCTCAATAAACCGGCTCTGCATCAGAGGGTCGAGTCCGCTTGTCGGTTCATCTAAAATCAGGATATCCGGGTCATGCATAAAAGCGGTGATGATTCCAATTTTCTGCTTCATACCCTTGCTCATTTTCTTGATTTTGCCTTTTGGGTCTAACTCAAAACGCTCAATTAATTCTCTCTGCTTATCAGAATTAGTAATACCCTTATACTTTGATATAAAATTAAGGAATTCAATTCCTGTCATATCGTCAAAGAAATTGATTTCGCCTGGGATATAACCCAGTGATTTTTGTATCTTATCTCTCTCTTTCCAGCAATCCATTCCGTTTATTGTACAGCTTCCTGACTGGCTTTTGACAAAGCCCATCAGGTGACGGATAGTGGTTGTCTTGCCAGCTCCGTTTGGTCCTAAAAAGCCGAAGGATTCACCTTTACTTACATTAAATGATATATTCTCAATTCCACGATGTTTTCCAAAATTTTTTGTGAGGTTATTAATCTCGATGATGTTTTCCATATGACTTTCCTCCTATCTGTTTATAGGGTAACACTAAAAAAAGCGAGGACAATATATATCCTCGCAAGTGACACTTTTTATTTGTCAAGTTGCACTACCTGGTGCACTCATCCTTTTCAAGAGTCGTTTTAAACATCTCAAGATCATAGTTTAATATCTTATCATCAATTTTTCTTCTGCATTTGTACACCAGATAAACACATGCATACATGAAAACCAAATAGGCAACAAAACCAATTGTCACATATATATTTCTGTCAAACCAGCTGCACAAATATGACAGGCCGGAATAGATTGCGGAGCAGATTAATATTCCACATATCTCTTTTTTGCCCAATCTGTCTGACTCATCAAAATTCCATAGAATAAATACCTGAAGGTATCCGACAATGTATGTTGCAAATATCATTTCGGCCATATGGAGAATATCCGCCACAGCCAGACCAATAATCAGCCTGTATGAACTATAAAAAAATAAAAATGCAAAAAAATAAAGGCACGCCTTAAATTCAATCCCAATTTCTTTTGTAAGATATCTCTCCCATAAACTCGGCTTATTTTCTATATTTTCTTCTTTATTTCTTACTTTTTCCCTTACATTGTTTTTTTCTGATTTTCTTCCCGCTTTTTTCTCTGCTTCGTTCATTAGCCTTCCCCTTTCAATAGCCTTCTAAAGTCTGATGCATATGTACGGGATATGATTATGTGCTCCCCGTTTGTAAGTGTAACATCTATTCTGTTTGACGGCAGACTTTTTAGTTTTGAAACCTTACTGACATTGACTATCATCGACTTGCTACATCGAAAATATCTGGCATCGTCAAGCATTATTTCTATTGAATATAATGACATGTCTACCTGAATTACACTATTGTCTGTGTATGCAAAGGTTTTCTCATCTACTTTTTCAAAATATAAAACCTGGTCAGGTGAAAAAACAAGGACTTCACCTTCCGCTTTTCCAACAAGACGCTTTTGACTTTTTTCCATAAAAGCTATTGCAGCCTTTACCTCAGGATTAAGTTCTTCGTAGTTTAGAATTAGTTCTGGTTCATCACAATTGATTTTGTTAATTTCATAACGCATTATTACTGATTTTCTTCCTTAAAAGTAATCTTAAAAAGCACTCTAACCTTCTTAGTCAGGAATTTGTGTCGACTTTGCTGACATTTTTCTCAAAATTCCTGAAATCCGCCAGATACTTTTTATATATTTCTAAAACTATTATGTGTTAACTCCTGTCATATGTCCATATAATACTACTGAAAAAAATGTTTGCCATTTACGAAAAAATGCTATAAAATATCATTGTTGTTATAAAGGGAATATACATTTTAGGAGGAAAAAATTATGGAAAACAACAAACTTTCAACTGGATTAACTGTATGGTTATGGATTGTATTTGTAATTAATGTAATCATGTCAGTCGTATCAATTTTTGCAGTTCTTGGTGCATCTGCTATTGCAGCAACACTTGGACTTAGCGGAGCTTATGTAGTACTTTGCGCAGTTAGTGCAATCGCAGAGATCGTTCTTGTAGTAGCTTTAGGAATCATCCTTTTTGGTCACAAGAAGATTGGTCTTACAATGCTTATTGCAATTGCTGTTGTAAGCTTTGTTCTTAACTTAGTTACTTATGGTATGCTCGGCTCACTTACAGTTGGAAATATTATTAAGTCAATTATTTCAGTAATTGTTTTACCAGGTATCACAGTTTTACTTGCAAAAAAAGATGTAGAAAATGGTACAATCGCATAATTAAATACAAATTTTTAACCCCCTGCATCAATTGAGATGCAGGGGGTTCTTTTTGTCTTTCTCTAATACCATATGGGACACTAAAAAAGCCAGAAAACACCGTCCCCAATGGCTATTCTATCTCATCCAAAAATTTCTTAAGTTCTTTTTTGGCCTGTTCTATAAGTCCGGAATCGTAGCTGTTAAGTGCCTCCTCGTATTTGTGGAGGGCCGCCTCCACATACATTCGTTTCTTTCCTATACTTTCCTCGTACAGACGCTCTCCTTTAAGAAGAAGATATTTGTTCTCTTCTCTGTCTCTTGGATGAATCTTTAAGTATGAAAGTGTCTCAAAACGCTCTCTTATCTGCTCATCTGTCATATCGACATTCTGTCCCTTAAATACTTGCTTTGTAACCTTTCCGGTCGATACCACCTTAGCTTCAACCTCAAGTATGGAATTTATGTCGTAGGTATACGTAACATCAACGGCTTGCTCGCCTTTTTTACCTGCAGGGATTTCAATTGTAAGCTCGCCAAGAGAAAGGTTATTTTTTGCCAGACGACTTTCTCCCTGTAATACATTTATACAGATTTCTGTCTGGTTATCTCTTATCGGGTAAAAACGCTCAGTACGGCTGGTTGGAATTACGGTGTTTCTTTCAATAATCGGACAGAATACTCCTGATTCAAAACAGTCGCTCTCCCATTCTCTTGTCACCTCTGTTCCAAGTGTAAATGAGCATACATCTGTAAGAATAACTTCTTTTATGTTGTCATTTCTCTCCTTCATTGCACCCTGTATTGCCGCACCAAGTGCCACTGCCTCATCCGGGTTAATGTTGGTGTCTGGAATCATTCTGAAAAGTCTGCTTACAAATTTTTTAATAATGGCTCCCTTTGTTGAACCTCCGACCAATACCACCTTATCAATATCACTTAATCTGATGTGCGCATCTGATAAGCTTCGCTTTACCGGCTTTCGGATTCGCTCAAGCAATTCCTCGCAGTGCTCTTCATAGTGTGACATACTGATTTCAAAAGGATAAACCTCATCATCTATCTTACATTCCATCTTCGAAAGCCCTGCACTGTTGAAGTTTCTCTTGCATAATTCAGCCTGCTTGTGAATATGTCTTAATGTTTTCTCGCTAAGCATAAGGCGGTTTAACTTATCATATTTTTCAAAGAATAATTCTTCGATTACATTTGTAAAATCTTCACCGCCGAGGTAATTGTCTCCAGCAACAGCGCGAACCTCTAATATCTTGTCATATAGCTCAAGAATTGATACGTCGAAGGTTCCCCCTCCTAGGTCAAACACGAGATATCTGGCCTGCTTTTCGTCCTGTCCAAGTCCGTAGGCAAGTGCAGCTGCAGTTGGCTCACTAATAATTCTCTCAACCTTAAGGCCTGCAAGCTCTCCGGCTCTTTTTGTTGCGCGGCGTCTTGCATCGTTAAAATATGCCGGAACACTAATAACAGCCTCCGTTACCTTTTCACCGAGATATGCTTCGGCATCTTCTTTTAATGCACGAAGTACAAAAGACGAAAGGTCCTCTGCTGTAAATTCTTTGCTTCCAAGCTTGTACTTCTTGGTGCTTCCCATATCCCTTTTGAATACACTTGCTGTTGTTCCCGGGTAGAGCAGATTGCGCTCTACCGCAGATTCCCCAACATAAATCTGGTCATTTTCATCTATGCTTACAACTGAAGGGGTAAGATTTTTCCCTAAACGGTTGGGAATTATTTTTGGTCCTTCATTCGTATAATACGCTACAAGGCTGTTGGTTGTTCCCAAATCAATTCCTATTATCATTATCCTAAACTCCTTTATTTAATCTCTCCAATTTATTTCTTGCTTCAATACACATTGGAGCCCTTCTTAGGGTTTCCTCATATAATTCTTTTGCTTTTTCAGTATCTCCGAAAATCATATAAAAGTCAGCAAGGAAAAGTGGTTTTTCAAAACACTTTACGCATTTACATGCTGCACAACGTGTATGTTTATCCATTTCTTCTATCATGGAAATAGCTTTTTCTTTCTCTCCTAAAGCAAGGTAAAGCCACGCAATAATACCTAGTCTTGCTGGTCGCCAGGCTTTATATGCCAGGTGTTCTTCGAGTGTGCAGCCATGCGCCTCCTCGAATATTTCAAGAGCTTTCCGTGCATATTTTTCAGCCTGCTGCTCATCTTTTATCTGCATGTATACGCGGGACATATCCCTTAATGCATTGTATTTATAAAGTGGTAATCTTGCAGACTCATATGCTTTGTTAAGATATTCAAGCGCAGTCTTTACATCGCCAAAATAATCCATATGGTTCATACCTACTGTGCACATGTTTTTAGCCTTATCATCTTCGTCCTCTGTGACATCAATTGATTTATCGAAAAGCTCTATCGCCTTTGCTTTATCGCCTTGTCTGAGTGCAATATTTCCAAGGTTTATATAGTATTCAATTGTTCCAAAATCCTTGTAGGCTTCTTCGGCTTCGTCATATCTTCCAAGATACTCATACAGACGCCCCTTATCCTCACAATAAGGAACATGCTTTTTATCATGAAGCTTTTCGTAAAGTTCATAATACTCAATGGCTTTTTCATATTGCCCCATGGACTCATAGGTCTCTCCCATATTTCCATATGATAAATAGTCATCATGACTAGGAGAACTCTGTTCGTTCTCAATTGCTTTAGCAAAACATTCTACTGCTTTTTCATATTGTCCCATGTGCAAATAACAGCAGCCTAAGTCATTCCACGCTGCAATGCTATCCTCCTCAACCTCTATTGCTGCTTCAAAATCAGCAATTGCCTCATCGAGCTCCATGGCTCGTAAATAGTAGAGTCCTCTGACTATATAATTAAATCCATTAGGATTTTCTTCTATTAATTTGCAGGCACACTCAAGTGACTTATGATAATCCTCTACGTGATTATATCTCATGTAACGTGAACTATACAAATCTGCTAATAAAAAGCGTGCTCGTCCGTAACTGTTTCTAAGCTCTAATACCTTCTCAAAGCATTCAATTGCCTTGTCATTCTCGCACGCTCCTTTATAAGCCAATGCCCGTCCGTAGTATAGATTTGGTGTATTCTCATAATCCTTTTCTGCAAGGTCGTACTCCTTTAATGCAGCGTAGGTATGTTCCATATCAACAAGCAGATTTCCCAAAACCAGATGATATTGTCCCCGGTCCGGATTTTCTTTTATTGCCTTTTGCATGAATACCTGGGCCTTTTCCAGATTTCCATTATCCCAGTGCAATAGTGCTCTTTCAAATGTAAGCTCTGAATCATCTTCTATATCCCAGCGGTCCGGATCTTTCTTTTTCAGACTTTTCAGCTTGCTAATCTCGATAAGAAGCTCAGACACAGCCTCTCTGTCCTCATCAGACTCAGCAAGATCTCTTAGAAGCTTAGCTTTAAGAAGCATCATCTTAGGTGTAAGCTCTATACCATTCTCCTCAGCTCTTGTTATTACACTAATTCCGTCATCAAACTGATTATAATTGTAATATATCTCTGCTGCCAGAAGATATGGCTTATAATATCCTGGGAAAATATCTACTGCCATGTAATAATCATCAATTACTTCCTGCGCCCTTTCAAGCTTAAAGCTTGCTTCCTGACGAGTAACATATGCAGGATAATAACCCTCATCTTCCTGTATTATGGCATCACATACTTCTATTACTTTTTCATATTGCTCCTGCGCGAAATATACTGAAGAAAGGTCGTACATTGAATTGAGCTTCTCCCTGAAATCTGTAGCTTCTTCAATGGCTCTTTCTTCCATTTCAACAGCTTTTTCCATGTCTCCTAACTCACGGTATGTATAACTTAAAAGACTAAATGCGACATTTTTGCGTGTCAGTCTTTTGGCTGTCTCTTCAGTTCCATCCTCTTGCATATTCATAAGCATGTCAGCCCATTTTTCAAGGAAAAGAAGAGCTCTCTCATACTCTTTGTTATAATACAGACTTCTTCCAAAAAGATTGGTATAGCTGTATAAATGTTCCTCATCTGCAGGCTCGTTTTCTTCCAAAAGCTTTACGGCCTCATCTGTGCGATCATTTGCCAGATAACACCATGCCAGCTCGAGAATCATCTTGTAGCCCGGGTAATTCTCGTCTTCCTCGCCATTAGAAAGCTTGTTCAAAAAGTCCTCTATCATGGCCTCACTTGCCTCTTTGTAAAGAGCCTGAACTCGCTCATCCTGGTCGTATATCTCGACAAGTTCTTTCATCTTTTCGCGGGCCTCGTAGTATTTTTTATTCTCCATAAGATAACGCACTACATTGAACTTTGCTTCGTAGTAATCCGGCTCTTTTTCTAATATTTCCATCCAGATAGTGTAGGCTTCTTCATGCTTTCCAAGATTCCATAATGCTTCACCTTTTGTAAGTGCAGCAAAGGTGAATTCCTCAGTTATGTCGCTTATTTTATCACAATACTCTTCCATTAGTTCTGTGTCATTTAATAGTGTGGCAGCCAGAAGCATCAGTGTTACCTGATAAGGATGATATATACCAAAAGCCTCTAAATCCTCTAATTCTCTTACACACTCTGATAATCCGCAGTGTCTTTCATTTGCCTCTTCTTCTGTTGTCTCCGGCATATTCTCAAGCGAGTCGAGCCTGCTTTTTAGTCTCATCAGCTCCTTAATATAATCATCTGCAACTACTGATGACACATCATCTACTTTATACTCTAAAGCATAATATGGAAAAGCATCCTCGTTCTCGACATGATTCTTAATATAATTGAGGAAGTTGATGTAATATTCCTCTTGGAGATTTTCGATATCATCTACTATCTCAAAGGTTTCATCGAATAACTTCCATGCTTCGTGTGGTAGGTGAATATTTTCCGTAAAAAAATCAAGCACCCGCTGTCTTACTTCCATTGATGTATCAAGACCTTCACACACTGAATCCGAAAGCAATTCCTTCCAGTTTTCTATATCAAGACGAAGTCTTAAATC
>JAXJTU010000011.1:0-6953 GCA_036309425.1 Agathobacter sp.
CAACAACATTTCTTTTGCTCCTTCATAGGGCAATTCATAGGCTGCATCTGGCATAAGTGCAATAGCTGATTTAACAGGTTTTACAAGCAGTCTATCATCATATATACCGCCAACAATCTTTCCACGATAATAGATGATGTATTCTCCCATCATCGCTCTATATGTTACTTCTTCTAATTCAGATAATTGTTCTAATATGAAATCTAAATATTCTTTGCTTGATGCCATACTAACCTCCATCAACTTCAAATTCATGCGTGCTTTCAACTCTTCACAAAGCTGAAATTTTACGTTACTTGCATCATCTCATCTCTTTCGTACATCGTATCATATAAATTGCACTAAATAGAACAACTGTTGCCATGGAGTGATTTTATTAAGGAACATTGTTCCGGTTTAATAGATGAAGAAACAGTTACGGTTGAAGAACATCCGCAACTATTAATTTAACAATAAGGTGGCGGTGAATAGTGTGCGTCATGTTATTCATCGCTCGTTATAACAAACTTAAAGATGATAATAAAAAGGATTTCGATCTCATGCTTTTGTATAACGATGATCTCAGACTGGCACGGAAGGTTTTCTTCGCATGTCCAAAAATATGATTATTCAATCAAAACATTAAAATACCTTTAAACACAATAATGGAGCTACATTCATACGAATGTGACCCCAAATATTGACTTAGAACAAAAAAAGAAGCTGTAGCAAATTTGTATTTTGAAACAGCTTCTCTTATGTAGTAATTTTATTTATTTCTCTTTCTATCGATAAAATCAATTAAAAGCTCTGCAGTACCTTCAATACCTAGCACGCTACTATTTACTGAAATATCATAACTTCTGGAATCGCCCCATTTGCCTTCACAAAAGCTGTTGTGATAACGTTTACGTTCTGTATCTTTTTCACGCATCATACGTTCTGCCATGAATTCATTCTTACCATACCTCTCCATGATACGTGCTCTTTTTACCTCTTTATCACCTAATACAAAAATAGATACTAATGCATCATATTCCTTTAATATATCTTCACCGCATCGTCCAACAATTATAAAAGATTCTCCTGCTTTCGCCTTTTCCTGTAAATGTTCAAACTGAAGCAAATAAACATTTTCTTGTATAGAGCTGCTAAATCCACGAACATTACGATTCACTAATGGAAACATAAAATTTTTTTCTACTTCCCTTAAATCAGTGGCATCTACATTCTTTTTGTTTGCGATTTCTTCTATGATATTCTTATCAATGAGAGGTATATTGTAGTATTTTGCCAATTTCTCTGCAATCTCATGTCCACCACTACCTACTTCTCTACCAAGCGCTATAATCAACTGTTTATCCATATAATTTCCCCCTTCTTATAAATATCTCATGTAAATAATGGTCATCGAAATCACAACTACGATTACAGTTGCTGGCACCATTTTCTTAAGATATGGCCCCCATTTAATGATATAACCTTCTCTTGCTGCTGTCGCGATACCTACTACATTTGCAGATGCGCCGATAGGTGTTGCACTTCCACCGATATCTGTTCCCATTGCAAGTGTCCATGAAAGCACCGATAAATCCACTCCGTATGTTGCAGATAATGCTTTAATTATAGGAATCATAGTAGTTGCGAATGGAATATTATCTACAATCGCACTTGCAATTGCAGATAACCAAAGGATAATCGCTAGCATAACCACAATGCTTCCACCACTGATTTTTCCAATAAATCCCGCTACGATTTCCAAAATTCCAGTCTGTTCCAATCCCCCGATTACAACGAACAAACCAATGAAAAAGCCGATGGTTTTATAATCTACCTTCTTTAAAAGGATTAGGGCATTTTTCCCAGAGAAAGCCAACGTTACAATTGCAACTAATGTACCAATTGCAGAAACAGTAAGCCCTGTCTGTGCATGTGTTACCAATAATACTACAGTTACAAGAAAAATAACTGTACTAATAATAAAACCATTCTTATCTGTAATTGCAGATTCTGGTGTTGGCAAATTGCTATAATCCATGTTTTCCGCTTTGCTTTCCAAATCTTTTTTGAACACAAGATAAAAATATACTAATACACATCCAAGTGACGCAAATGCCATTACACCAGTATTGGTTACGAAATCCATAAACGTGTATCCAAGTGATGTTCCGATGATAATGTTTGGTGGATCCCCACACATTGTTGCAGAACCACCTAAGTTCGCACAAAAAATCTCTGCTAAAATCATAGGCACAGGATTAAATTTCAAAAGTACTGCAAGTTCAATCGTTACTGCTGCAAGGAACAGAATTACTGTAATACTGTCAATGAACATTGCCAATACAAATGATAAAATCATAAATGTAAAGAAAATTGGTACAATTTTATATTTTACCATCTTAGCAATACGCATACATAACCAACGGAAAAATCCTACATGCGCCATTCCTTCTACCATTACCATCATACCAAAAATAAATACAATAGTTTCCCAATTTATTCCGGCTGCACTTCCATGGCTGGCTGCACCCGCATACCAGAAACCTGGCGAAAAAATACTGCTAATATTCAGCGTTTCCCATATCGCCTCCATACTCTGCATACCAATACCAAACACAAAAATCATGGTAAGTAATGCACTTATTAATGAAACAATATGTCTCTCTACGATTTCTGTTACAATAAATACAAACATCGTAATAAAAATCACTACTGCAAAAATTTGTGCTATCATTTTCATTCCTTCTTTCTGTCAAATATTCATTCCCAATTATTGCAAATTCTCTTTGTGCCAATCCAAGTATAGTTTTTTTTAATCAGGTAACTAAGAAATAACAAAGTTATTTTTTCATAATCTTTCATCAAACCCCAAAATAGTCAAAGCCGCCTTTACTAATGTAGCCGTATGTCTTTTCTAATTCTCAATTATTATCATAATAAGCATTGCAATAAATATTATACACGCTAATATTTGTCACCTATCTCTTTCCTATCTTGAATCCTTTAAAATGATACTCTTCTCTTCTATTGCTAAAGCATCTTTATTATCTGGAGATAACGCAGACAAATTAGCTAATTGTTTTCTTTGTTTTTTTATTCATAACAGTCCAATATAAATACAAAACACATGTTAAGCAAGCAACTCCCAGCAACTCTGCTAACAATGCACCTAAGAACCACTTAACCATTATCCTACTTAATCTCCTTTGATTTTTTTTTATCAAAATTCAAATAGTATACCGGAACACCAACGCAAAACGCACCACCAATAATATTACCTATTGTTACCGGCAAAAGATTCTTGACGAAATAATTTTCTACATTCAATGTTCCAAGATACTCTTGGCTAAATCCATATGCTTCCTTTGCCAATTCAACATATTGAGGATTACACTCAGCCAATAATCCCGCTGTTATATAATACATATTGGCAACACAGTGTTCAAAACCACCTGTTACAAAAAGCATAATAACAAAAAAACTCGCAAGCAATTTTCCTGTAATATCCTTTGCACACATAGCCATTAGAACTGCCGCACACACTAAAATATTACATAAAATGCCAGAAATAATTCCTTGTGCAAAAGAAATATTTACTTTGCCGATTGCCACCTTAATAGTGTAAGCACCCAGCATACCAGATGAATAATCCCATTGCCCACTCATGGAAATAAACAAAGCAGTCAACGCAGCTCCGACAAAATTTCCCAAATAGACAAACAACAACAGTTTTGCACAATTTCTAATTTTCTGTTTGCCATCAAATACGCTCATAGCAACCAAACAGTCACCTGTAAACAATTCTGCTCCCATCAATATGACCATCATAAGTCCTACTGGGAATACAACTGCCGCAGCTAATCGAGCCAATCCCACATCGGGAATTGTATGTGCCGCCACACTACTAATTCCTGCTCCCATAGCAATCATCATCCCTGCCATAATAGACTTTCCAATTAATCGCTTTGTAGGCATCTGTATCTTAGTTTGGCAACCTTCTATGTATTTTTCAGCAACTTCTTTTATTGTTAAATATCCTTCCATATTTAGAAATCTCCTTTTGTACTAAATAGAAAAATTATATCATTTTTTTCTACTCTGTCAATGTTAATATTTTACATTTTTCTATTTAATTTTATGCAAAGCAGTCAACACTCTACATACTTTACACGTTATTTAATGTCAAAAAAATTTTCCTTTAAAATTGTATAAAACTTATAACACAATCTCTAAATTTTATGATATAATTTTTTCATTATAGTCTTGACTACCTAGATTTCTACAACTCATCATAAGCACTATAATTTATATAGGTTGAATTGCCAACCTAAGGTATTGGACCTCCAATCGGGTCTAGCCAAATCTAATACAAAAGTACAGCATATGGTCGTTAGGATTCGTCCAGCGAAGAACACTGTACCACAGTATTACCTTGTTGTTATGGTTTATGTCATGACAGTTATTCAAGGAGCAAAAGTGACTGAAAATTGACCAGCTATGCCTTAGTGCATGCCAATAACCCGGAAAGAAATACAACTATGACTAATAAAAAAAACTATTGTACTTTAGAGTTACCGTTAATAGTTAGTGAGGGTCAAAAAAATATTCTTGATATGAAAATGGAATGCGTTCGAAAAGTATATAATAATATGCTTGGAAGCAATATCAAAAAATATAATGAAATGACCAAAACTAAACTATGGAGAGAACTCAAATCAATCATTCACGAAGAATTACAATTGTATAACGGTAGAAAGACAGACCGCTTAAAAGATGCTTATAATCGTATAAATTCCATTATCCGTGAAAATAATTTTTCCGAATACGGATTTAAAGATCAAGCAGTGGAATATTCTAAGTATTATCAAAAACACATATCTTCTAGCATAGCCATGAATAGTATTGGTATCCCTATGTGGTTTGCATTTGAACGACTACTTTTTGGAAATGGTGAAAAAGTGCACTTCAAATCAGCAAACGAATATATGTCCCTAGCATCAAACAACAAATCCGGAATACGCCTTCGTCAAGAAGATGACGGACGTTATTATGTTCTCTTTTCTAACGTAAAAGCAAAAGCAAAAGAACTTAAGTTATTCGTTAATGGTCCTCATACAGCATACGAAGATGAACTTATTCAATCTAAAATAAAAATTGTACGTGTTATCAGAAAAATAGAAAAGGGAAATCGTCATTATTACTGCCAGCTAATTGTAGAAAACAATCCACCACTTAAATTAAATGCCGACGGCACAGCCAAACACAAGATAGGCACTGGCATTGTAGGTATTGCTATTTGGCGTGGTATTTTGTGTGCCGTGTCAGATACAAAAACTCTTTGCATAAATTTATCACCTAATACAAAAGAGTTTGAAATCAAAAAAGCAGAACTAGGACGTGAAATAGAACACTTGCGAAGAGTAAACAACCAACAAAACTATAATGAAGATGGTACGATAAAGAAAGGTTTTATCGACAAAGATGGAAAGCGACATAAATTATATTGGAGAGAATCAAATCATTTGAAAGCATTAAAAAGAGAGCTATCCGAGCTATACAGAGTACATGGCATCAACAAGGCACTTAATCAAAACAGAGCCATCCTAGAGCTTCTCTCTATGGGAGACGAATTTCATTTTGCCGACACTTCTTTTCTTACAATGAAACCCGAATGGGATGAAGAAAACATACTTTCTAACGCAGCATACAGTAAAAAGAAAGAACGAAGAAAGGCAATTCAAGAATATGCACCTGCGACATTTTTATCTAAACTGGACAAAAAATTAGCAACTCGCAATTTGCCTCCTATACATCGTCACCAACTACCTGATAATTTATACTGGTATCAACATGATAAAGGTATATCAGACAAGGATTTATTTCCTGGAATAAATATATCCGTGTGTAATACTGTATTAAGTCAAATAATGTATCGCGCATTCCTGATTAGACACTTTGACAATGCCATTCCTAACTTGTATGACCAAAAATCTTTATGTGAAGAATGGGATACTTTTATCTGCAATTTACGCCAAGACTAATTCTTTTCAAATTCAATACTAGTAACATTCATTAACCCCAAAACCAATTAAAATATCAGTTTTGGGGTTAAATATAGTTCGCATTTTTCCTAAATTTACCATATCAAGTATAGATAATTCACTAGCATTTATTAAAATCACCATACATCTAACTATCAATCGCATCCACCCATGCCTGCATTTCTCCATCTAAAGCAAGTCGAGCATATTCAAGCGACTCATCTACTGCCAAAGCATTGAGAGAATTCTGTGAGCAAGGAGTAGTTCTCAATCCCTCCTCTGCCATATTACAATCAATTTGTAATATGTAATTCTCAAATGTGGTTACATCAATACTGTTCGTTTGAGGATTATAATCTGCATATATCAATCTCATCTTATCAGACCTTTCTTGAAAATGTATTATAAGCATTCCATCTAGTCCCAACTGCCATTTTTATAATTTGTTATAAGTTGTTACCAGATTTTCTTTCCCTTGTTTTTTCCCTTATGAGGGTTCGTAAACAAGAGTAAAACGATATAACACAATACAAGATGTGACGGAGAGGACACCCACGAAAACTTTAGTGTTTTCAAGGGTTTGACGAGATTTTTATAACACAATATAACAGTTATTAAATCTCTAAAAATACCTCAAGTGAGAATTCAAATTTATCGAACTGATATCATTTTCAATTCTTCATTTAATATACACCTTTCCCCTAATATTTTCAATTTCTCTATGTAGTCTACTTAAGTCATTTACTCTGTGTACTCTTCTTTTCCCCTACTCTACAGAAGTACTTCCTCTGTTGAAAAACCGTATCATAAATAGATTGTGCCAGAGGAAAAGGAAGCACGAGCGAAGCGAGTATTTACTTTTCCTGGCGCAATCACGACAGAATCAGAAGTAGCGTAAGCTACGACAGACGCGAAGCGGATGGAGTCTGGAGG
>JAXJTU010000012.1:0-5537 GCA_036309425.1 Agathobacter sp.
ACATTAAATATATCGACTAATAAGATGAGGAAATAATGTGCGGCAAAAAAATGCACATTGGATAAGCCATGATGAGAGAATAAGCGGAAATAATGTGCGGTAGAATTACAGTAGTTGGGAAATAAAAAATGCTGTATAACAGTATTGTATTGGGGGAGGCTATGAAAAATATCCTCAGATAACATTGTCATTGCAAATTCCTATTTTTCGTGCTACAGGAGGGGAAGGATGTTTGAACAGCTAGATAGGTTTATTAAAGAGAATTCTGAAGAAATACTTATTACAGGTGGATGGGATGATAATAAGATTTCTGAACTAGAAAAAGAATTGAATATATCTTTCAGAGAAGAAATAAAAGAATTTATTAAAAAATATGGTGTTTTAATAGGGTATGGTGTTGAGATAGCCGTATGTGGTAAAAATGGAGGATCATATACTGTGGATGCAACTCTCCGCTTTAGGAAACTTGGTCTTGATGACAAATATCTTGTAATCGAAGGTGATGGAGAACTTGCATATTGTTTTGATAATGAAACAGGTGGAATTGTTAACTGGGGATTAGATAATTTGGAGATATATCCTGAAGCTGATGATTTAGAATCTTTTATTTTAGAGCAACTTGAAGAAGGTAAAGAAAACTGGTAGTAAGCAAAGTTGGCGACATTTTGCAAGGATCAGACTGGGCCAAATTTTTACCATAATAGAGTTGGTAAGCTTTTGATTTTATTATTGATACTGGAGAGGATTATGATTACAGAGTTATTGAAAAAAATCGAGAATATTGATTGTAAAGAATATGATGAACTTTTGTTTAATTTATACGAAGATATGAACTCATATTCAATTGAAGCGGTGTTTGATGAGAACAAAATAATAATTGGAAGAGAAGAAAGATTTTATATCGTAGGAGACAAAAGTATTGGATATGAAGAGATATTATCCAAGGTTTGCAAGGAATTAAAATCATATTTTAAAAATAAGGAGCAATACCATAATCTAAAATCAATATCATATGGTTTTGTTGACGGTGATTTATACTATATCAGAAAACCAAGAAAAGCAAAGAAAAAACAGATAGTTTACACAAAAGATAGTTTTTATGATTTTGATGCGGTTAAACTAGAAGCATGGTTAAGCGTGTATTTGAATGAAGAGGGAAAAAATAAATATAGAGAGAAAATATGGGATACTGATTTTGATAAGATATCAAGAGAGGAATTCGAAGAATGGTGTGATATTTTAGCGCGATATTTTAATTATGATAAATCAAATTAAGTCAAATGTTTATATTGATGGCATAAGGAATGGTAAAATAAGCCAGGATGAGGAAAGGGAGTATGTTATATGGATAAAGATCCGTTTAAAGAATATATAAAAGAATCTGAGCCTGGGAAAAGGGATAAAGGATATGCCTGGTATTTTAGAAATTTCTTGGTAAGGGCAAATTATAATAATCTTAAGGATGGTATTTATGAGACAACGGAATACTTAGAGTTGTTTCTACGAAATTTGCTCTTGGATGAAAAGAACGAACTTCACAATCGTTCAATGCATATAAGTGGATTGTTAAAAGCGGACATTGATGATGCAAAAGCGAACATTGAAAAGCTCTTAGCGAACATTGATGATGGAAAATGATGTGATTGAGACTGTAAAGGGTTATGGAAAAGGTAATAAATATCGATTCAAGTAACGGAGAGCTATTTTTTTTGAAGTTTATATTGGTAATAAGAGATATAGATTTAGTTAATCCAGTATATTTTATTCATTTTAATATTAATGAAATAGATTTTCCGTCAACGGACAATTATATTGTCATTGGGGATGATTATGGCACAAAGATTTGTATCAACATTGATGGAAAAATCTTGTCAGTTGATGAAAAGGAAGAGTATTCACTACGTTATATAAATAAAGATTTGAATTGATTGATACATAAGCTTTATCAGATGATGAAAATGTTCCAATTAGTATATCTGCAAAAAGAATGTTGATGAGTATGAATATTACTTCTTCAATTAAAAATGAAATTAATCCCGAATTATTCACGGCACAACCGTGAATAATTCGGGTTAATTTATAAGTTAGTGGGAAATTCAAATTTTTAAGTCTAGGAGAAACAGAAATGTTTGATACAGAAACAGAAGTGGTTGATTATTGCAAGTATATAGTAAAGTGCTTAGCAGACGAGAATTACTGCGAATTGGAATCAAAAGGAATATTAGAAATAGTACCAGAAGAAGATTTGAAGAGGGTATTAAAAGAATATGATAAAGATAAAAAAATAACCATGCCGAGAGAAAAACAGTTTTGGAAAAGAATTGATATTATTAAATACAATAATCAAACTGGTTATACTGTTGATATTGATGTATTTTTGGATAATGAATTAAGTGATTTGACACTGCAGGTTGAATTGCTGCATAATGGCAAAGTTACCATTGAAGATTTACATGTATTATAATATTACTTATGTTGAATTAGAAGAAAGATTTAACATAAGAACGGTGCTAAGAACAAGGCATTGTCTTTTGAACGATGGGAGGAGAATATGAAAAAGGAGACGATGGATATTTTATCAACAGCAATTTCTGATGTTGGATATTGGAGATGGTGGGATACTACTAGTGACATTGCTCAGGTTGAATTTGGAGGCGTAGAATTATTTGATGTTTCAAAGCCTGGTAATGCTGCTAAATCAAGTGTCATTGCGTTGCGCTTTTCTGGAAATGGATTTATAGTTTTTTTTGATTGTGAAAAAAATGTAGATGTTTGGTATGATGAACTTCATGATGATAAAATAGAGCCTTTTACATTAGATTATGATAGTTTTTCATTTAATGATAGCAACTATGTCTTTGAATTGTTACTATACCAATCAAAGAGTAAGAATTTAAAGATAAGAAGAAAAGCTTGAAAAGTATGTCGATTACGATGGCCTTTGTTAGAGTATTAGTTTTGGAAATGGAATTATCATTTTATTAGGGAACTTTTTGACTACAATTTTTGCAAAAAGTTCCCTAAAAGGAGTTAAGATATGAATAGTTTTTACGAAATTCAAACTCTATTGAGAGAAAAAGCGGATTTGCAGGCGAGAATAAATTTGATTCCGTATGATGGAAATCCCGAGATAAAAGAAAATGCATATTACACAAGTTTGTTTTTTATTGTATAATAAGCCTACAAATGTAGTTATTAAAAAAGGATTTTGGAGGTGCCCAATGACAGAAAAATCAATTGGCAGGCAGATGAGTGGGTGTGAGACCCTGATTATGAAAATTGTGTGGAGTGCTAAGGAAGACATTTCCACACAGGAGATAAGCAGTCGCTTAAAGAGTCAATACAACAAAGATTATGCCAGAACAACAGTTGGGACTTTCATTCAAAGATTATCGGAAAAGGGTTTTGTAAGCACATATAGGAAGGGAAAAGTCTCTTACGTGCATGCTTTAAAATCAGAGGCAGAATATCAGGAGAACTTTATTCAGGAAGCAGAGGAATTCTGGTTTAACGGAGATGCAATGTTTTTATTCTCAACGCTTTGCAAGACAAAAAAGCTTTCAAAAGAGGAGAGAAAGGGAATACAGGACATATTAGATGGAATGGACGATTAGAATAATGTATGCAATCATACTGACTTCAATAACCGGAAGTATATGGTTTGGAGTCTGGTATGTTATTGGAAAAATATTGGATAAGCAAGGATACATAAGTATTATGTATTCGACGTTGAAGTCTAATCTGATATTCTGGTGTTTTCCATTTGCATTTTTTATTGTGGAGTATAACAATAACAGGATTAATGAGGTACTTGTATGTCAGAATTATCAAAACTACCTAATATAGGAAAAGTGGTCGAAGAACAGCTTAATCAGGTTGGGATTACAACTGCAGAAGAATTGGCGGAGACAGGAGCAAAAGAGGCTTGGCTTAAAATACAGGAAATTGATGAATCAGCATGTATAAATCGCCTTATGGCGCTTGAAGGTGCGATTCAGGGCGTGAAAAAACCGCTGCTTTCAGATGAAGTAAAGGCAGACCTGAGAAATTTTTATCGAGATCACAAGAGAGGAAACTGATTATGAACAAGGGTTTATCAAATTATTTTATAGAAGGTCTGCAAGGCTCCGGAAAAAGTACAACAGTAAACAGGCTTTCGAAGCAATTGCCTGAATATAAGGTGTTTCGAGAGGGGGACTACTCACCTGTCGAACTTGCATGGTGTGCGTATGTTACAAAGAGCCAGTATCAGGATATTTTGAAACGTTATCCAAGTCTGGAAAATGAAATTGTAACTAAGACAATTGCGGAAGGGGAACACAGAATAATATGTTATACACAGATATTGACTGATGTGGAGGGATTTCACAAGGATTTAGAACAATATGAAATCTATAATGGAAATCTTGACAAGGCTTCTTTCGAAAAGGTCATTTTAGAGCGTTACGAGAAATGGGATGGACAAGGACAGATTTTTGAATGCTCCATTTTTCAGAATATTATTGAAAATCAGATGCTCTATTTGACGATGACAGATGAGGAGATTCTTGATTTCTATAGAAGGCTGAAAAAGATACTTTCAGGTAAATCATATCAAATTATCTATCTGGATGTGGATGATATTCGTAGTGCCATTGAGGTGATTAAGAAGGAGCGTTCTGATGAAAATGGAAATGAATTATGGTTTCCACTAATGGTCAGATATATTGAAGCATCTCCATATGCCAAAGAGCACTCACTTCATGGAATGGAAGGTCTGCTCGCACATCTGGAGAGAAGAAAGGCATTGGAACATCGTATTATAAACGAGATATTCCAGGAAGAGACAATTATTGCAAAGAATTACACCTTCACGATTATGAATCGGTGAACCAGAAGACGGATTTGAGTTTAAGTATTTTTAGGTCATATGGAGAAAAAAATGAGTATAAGAGAAAATGATGTAAGAAGATTTTTTTCAAAGTATACATCAATGAGTAATTTAAAAACCAAGCAGCTTCCAAAGTGCGAACAGGATATAACTGATATTCAGGAAATCATAGATGCTGGGAATTTTCAAGAAATAGAATTCGATTTAGATGACTATAAAAGAGGGCTTGCTTACTTTTTCGGAGTTGGAAATATTCGCGATGACGAGGCGGGGCTAAGATATCTAAAAATGGCGGCAGATGACGGAGATATTGATGCGATGAACATGTATGGATTTGCATGTTATCACACCTCACTTGCCTGCAAAGAGGAAGCAGAGAAAAAGAACTGGTATGAAAGACAGGCAATTAAATGGTTTAAAGAAGCAGCAGGCATGGGACAGGTGGAAGCAATTTTTAATCTGGGAGTGTGTCTTGTAGACGGAATAGGAACAGAGGCAGATGATGCAGAGGGCATGCGATATCTTGAAACTGCGTCTAAGAAAGGTCATCCAAGAGCTGCACTTTATCTTGCAGATTATAAAAGCAAGCATGGCCAGGGGCCAGAGATTTTGCGAGAAGGTCAGAAGGAAGAAATCTTTGCACAGATAGCAGAGACTATGAAGAAAG
>JAXJTU010000013.1:0-19769 GCA_036309425.1 Agathobacter sp.
AGGTGCATAGCTAAAATTTATGTGCGAAGTTTGAGTAAAAATGTAAAAAATTCACACGTTGTGTAGTTGTATTATTTGTAGTATAATATACACAACGTGTATTTGTTTTGTGTTTGTAGGATATCATGCAAAAATGAACGAATGGTGGAAGAGTCAACTATTCGGAAATTCCGAATAGTTAAAGAAAAAAGGAGGAGTGTATGGAGAATAATGAAATTGTTTTGTTTGAAACAAAAGATAAAGAAATATCATTAACAGTGGCAGTTGATAAGGAAACGGTGTGGCTAAGTGCTAATCAAATGGCATCATTGTTTGAACGTGATGAAAAGACAATTAGAAAACACATTAATAATATTTTTTCAGAAGAAGAGTTAACAAAAGAGAACAACACGCAAAAATTGCGTGTTGTTGGAGTAAAGCAAAAAGTCCCATTTTACACACTAGATGTAATAATCTCTGTAGGATATCGTGTAAAATCAAAGAGAGGAACTGAATTTCGTCAATGGGCAAATTCTGTTTTGAAAAAATATATATTAGACGGATATGCCATTAATGAAAAGAGATTAGCTGCATTAAAAAAGACTGTAGAGATACAGAATAAAATGCTGGCAAATGCGCTAAATGTGGAAGAAGCAGATGTGTTAAAAGCTGTCAATCTATATACGGAGGCACTAACTTTACTTGACCAGTATGATCATCAGTCACTGATTAAACCTGAAGGCAATTTACCAATATATCGAATTACTTATGAGGATTGTAAACGTATTGCTGCTTAATTATTTTTGGAATTTCTATCTAGAAATAATGTGTTGTATAAAGATGATGTAAAGAGAATTAGTGATGGAGAATTAGTTGCAATTACATTGATGATAGCTGAATCAAATCCAGAAGAAAAAGAAATTATGATATCTCTTGTTATGAATTTTTTGACGATGTAACATATCATATTAAATTAATAGAATGGTGGAAATAGCAATGAGTAATGATAAAGAACTATATTCAGAATGTCAAAAGAGAATAATAGAACTTAGACGAAAGAGTGGATATAATCGAAAAGATTTTTGCGATGAGTTTGATATCCCGTATAGAACTGTTACAGAATGGGAAAGAGGAAATCGTAATGCACCAGAGTATGTAATCCGTTTGCTTGAATATTACATAGCTATGAATAATCTAAATGATAAAATGAAAAAAAGTGAAGAGGCATCTAAATTTATTGAAACGAAGAGATTATTGATTCGCAGGTTCAGAGAAGATGATGCGAAGTTATGTTATGAAGGATGGGGCAAAGATAAAGAATTAGGTAGATTTATTTTCGGATATCCCATGAAGAAAGATGATATGACTACTTTCGTAAAAGCAATGAGCAGAAATGAAAATGCTTATGTTATTGTTGAAAAGGAAAGCAACTCTTGTGTCGGATATATTAGCGTGGACATTCCATATAGGCAGCTGAATATAGGAGAAATAGGATATGTAATTGGAGAAAAATATCAGAAAAAGGGATATGCTTATGAAGCACTAAGCAGAATTTTAGAAGTTTATTTCACAAAAAAGAAACTATATATGCTTGAAGCAAAATATAATGAAGACAACATTGCTTCTGCAAAATTACTTAAAAAACTTGGATTTGTACAGGACGGAAAGCTACGAAACAGAAGAATTGACTTAATGTCTGGAGAACGGAAAGATATGATAGTATGCTCGATGACATTCGAAGAATATAAGGAGATTACAGGCGATGAGTAAAAGAAAAGAGGATATTTCTATCAGAAGCTCGGCGGGAGAGTATTTATCATACATAGCGTCTGCAGGGAATGGAGCCAAAAATTATCTGATTATGATAAATACTTATTAGAGTTAGAAAATACAAGAAAATAAAGTCGTCTTGATTAATTTACCAATCGTGGATATAATACTCTTATGTTGTCTTTATAGAAGACAAATGTGTCAAAGAGGGAGGAACAAATTAATGTTTCAGATATTCGTAGATTCGGCAGCCAACCTGCCAGCAGAAGAAGTTAGAAAATATGGAATTAATGTAATCTCATTTGTTAATTTTGTTAATGGAGAAAGTGTAGTAAATTTTGATATTAATCTAACACCAGAAGAAGAAAGAGAACTTGGAACAAAATTTTACAATTCAATAAGAGAAGGCGCACAGGTAAAGACATCATTAGTTAATCAGGCAGACTTTATGGAGCATTTTGAACCAGTGCTTAAAAAGGGCGAGGATATAATATATATATCATTAAGCAAAAACATCAGCGGAACCTATAATGCTGCCAAGCTTGCAAAAGAAGACCTCATGGAAGACTATCCAGACAGAAAAATCTACTTGATTGATTCATTAAATGCATCCCTCGCACAGGGAATACTTGCAGTATATGCTTGCCAGATGAAGGAAAAAGGCATGGATGTTGAAGAAGTTGCCCAGATATTAACTGATTCAGTTGTAAATATGAACGGAGTGTTCACAGTTGGTGATCTTAAATATCTTGCAGCATCAGGAAGAATCAACTCAGCTACTGCAGTAGTCGGAAATGTTTTAAGCATCAAACCAATATTAAGAGGAAACAAAGAGGGCTTCATTGTTCAATTCAAAAAGACAAGAGGAAGAAAGAAATCCTTAGATGAGCTTGTAGACCTCGTATGTGATAATATCGTAGAGCCAGAGAAGCAGATTGTTGGAATTGCACAGGCGGATGCATATGAGGAATCATTATATATTGTTGATAAAATCAAAGAAAGAGTAAATCCAAAAGGATTCATTAATACTTCTTATGATTATTGTACAGGAGCACATGTAGGACCAGATGCAATTGCATTATTCTTTATTGGATACGATAGAGAACTTGAAGGAAAACCAGCCGGTGGACAAAATGCATTACCTAAAGTATTAAAATATATATAATTATTTAGTTAATAAATTAGGCTAAAAGAGGACGTTTGTCCTCTTTTTTTAGTGCTGTGGTCACAAAAAAATCATCGAATAAACAAATAAATGATAATATGTGGTACTTTAGTCCTACACAATTTGTTCATAATTTGTTAACAGAATAATAAAAAACCTAACACACCATCTTCACATTTAGTGAATATACTAATATCATCAAGAAAAGATATTAATTTCTTTTTCATATCCCGCTCGAAAGAGCGGGACCTTCCTAAAAAATAACTTTTTTAAATAACATAAATCTTTTTCATATGGCCGGTGCATTTCGATGCATCGGTTTCCTCTTTTAATTGACAATTTTTTGTCAAAGTGTTAGCATTAGTTTATCAATTTATGATCATTTTGAGATCGTTATATAGGAGGATTTATACGATGAGCGAATTTAAGAATTTAACACTTGAAGTAGCTGATGAGGTTGCAGTACTTGCAATTTCAAGACCAGGAGCCCTTAACGCATTAAACAGTGAAACTCTTGATGAGTTAAACGTAGCTCTTACAGAAATCGAAGCAAGAGATGACGTTAAAGTACTTATCTTAACAGGTGGACCAGACAAGAAGGGTAACGAGTTCAAGTCATTCGTTGCAGGAGCTGACATCGCAGAGATGGTTAACTTCACAGCACCACAAGCTAGAGCATTTGGAATCAAGGCTGCTGAGCCATTCTTCAAGCTTCAGAATATGCGTCAGGTAACAATCGCAGCCGTTAACGGATTTGCACTTGGTGGTGGATGCGAGATCGCAATGTCATGTGATATCAGAATTGCTTCTGACAATGCAATCTTCGGACAGCCAGAGACAGGTCTTGGAATTATCCCAGGATTTGGTGGAACACAGAGACTTGCTCGTTTAGTAGGAATGGGACGTGCTAAGGAATTAATCTTTACATGTGATAACATTGATGCTAATGAAGCATACAGAATCGGATTAGTTAACAAAGTAGTAGCTAAGGAAGAGTTAATGGCTACAGCTAAGGCTATGGCAGCAAAGATCATCACAAAGGGAAGCTATGCAATCTCAATTGCCAAGGCTGCAATCAACAACGGATATGATATGGATATCAAGAACGCTGTTGAGATGGAAGCAAACCTTTTCGGTGTTGTAAATGATACAAACGACAAGAAGGAAGGAATGGGAGCATTCTTAGAGAAGAGAGCTGCTAACCTTACAGATTTCTAATTTGAAATGGTAGATACATACGCTGCGGTGAATTAAACTTCATCGCAGTTTTTTTATGCATTTTACTCCTTTTTATTGCGTAAATTACAAAAGAGGTACATACTATTTATATAAAATTAAGGAGATAAATTACTGTGGTTTTAGAGTTTGATTTAGCAGAAGATTTACAAAGACTTTCTGACTATGACGCAATAGAATTATATGTAAAAGAGGAAACGGGACAGGCTTTTATTCCGTACATGATGAGTGATGCTGTTGAATGTTTCATTCAGTTTGACGATTGCACTATTAGAGGGCAATGGTTACCGGATAATTCTGAGGAGATAACCTTTTCTGTTATTACGAATGAAGATAAGAGAGGTCTTGTTTTGCGTCAGGGTGAGTCTAATGTAATAACAATCTGGTATAAAAAAGCAATAAAATATATGGAATGCTATCAGTATCACAGAATCGGACATTTTTGGGTAAAAGGACAGCCACAGTGGAGAAGACTTACATATGCAATCGGAACAATTTATGACAAAGCTACATTTATGGGTGTGGAGAATTGTTCCAGGGAAGAATTGCAGCTGATGCCAATAATGGAATTTGGACCATTCAGATATTGGACTCCTTTAAAAGAGTCCCTGGATTATTATTACGATGATTCACTAGAAGGAATCGTTGCGATGAAACTGATTGCGATGAAAATTGAGGATAAGAGATTACTCAAAATTGTAAATAAATACGAAAAGCACGTACTTGCAGGGACCATGACAGAACGTCTTCTAAAAAAACTGGCGACAGAATTGTGTAAGTGCGATAAGCTTTACAGTTATCTGAATATACAGCTTGATAAGGCTTCAAGTTATTATCAGGAGAGAAGGTATTCTCCTGAAGAAGAAAGCAAAATAGCTAATATGCGAAATAATGCTGTTAAACCATATCTTAAAAAAGGATACAAGGGGAAGTATCCAGTATTGTGCAAAAGAAATAAAAAAGTGGTTTTTTACGAAGAACAGCCATATGTCATTCGCGATTTTGAATACAACGACTTTAAATTCAAAATTCATGAACTAAAACTTGCAAGATAGCTGTAGAAATAAATCATAATGTGATGCAAAAAGGAGAAGGACAATGACACCATATTATACAATAACAGACACCAAAACATTTTCATTTTCAGCAGAGAATAAAACAGGAACAAAAGGAGGAGGCGGCCGTGGCGGTGAATGCACGAAGCTTAGTCCCTGCATTAAAATCCAGCCGGACGAGACAGTGACACTGGTAGATGCAGACGGTCCGGGAATCATTCAGCACATGTGGTTTACAGGCTACGTAGGTCACAATTTTATCCTGCGGATATACTGGGAAGGTTGCGAAAGTCCATCCGTTGAAGCGCCACTGTCAGCATTTTTCGGCTGTGCCTACGATGAGAATTTTAAGGACAGGGACGGAAAATACCCGGTTCTTAATTCGGCAACAATCCTGGTAGCACCGGGAAGAGGTTACAACTCGTACTGGGAGATGCCATTTAAAAAGAACTGTCGTATTACCATAGAAAACAGAGGCCAGGAGCCAAGGGATCTGTTCTATCTTATAACAGGCTGTTACTGCAGTGTTCCGGAAAACATAGGATATTTCCACGCCTCATACCGTCAGGCTCATCCAGTAGAGAAAGGCCGCACATATACAGTAATAGACGGCATAGAAGGAAGGGGCCAGTTCGTGGGAGTTACGCTTGCAACTGGCATGAATGGCAACAACACATGCTGGGTAGAGGGCGAAGCGAGAATGTATATAGATGATGACCAATATCCGTCAATTCACTATACAGGAACTGAAGATTATTTCGGCGGTTCATACGGCTTCGGCAACGATATTTACATCAAAAGATATCAGACTTATAGCGGCCTGTACACAGGAATGTATGCAATCTTAGGTGATAACGACGAATTTTACAATGGACAGCAGAGATTCCTCTTATACAGATTACATATTGCAGACCCAATTCATTTTGAAAAGAATTTCAGGATGACAATAGACAATATGGGATGGACAGGTCCAAGGTATGACGACTACACATCAGTAGCATACTGGTATCAGGATACTCTGGGAAAAAAGCTAAAGGAATTGCCGCAGGACAATGAGATGATAATGAAATAATAAAGAAATGAAAATATATGGATATAAAGAGGAAGGAAAAGAAAAATGAACCAGCACACAAGATTTAATTTACCACTTTGTCTGACAGTAGAAGAGGATGCATTCTCACACGTTGACGAAATCGTTGCAGCATATATACCAGAGATAAAGGGACAGAAAACAATTGTGATTTCTGAGCCATTTTTAATAGAGAACTTCAAAGATAAAATCGAAGAAATCCAGAAGGATTTTAACGGTGCACAGATTTATGCAATCGGAAACGCAGACTTTGATGAGGCAGTTTCAATTGCAAAAAGAGTATGCATTGAGGATATCAAAGTAATAATCGGCTTCGGTGGAGGAAGAGTATTAGATACTGCAAAATATGCAGCATTTATATCGAAGGCATTATATATCTGTCTTCCAACCACACTAAGCAATGACTCTCTCGCATCGCCTTTTGCGGTGCTTGGAACAGAAGGGTCAAGCAGAAAGACCCTGCCTTGTAAGATTCCGGCAGCGATTATCGTAGACACAGACATGATAGTCAATGCACCAGTCGGCCAGACTCTTTCAGGAATTGGAGATACCCTCGCAAAATACACAGCACTATATGACTGGCAGATATCTGCAGAGCGGACAAAAACACACATAGACGATTTTGCCTACGGAATCGCACAGATGAGCTTTGACTCGGTATTTCACTGTGATGACAAGGATATAAAGAGCAAAACCTTTATAAAAATTTTGTCAAGATCACTTGTAATGGGAGGACTTGCGATGGAAATAGCAGGCTCATCACGACCAAGCAGCGGAAGTGAGCATTTATTCTGCCACGCACTTGAGGAGTATTACCCGGAGATTAGAATCTCTCATGGAATCGGAGTAGCCTTAGGCAGCATAGGCGCATGTATCATGCAGGGCAAGGGAGAGCGCAGGCTTATGGAGGTTATGAAGACCTACAATATCGACACTGACCCAATGGCATACGGAATGACTAAAGACATTTTCGTGGATGCATGGCAGAAGGCTGAGGGCACAAGGCCTGGTAGAATAACAATATTAAATGAGACAGACCTTAACAGGGCATGGCTTGAAGAAATATATGAAAGAATGCAAAATAAGTAAAACTTAATAATTCAAATATTTCACTTTAAAGGAAAATAGTGTAAAATAGGAAATAATGTATTTAGGGAGGAAAACAATATGTTTGATGTAGTAGCACTTGGAGAGCTTCTTATAGATTTCACATTTGCAGGAACAAGCGAGGGAGGTCAGAGATTATTCGAGCAGAATCCTGGTGGTGCTCCAGGTAATTTCCTTACAGTGATTTCCCACATGGGACTTAATGGTTCCATGATTGGAAAAGTAGGAGATGACATGCATGGAAAGTTCTTAATTGAGACTTTAAAGAAGCAGAACATCAATACTGATAACATGATTATTGATAAAGATTACTTTACAACTTTAGCATTTGTATCAATCAATGCAGATGGCGAGCGAGAATTTTCTTTTGCAAGAAAGCCGGGCGCAGATATTATGTTAAAAGAGGAAGAGCTTAATGAGGAGGCACTTAAGAATACTAAGGTCTTCCACTTAGGTTCTCTTTCACTTACAAGTGAGCCTGCAAAGAGTGCATCATATGCAGCAGTAAAAATTGCAAAGGATGCAGGGGCAGTTATTTCTTATGACCCAAATTACAGAGCATCACTTTGGCCGGATGAGGCAACAGCAGTAACAGAGATGAAAGCAATGTTTAAGAATGCAGACCTTGTTAAGGTATCAGATGAGGAAGCAGTTCTTATTACAGGAGAGAAAGATTTTTCAAAGGTTGCTGATATTTTAATGGCAGAAGGCCCTTCTGTAATTGCAATCACATTAGGTGGAGATGGAGTATTTGTTAAGACTAAGGATGGCGAGGCAACTGTAGCTGGATTTAAGGTAAATGCAGTAGATACAACAGGCGCCGGAGATTCATTCTGGGGAGGTTTTGTAAGCCAGTTTATTGTTTCAGGAAAGAAGCTAGATGAGCTTACAGTTGAAGATGTTAAGAAGTTTGCACTTTTTGGAAATGCAACAGCAAGTCTTTGTGTACAAAAGAGAGGCGGTATACCTGCAATTCCATATAAGGCAGATGTGGAAGATGTATTAAACTAGAGTAACTATTCAGAACCCCTTAGAATAAGATAAACGGATACGTCATACTCGCATGTAAGTAGCAGTTTATTTTATTCAAAGGTGGCTCGAATAGAGTCACCGCCCCATATATGAGCAAAATTAGCTACGTAGTAGCGGTAAAGAACGATTTATCGTGCGGTTTTGCGAATGTATGGGTGGGGTTATGAATAGTTACAAAGTAGAAAAGGATTAGAGATGAAATTACTAACATTTGCAATTCCTTGTTATAACTCTGAGGCGTATATGGAGAAATGTATTGATTCCATATTAATCGGAGGCGAGGATGTTGAGATTCTTATTGTGGATGACGGTTCTAAGGACAGAACTGCAGAGATAGCTGATGAATATGAGAAAAAATACCCTACAATCTGTAGAGCAATTCATCAGGAAAATGGTGGTCACGGAGAGGCTGTGAATGCAGGAATCCGTAATGCTACAGGCCTTTATTTTAAGGTTGTAGACAGTGATGACTGGGTTGATCCAGACGCATATATGAAGATTCTGGATAAATTAAGAGAGATAGTTGCAGGAAACGAAACACTTGATATGTTTCTTGCAAATTATGTGTATGAGAAGGAAGGCGCCAAGCATAAAAAAGTAATGAGACAGCTTGGTTTTCCACAGGATACAATCTTTACATGGAATGATATAAAACATTTTTACAAGGGACATTACATATTAATGCATTCGGTAATTTATCGAACAAAGCTGTTAAAAGATTGTGGATTAGAGCTTCCTAAGCATACATTCTATGTTGATAACATATATGTATATAAGCCACTTCCACATGTAAGAACTATGTATTACATGGATGTCGATTTTTATAGATATTTTATTGGAAGAGATGACCAGTCTGTCAATGAGAAGGTCATGATTGGCAGAATTGACCAGCAGATAAAAGTTAATAAAATTATGCTTGATGATATTGACATCTGGAAGGTACCTAATATCAAATGTCGTAAGTATATGTTCAATTATCTGGAGATTATTACGGTGGTATCAACTGTAATGTTACTTCGTTCAGGAACACAGGAGAATCTTGAGAAGAAGCGTGCATTATGGAAATATATAAAAGAAAAAGACATTAGATTATTCCATAAGTTAAGACATGGAATTTTAGGTGGAACAATGAATCTTCCGGGAAAGAGTGGAAGAAAAATTTCAGTTGCAGCATACAGAATTTCACAGAAAGTTGTTGGATTTAATTAGGAGGATAGATAAATGACATATCATGAATTAGTAGAAAAAGTAACAGAGGCATATGCAAAGGTTGATGCCAAGAACGTGAAGGAGCATATTGCAGTACAGTACAATGTGTACGGAGAAGGAGAAGGTGCTTTTTATATTGAGATTTCAAATGGAAGAATTGAAGTAGCACCTTTTGAGTATTATGACAGAGATGCTATCATTGCAATTGCAGGAGAGGCATTGCTTGATGTTGTAACTTCAAAGACTACATATGAAGCAGTAGAGGAAGCTGGACGTCTTGTAGTTGTTGGAAATGCAGACAAGGCTAATAAGCTTATGGCTCTTTCAATTAAGAAAGCCGCAGAGAAAAAAACAGCAGCAAAGAAGGCTGAGACAAAGAAAGAACCAGCGAAGAAAACTACAGCAAAGAAGACTACTGCAAAGAAGGATACAAAATAGTATATGGCAATACTGCTTGTAAAAGTATTGGACGAAAACAGTCTTCCACTTAATGAATTTTTTGATTATAACGGATATTGTTTTAGCAATTATCCAGTAAATATCCTTGATTTTTATGAGGCATCAGCTAATACGGAAAAGCTTTCTGATATTGAAGTTGTATTTTCGGATTCAGATGGAAAAAGAATTATTGGCTGGTATGAAAAAGCTGAAGTTTTTTCTAAGAGTCAGATGATATCGCCTTTTCTGGAAGGAAATATTAAAGCTTCAGTATCAGATGTTGTACTTTTAGACGAAGCTCAGGCATTGATGTCAGATTCAGGGTTAGGAATAGAGTGTTTGCTTACACAACAATCTGAAGTAATTGAGTGTGAAGATTGCAGATATGATGAAATAATAAAATTCATCAATAGAAAGAATCATAAAAATGTTTTTATGAGATATCCATTTGTTCAAATTGAAACTGACCAAAGAAGCAGAAAGTCCGTTGATTTGACACGACAATATTGTGAACTATTAGCGGGAAATCTTATGGATGATAATTGCAATGGTATCATGGATATAAAGGCTTTAGAGAAATATGCAAAACAGCTCATTAAGCTTTCACATAAGGATTCAGATGGCTATTATTATCACTCGATGGCGTGCTATCAGTTGGGCTTTGTAAAAGACGCAATGAAATCAATTGAGAAGGCTGTTCAGTTAGACGGAGAGGAAGCTGATTTTCTTGCACAAAAAGCAAACATTCTCTGTAGTATGAAACATTTTGACAAGGCACAGGAATTGTATGCAGAAGCATATTCAATAGACAAAGAACCACTATACCTGATATATCAGGGAAGAGCTCTGATGTTTATGGGGCAGATGGAAAAGGCATACAAAGTGTTTGATGGAATAGAGGATAAAGTACTTCTAGAGGAATGTGGAATAGCAACAAAAATTGAAAGTATGGATAAGAAATGGTCATTTTCAACAATACTTAAGAGATTAAAAAGGGAACAGATATGAGAGAAAAAAATAACACAAAAATAGTATTTGGAGCAATTGTTGCTTTTTTAGCATTAATTGTAGTAATCGTAATTGGAATATTAATTAAATCAGCCACTAAGCCTAAGGATTTAGAAGGGCTTATGAAAGGAATGCATGCAAGTGTCACAGAGGCAACACCACAGAAGGGCACCATCTCACTTGGAAATACATCATTATATGATGAGTTACCGGAAATCGACAAATATCCTATCACAGTAAAAGGTAATGGAGATGTTGATATTGAGATTTTCTCATCTGGAGAAAAAGCAGGAAGTGCTGATGATTCGTGGCTAATAGACTGTGCTAACGATTTTAACAAAGAAGGATACACAACTTCTGATGGAAAAAGCATTACAATTTCAGTAAGAAAGATGGCGTCAGGAACAGGTGCAGATTATATCGCAAGTGGAAAGTATCTTCCAGATTTATATACACCTTCAAATGAGCTTTTCGGTAATTATGCAATTGCCCAGGGCGGTGACATGGAACTTTACAAAGAAAGACTTGTTGGTAATACTGCAGGTATTCTTGTAAAGAAAGGAAAGTCATACAAGAGTGCAAATGATGTAATTGATGCAGTTTCAAAGGGCGAGATTAATGTAGGATACACTAATCCTCAGACTTCCGCAGCAGGACTTAATTTACTTCTTACTCTTCTCAATAATAACGGTGGAGTAGACAGTTCATCAGCAAGTGATGCATTGGCAAAGTTTAATGCAAATATTCCTTACATCGCATACACAACACAGCAGCTTAAGACATCTGCTGGAAATGGAACACTTGACGGACTTGTATCAGAATATCAGGCTTATATTACTGACAAGAGCCTTACAAAAGAATATGATTTCTTACCATTTGGTGAGAGACATGACAATCCGCTTTACATTGTAAGCAAGAGTAGCAAAAACACAGCAGAGCTTGAAGCTATCGATATTATTTATGATTATCTTTCGAATGATGAATGCCAGGAGCTTGCAACAGATAAAGGCTTTAATGGAATGGAGGATTATAAGTCAGAAATTACTCCAAACGGTTCTGAAGTAATTCAGGCGTTATCAACATATAAGGTAAAAAAAGATAGTGGAAAAGATATCATTGCGGTATTCGTAGCAGATTGTTCTGGATCAATGAATGGTCAGGCAATTGCAGCACTTAAGGATTCACTTTCAAATGGAATTAACTATATCAATGAAAACAATTATGTTGGACTTGTAAGTTATTCAATGGATGTAACTATTGAACTTCCAATCGAAAAGTTTGATATGAACCAGAAAGCATATTTCCAGGGTGCGGTAAATAACCTTATTGCAAACGGAAGTACATCTACATACGAAGCACTTACAGTAGCAATGAAGATGATTGAGGATGCTTCAGCAGATCATCCTGACGCAAAGAAGATGATTTTCCTTCTAAGTGATGGTCAGGCAAACGGAGATTATACGCTCAATACAGTAAAGGATGCTCTTGCAGACAGCGAGATTCCGGTGTACACAATTGCTTATACTGATAGCGCTGATACTGAGCAGATGAAACAGATATCTAGTGTAAATGAGGCAGCATCAATTAATGCAGACAGTGATGATGTAATTTATCAGATTAAGACACTTTTCAATTCACAGTTATAAAAGTATGAATAGATATAAAATAAGAGATTTAATAATTGTAAATTTAATAGCCGTAATATGTTTGGGAATTATTGTATTGCTTTTAAATAGCAGTATAGTACCACTTGCATTGTGTTTAATTATCTGGCTGATAATTGCTGTTGTACTCAACTATATGCTTTTATTAGGTGGACAAAATAAGAGTAAGAATAAGATTTCTGATAAGAAGAATCTTTTTCCATCTGAAGTTGCTGCATTAAAGAGAGCACAGGAAAGTATCAATTTAAGAAGAGAGACTTTTGAGAAGCTCCCAGAGGATGATAAGTTAAGAGAAACATATGAACTTATCAGCCAGCAGATATACAGCAATATAAAATCAGCTACAGCATTTATTGAAAGCTATGATTATATTAACAGACCGTCTACAGCATATTTGCATCAGTTGTGCAGAGATAATGAACATTTGCTTACACAGTTATCTGAGCTTGTAGAGTATCAGATAAAGCTAGAGAGCACAGTTGATGATATTGATACAGATAAGATTGATAGTATGCTTGAGGCACTAAAGGATACTGTAGATAATAAGACTATGTATTAAAGGGAAGCCATTGGCTTCCTTTTTTAGTGTTCATAAAGAGATTTCCTTTAAATATGAAAGTCAGACATTGTCTGTCAAGTGAGAAAGGGATATAATATTATATATTTTTATTTCAGGAGGTATTATATATGGGACGTTTACAGGACAAAGTTGCAATTGTTACAGGAGGAAATTCCGGAGTTGGCGCAGCTACAGCACTACTTTTTGCTAAGGAGGGGGCAAAGGTAGTTATCAGCGCAAGACGTAAACCACAGCTTGAGGAAGTAGCTGAGAAAATCCGTGAAGCAGGAGGCGAGGTTTTGCCAGTTGTCTGTGATATTTCTAAGAGAGATGATGCTGATCACCTTATTAAGCAGACAATTGAAACATATGGAAAGCTTGACATTCTTATTAACAGTGCAGGTGTATTGGAAGAGGGCTTAAAGCCAATTGACCGTGTAGATGATGCTGATATGGACAGAATACTCGACATCAACACAAAAGGAACTATGTACTGCATGCGTGCAGCAACAAATAAAATGTCAGAGTCTAATTCAGGTTCAATCGTTAACGTTGCATCAGCAGCAGGAGTAATTGGATGTGGTGGAGCTGCATATGTTGCATCTAAAGCTGCTGTAATTGGAATAACAAGACATACAGCACTTCGTTTTGCTGGTACAGGAATTCGTTGTAATGCAATCTGCCCTGGAACAGTAATTACACCGATGGTTGCTGGCATGAATCCTGCTAATATGGATGCGGATATGTTTGGACAGATGGCAAAGCATGGTGACCTTAAGGTTCAGCCTTGTATGCCAGAAGATGTTGCAAATATTCTTTTATTCTTAGCTTCTGATGAATCTCGCTCAATTACAGGTCAGGTAATCGTATCTGATTTCGGAAGTACATTATAAAATAAAAACAAAACCCACGTATTATGTATGAGGAAACGTGGGTTTTGTTTTTTGACTTGTCTTGTTCGATTTATAGTTGTATAATCAACTAAAAGCAAATTTTTTCTTAATCATTGTTTTGCGTAGTCAATTCTAATAACATATAGTACAAATAATCTGAAAATCTTGCTTTTATATCCAATTAATTAATCAATTAATTTAATAAAGGCAGGAGAATATTGTATCACAGTAACCAGCTCTTGCTTATCAACTAAGGAGGAAAATTTATGAGTAATGGTAACCGTGAATTCAAAAGTGATGTATTTAGTATGTTGATGGAGGATAAGGAAAATGCGTTATCTGTATATAATGCATTGAATGGAACTAGTCTTACAAATGCAGATGAGTTAGAGATTCATACATTAGACAAGGGTGTGTCGCTGACAATACGTAACGACGCAGCATTTGTGGTTGATGCAGCACTTAGTATATACGAGCATCAGTCTACTGTGTGTCCAAACATGCCTGTAAGAAATTTGATTTATTACACTACAATTGTCAGTAAGATTCTTAAGAATAAGAACATTTATGGAAAGAAAATGATAACAATTCCAGTTCCAAAGTTTGTTGTATTTTATAATGGAGAACAGGAACAGCCTGAGAAATATGACATGAAATTATCAGATGCCTTCGAGAAGAAGACTGATAATCTGGAACTTGAATTAGTATGCAAGGTGTACAATATTAATTTTGGAAAGAACAAGGAACTTCTTGAAAGATGCCGAGTCCTGAAGGAGTACATGATTTTCGTTGATTATGTGAGAAAATATCACGAAGAGCAAGGATACGACGAATTAGAAAAGGCGATAAACAAGGCAATCGACAGATGTATTGAAGAAGGAGTTCTTGCTAATTTCCTTATGGAAAATAGAGCGGAGGTGGTCAAAGTGACACAGTTAGATTATACTTTTGATCGACAGATAACCTTAGAACGAAAAGATGCAAAGCAAGAAGGTAAGGAAGAAATTGCCATAAATATGTTAATGGCACAAATGCCGCTTGAAGAGATAATGAAATTTACTGGACTCTCAATAGAAAAGTTACAACAACTTGCTAAAGAAATGATAATTAAATAAGGTTATTGCTGGCAGAAATTGTGTAAAAAATATTTCTGCCAGTATAGATACAGAGGAAACAAGTAATGTTAATTAGTGAACGTATTTACGATTTGATGAAAGAAAAAGAAATGTCACAAAAAGATTTTTCTGAGATGACAGGAATATCACAAAGTACAATCAGTGATTGGAAGAGAAAGAAAACAAATCCATCTGCTGATAAAATAATGATTATATGTGAGGTTCTAGGTGTTACACCATATGAACTATTGACTGGAACAGAAAATGATAAGTTTAAAGAATATAAAGAAACAGATTATGTTGTAATTAATAAGAATTCAAAAGAGTATTATCTTGTTGAGGCATATAGAGGTTTTGATTATGAAATGAGAAGTAGGTTAGAAGGATATATTCAGGCAATGAAAGACTTGCAATAATTATTTTTTTGAATTACAATACGTATATACGTTATGAATGCTATAGACGAAAGAAGGTCGGGGTGAAAGTTATGAATGATTATTATGAATCGGGTTATAAAGAGGGATATGCTGAAGGCGTAATAATAGGCTTATTAGAGATTGGGTTAAAAAAAGTGAAAAATATGAAGCGTGAGGAGCAGTTGTCTATAATAAGTGGGTTGGTGAGTAAGGATATATATACTGTATTTGAGGGACAACAATTACTATTTTATTCGCGTTTAGGAATATACGAATATAAAAAGGGGAAAGAAAAAAATGTGTAAGAAAAAGATGAGAAACACGAGCATAAAGGAAACAGAGATTTCTCTTAATATCGTAATGACATATCCAGTGAAGTGGAGCAAGTATAATGTGTTTCGAGATTTTATCCAGAATTTCTATGATTCTGTAGGATGTGACGAGTGGGAGAATAGATTCTGTTATACATATGAGAATGAAAAGCTATGCATGTGGATAGATGGAGTAACATTTAGTTATGAATGGTTAATACATATTGGAGCATCCACTAAGACTAATTGTATAGAAAAGCCAAATGCCGGCTTTTTTGGAGAGGGATTCAAAATCGCTTCACTATGTGCTTACAGAGATTTTAATTGGAATATTATTATGAGTTCAGATAACTGGATATTAACAGTTGATACAAAAGAAGAACGCATTGATAATACTTCAGCAGATATGTTGATTTTCAGATTAGAGGAAAAAGAGAATGAGACTTTTAGTAAACTGGAGATAAGCTCAATAACGCAGCTTGAATATGAACTTTTTCAAAATGTATTAAAAAGCTTTTATTATAAGAGTAATCCTTTACTTGGAGAGATGATATGGGATGGAAAGGAAGGCGCAATTTATTCATGTAATAAGGAAGAGTATAATTATACTTTACCATCTACATCTAGAATAGGACGCAATGGTGCAGTTTTTTGTGCATATCAATTGTTAGGATCCAATCCTTTCGGTTTATGTTTTTGTTTGCATAATTATGAGCAGAAGGATAGAGAGCGAAAAGCGTTATACGAACATGAAGTAGTACAAATTATTGGGGAAATATGTACGTATATTTCGGCTGAAGGAGCTATTAAGGTATTAGAAAAAATGCGTCGTTATTGGAATTCGGTACCAGAAACAATAGATGTCTGTTCGTGGGCTCCAGTTATTAGTACATTGATATGGAGAATATCTAAATCAGAAATTGAAACAAAAACATTTAAAGATAAATATCCCAATTTATTATGTTTACCACCAATATATGACATCGAAGACAGGAATAGAAGGAAGCAGGCAATTGCTTGGGTAAAAAACTGTATTGAAAATTATACTCTTGTGCAGATTTCGTTTGAATTATTGGGTTATCCAACCCTTGAAGAAATGTGTGAAATAAACGGTGGATTTGTATTTGATAGAGAACCGAATGAGTTTGAAAATAAGTGCATGGATATACTGGAAAAAGTGATTAATAAAACATTTGAAGGTTTTTTTACACAGGAGAAATTTCCTGAAAGAAGAGTAATAAAAAATGAAACAGCTTCTTATCATGGAATGGCAAAATAGACAAAATTAAAAAAATACCAAATTAATATGTCATGTTTTCGGTGGAGATTCATCACAAGCTTTTAGTAATGGATTAACAGTTGCAATGGAAGTGCTTATGTCTAATTATACGGTAATAGAAGAATATCAGAGCAAGTGGAAGAGTCTCTTTTTCAGTACATGAGCAGGATAGTGAATTTTAGATATAAGAGAGTTTTCATATAAAAAGGAGGTTAAAATGGAATCAATCGAATATAATGAAAAGAAAACATGTTATAGTGTTAGCACACAAAATTTAGATAGTAATAGTTATGAATATATTATTGAAAAATTAGATATGGTTATTTCAGAACAAGATAAACTCATAAAAGCATATGATAAGCTTTTGGAAGAGAAGAAAAGAATAATAACGGAGTATGATAAAATTATTGAAAATAATGATTTCATAATACAAGAGCTTAAAAAATTACTTGAGGAAAGAAGCGGTACCTCAAAATAACAGACATATTATCCCAATACGCAGTCAGAGGACACTAAAATGTATCACAATTTTTAGTGTCCTCTAGTAGTTATGAGGGAAATTTGAGGTATTTTATCCAAGCTCTAACATCTTATCAATAGAGGCCTTAGCCTTAAGTCTTACATCATCGTCAAGAACAATCTCTTCACCGTCAGTACCCTTAATACAATTATAGATATCCATAAGAGTAGTAAGTTTCATATTATGGCAGATGCAGTCCTTAGAAAGAGGGTAGAACATCTTATCAGGGCATTCATACTGAAGATGTGAAACAATACTATTCTCTGTTCCGATAATAAACTCCTTTGCATCACTGTTCTTGGCAAAAGCCATGATACCAGTAGTACTTCCAATATAATCAGCCATATCAGAGACTTCCTTACGGCATTCAGGGTGAACAAGCACGAGAGCATCTGGATGAGCCTCCTTAGCTTTCTTTACATCATCACATGTCATACCAAGATGAGTAGGACATCCACCCTTAATAAACTTAAACTTCTTCTCAGGAACCTTCTCTTCAACCCATGAACCAAGGTTACAGTCCGGGATAAAAAGAATCTTATCATTATCAATATTATTAACAATTGAAACAGCAGAAGCTGAGGTGACACAAACATCACAGAGTGTCTTAAGCTCAGAAGTCGTATTTATGTAAGCAACAACTGTATGGTCTGGATACTCCTCCTTAAGCTTGGCAAGCTCCTCAACTGAAAGCTGCTCTGCCATAGGACAACCAGCTCCACTATTTGAAAGAATAACTTTTTTATCAGGCGAAAGAATCTTAACAGTCTCGGCCATAAATCTGACACCACACATAATAACAGTCTTCTGTGGAGCCTCAGCAGCCTGCTGACTAAGTCCAAACGAATCTCCCATATAATCAGCTACCTCAAGAATCTCATGATTCTGGTAGGCGTGAGCTAAAATACAAACATCCTTTTCTTTCTTAAGACGAATAATCTCGTCCTGAAGTTCTCTTGTAGTCATCATATTATTTACACCTCTAATTTAGTAATGGGGTGGCTCGCAACCGCCTATACAAGTCACTTGCGAGGGTACAATATTGAAAATACTGAACAATGTTCCAGCGCGGTTGTGAGCCAGCACCTAGATATATGTATGCGTAGTCACCAACACAACGGACTTGCGCAGTTACAATATTGAAAATCCTAAAAAATCTCCCCTCGCGATTGCCCAGATAAGGTGGCGCCTTTATATACAATTGGAAGACCGTTAAGCAACATCGGCACTTAATGAGCGAGGTGCCGTAGGTACCTTGCGAATTTAGTACCGCTATGTTGATTACCCGAGCGAGAGCGTGCCTTACAATTGTATATAAAGGCGCCACCTTATCTGGGCAATCGCGAGCCACCCTCCCTAGGATTATAATCTGTACAGAGTACAGGTGTCAACAAAAAAGTTTTACAGGTGTCTTGTCAGTTGTAAAGTTTGGTGTTATACTAAGCGCAATACTTCAAAGGAAAAGGTAATTATGAATACAGAAATTCTTATTGTCGGTAGCGGTTGCTCAGGTTTGTACTGCGCCCTGAAGCTGCCGAGAGATAAAAAAATAACCATAATTTCTAAAAAGGACTTCGAGAGTAATGATTCATTCCTCGCCCAGGGTGGCATGTGTATGTGGAAGAAGACATCAGACTATGATGCATTTTTCGAAGATACTCTTCGTGCCGGCCATTACGAAAACGACAGGGAATCAGTAGAGATAATGATTAAATCTTCACCTGATGTAGTGGAGGATTTGATTCAATATGGGGCAGATTTCGAGCGTGATGAGAATGGTCGTCTGGCTTTTACAAGAGAAGGCGCACATTCAGATAACAGAATCATCTATCATAAGGATGTAACGGGCAAGGAAATTACAAGCACTCTCTTAAATCAGGTCCGGAAATTGGAAAATGTAACAATGCTAGACTACACCACACT
>JAXJTU010000014.1:0-133753 GCA_036309425.1 Agathobacter sp.
TTATTCCTTCTCCAAATACAATCTTATCGGCTTTTCCTGATGTTGCACTGCTTTCATATTCACAAATGGTGTCTTGTCCATCTCCCAGATTGAATACATATGTATCATTTCCATAATCTCCGGACAGATAATCGTTTCCGGCTCCTCCTACGAGTACATCATCTCCATTTCCTCCATACAGACTGTCGTTTCCGTTTTCCCCATAAATGATGTCATTACCATTTGCACCATTTAGCTTATCATTTCCATTACCACCAAATAATGCATCATCAGATTCTGAACCTGTATATGAATCATTTTCATCTGAACCCGTAAAATAATCAGAATAGCTAGTCTTTACTATACACTCTAAATACTTTTTATCTGTAAAATAACAACTCATATACTCATTAAAATTACTAGCATTAGACTTATTAATGGTTTTAATATATCTACCCATCTCACCTACTATCTCAGACATATCAGCTCCATTATCTCTGCATATTTTAATAAATTTATTGAACATAGCAGTATTTATTGTCTTGGTTCCATTTTTATTCTCTATAATACATAAAAGCTTCATATAATCCGCAAGCTGTGTCTGAGAATTTAATAGACAATAATATGTGTTAAAAATATCAGAATAAATATTATTCAAAATTGGTGCAGCTGTATTAACGGGATTTCTTCCATTTGTACCTACAAAGTTCTTTCCCATTATTTTTTCAACAACAGTTAACTTTTTAGCGTCAATTTGATTTCCTCTGCTATTTGATGATACATTATTGGCTCCTGTAATAAAATACAGTATTTGAGTAACAAGTGCCTCCTTATCTTCTTTGTTTGTAGAATTTGCAAAAGCTTCTACATATCCTTTAAGCTCTCCAGTTTGGTCTTTTTGCATCAGTGTATGCAAACTTTGCACATTACCCATAGCTTTAATATCTGGAAAGTTTTCAATTTCTTCTGAAATATCTATTTTCTCTTTCTCAATCGTATTAAAATACTGTGCATCAAAATCAAATTCGCCCAAATTTCTTATGGTTCCATCAGAAAATGTCACTGCAGCCACATTTCTACCAGTTTCATTATTTGTATCTAATGCTATTGAAGTTATCCCAGCCTTTTTTAACGATAATAATTCTGATTCCTGACTTATACCATCACTATTCTTATCTTGCCAGACTAAAAGTTTTGAATAAATTTCATCATTTTCATCAATTATATTATCTGAATTTAAATCATACTGTGAAAGTGCTTCAAATCCATTTTTAGCAAACTTACCGTTTGCAAGTTTTGTCGAAGTTCCAAATAATTCAGAACCATTGTCAATAGTTCCGTTTTCATCGATATCTAATGCAAGTAATGCGTCATCTTTTGATACCCATGCAGTTTTTTCTACAAGTCCTGTTGCGTCCTCATCAAAATATACACCTTCTTTTACTGATAATGTTTCAAACCCATCTCCATCAAAATCAAGGACAAGTGGATCAGCTACATAACGAATTACCGATGATGCATTATTATAATTATCATCTAATGATTCAAAAATACCAGCAATCAAGTCTCCAAATTCCTCGCCAACAATTCCTGCTGAACCATATCCAATTACCCCAGCAACTACTCCGCCTAGTATTGCCCCAAAAGGACCTCCTATTGCAGCTCCAAATCCCACACAATATGGCATAAGCGCATCTGTAAGTACAATTCCACCAACTGTAGAGACTGTAAACTCTGCTGTTGCAGAGGTAATAATACCTACTGCCTTATTTGTATCCCCTTTTTGTATCGCCTCATTTGCTTCATAAATCTTTATTCCAAAGAAAATCATATTAGCTGTTACATCAAGAACATTACCTGCAACTTCAACCTTCTTAAGAATTTTACCATACTTTTCTGCTGATTTTATATACTTTAAATTTAAAGCATCTATGCTTCCATCTGGAAGCTTATTTGAAATCTTATCTGCTATCCCTATTAATACTTTATCAGTATTGTCTAAAGAATCTATTGATTTGTTACTAGCTTTCAAGTAAGACTCAACTAAATCTGCTGAATATGTCTTATCTCCCACTACCTGAATATCACGAACTACTTTTTCAAATTCTTTTGTTTCAAGCCTTTCTGTAGCTGTTAATTGTTTCCACCTTTCATTTCCGACTATTTCTATCATCTCTTTATCAGAAACAAAATCAGCTATCTCTGCAATGTTGTTTTTATATGCAACTTCTCCTTTTGTGGAAACTTCTGGAAAATTATTTCCGTTCTTAACAACTTCAACGCCTATGGTATTTCCTTCAACATCAAAACAGATATCCACCTTATATTTATTTTCCGTTTTAGAGTTAATATATTCTGTTGCTTTTAATGTAGCCTTGTCCTCTTCTGAAAGTGAATCAAAAAAAGAATACTTTGCAGTCAAATCAACATTGGATGGAATATTGTACTTTGTTTCAAAATCCGTAATTTTATATTTCTCCGCTAGAGCCAAACTTCTATTAAAATCCGTTATAGTTCCTGATTCCGATAATGACAATTCCATATTTTTTAAAGCTAATAATTCCCCTGTTGTTACATTATCTGATAAATTATATTTATTTTTAATAGTTGCGTCTGATTCAAATATACTTTTTTTACGTTTGTTAATAATTTCAACATTATCAAATGGATCCAACTTCGGATTCTCTATTAATTCCGTCTCCGAAGGAATTTCTATAATCTCTGTGTGACCTTCATCAAAATTATAAAATCCTTCTGTTGGTTCTTTTGTATGAAAATCATTATGTGCTCCCACATAATGTTCCGTATAATCTAGTGCTTGTACATTTCTCCAATCCCCTGCATATTCTGGATGAGTATGTACATCTATCATATGATGTCCGTAATAGGCTTTTCCATTTAAATCTATTGCTTTTCCACCATCTATTTTTGTATAACCATTTTTCTTTAGATTCATTATTGCTTCAATTTGATCTGGTGACCAATCTCTAGTAGATAATCCCTGTTCAATTAATTCTCTTTCATGTGTCCAAAAGTCATCTACTGCTTGGCTTCTTAAAATATCAATAAAATCTGATTTTTCTTCCTTTGATATTTCAGCTAGATAATCCAAAAAAGCTAGTCTTTCATTTATCTTCAGTTTGTTATAATTATCTACCATCTTTCTATGAGACCAATTTTCATAATTATCTTTATAATAATCAAAACTAATTTCTATCTTACTTTCTGCATCTATTCCCATTCTAAATTAGTCCCCACTTCTTTTTTATTTCCAACATTTTTTCTTCTGGTACTTCTTTCTTGTGTGAATTTACTTTTCTTTTGCCCAGAATACGCATAATTTTATTTAACAAACTTCCAAAATCATCATATTCTTCCATATCATCATTTTCGAAAAAACGAATAAAATTTCCTGTAATTTTTGAGAAACAAACCCTCTCTCCATCACCAATCATTTCACCAATTACAACTAAATCATCAGGTACATAATCTGAATTAAACTCATCCGGCCCCCAGAAATTAGCAACCCCATTGGCAATATTACATTTTCTTGAAAATCTGAGCCATTCTTTAAATGTTTCTGGTATTTTTACTCCATTTTTTTCTTCCCATTCTACTAACTCCTTCTCTGATACTGGCACATCAAAAGAAGAGGACTTTTCATTTTTCTCCTCTGCTACATTGCACCAATGTAATAGTTCTTCAATTTCTTTCTTTAAACTGTTGTTTTCTGGTACTCTCATTGTTTTCTCTCCTATTCTTTAATTATTATTTTTAAGCAACTACAATTAATGCGTCACACAAACCTAATACTAATTTATACTATCTTAACGTACTATGGTCTTCCTGCCTGTTTCTCACACATTCCAGTATCCTGATTAATGTTCATAATGTTTTCAATCTGATCAGGGGCCCATGTTCTTGTGCTCAACCCCTTCTGAATTAAATCTCTTTCATGCCACCAAAAATCTATTATTGATTGTCTTGAAATATCATCAATAAAATTGTCATACTCTTCTTGGCTTATTTGTTTCACATAATCAAGAAATTTTTTTCTATCTTCTATTACTAATTTATTGAAATATCTTGTCTTTATTTCCATTGATTTACACTTTAATAAATCGTCAAATTTATAATTATCATATTTTTGTATTGCATCATTATCCGTTAATGAACTAATAAGCATTCTTATAACAAAGTTATTTAAAAATTCCTTGAAGCTTGAATATTCTTTTCTTATCCCATCCTTGAATCTTATAATCTTTTGATTAGATTTTGAAATACATATTGATTCACCATTGCCAATTACTCTTCCGATTACAACAAGATCACTTCCTTGTCCTTCATTTATATTAATCTGTGGTGGGAATATCACAGCTAAATCAAATTGCAATATCGTATGCTTTGAAAAAGTAAGCCACTCCTTATAATCACGAGGCAACTCTATCTTATTAAGTTCCTCCCACTTTGTCAGAGCTTCAAATGGTATCCCTTCTCCAAAATAACTAGCACAACGTCCATACTCATTTATTGAGTAATGGCACAAATCTATCATCTTTGATATTTCTTCTTTTAAATAATTATTCTCGTAATTCATATTACTTTTCCTTTCTTACCTGCATTAAATAATAATTTCGTACCCAATCCCACCTTGAATCATCTTCAAGATGGCAGCACGCTTTTCCTGTAACTAGTTTCTTATAAAGTTCTTCAAAGCATGAATCCCTCTCTAATGTATCAAATTCTAAATTGCTAAACTGACTACAATATTTGTTTACAATTTCAAAACTTGTAATCAATATATTCTTTTTATCAAATTCATATTTCCCCAAAATAGTAAACAATAATCTAGCATACAACGTTTTATCAACTCTATATAATGAATTAAGTAAAGCAAAAACAGTTCCAAGCTTATGCTTAAATTCTCCTGACTTAAACCAGTCTCCAATATCCCTTATATATCCAAAACTTTCAACATCTCCCCACAAATTTTTATCCCAAGCAGTATTCCAATCATTTTCTAAAACATATTTTAATAAATTGGCTGTATCCATAATATTGCCTCTAACATTTTTCAGTCTATAACAATATATATTATGGTTTTCAATTCCTGCTGGAATCACATCTATAATTTCCTCTATAGCATTTAATTCAAATTCTTTGAAATTATCTATAAGTTTCTTTTCTTTTATTCCACAACCACCTTCATAATCAGAGAATACTGGTTGATGTTTAAAAGTAAATATTCCAAATTTACCAACTATTTCAGGGTAACATGCTATTAGATTCTCATAAACAATTCCCGTAGTACCTATTATTTGTGGCTTATGTATATCATTCTTTGCTTCTTTTACATTATTGTCACATTCCAAATGATTTCTATATACAATTCCTGCACCTTTATAATAATTACCACTATTTGAAAAGCCACCTCTTTTATTCGGTATTGGCATAATCTTCTCTTTCAAAAGTATTTCATCTAATTTTTGGCCCATTGAATTGTATATTGGTATTTTATTTGTTTCTCTTATATTTTCATTTCTCATGATCCTATACTTATCTTTCCTTAAGACTATCAGCCAAACCTTTTCTAAATGGTTCGAGAAAATATTCCATTACCGTACGAGTTCCGATTATTATATCCATATTTCCTTCCATTCCAATTTTTAGATTATCCGGTATAGAATCTAATTTTATACTTATATCATATACCACGCCTTTGCCCTCAATGTTATATGGAATATCCCCAATTTTATATATATTTCCATCAATATACTCATACTGCGTATCATCAAAAGCACTAATTTTGAGTTTAACCTTATCTCCTTCGTTCAAATGTGTTATATCTTCATCCTCAATCTTTGCAGAAAATTTATAACAATTTTCATCTCTCTGTATATATCCTATAGGATCATTTGTCGCTACATTTTTACCAATATATAAGTTATCTACACTTGTATATTTTCCTGATTCTGTTGCAACAATTGTTCTATCTGAAAGTGTCTTTCTTCCTGCTTCAAGTTCAGCATTTATACTTTCAATTTTGGTATCAATAGAATTAATGTTTTGGATTACAGTTAATAATTGTGACTCTTTAGCAACTTTAGCGTCATTTCCATTTAATGATTCTAATCTATCAATGAAAACGTTATTTTCCAATATTATAGCTTCCGCTACTTTACTATTATTTCCATAATCATCAATATTTTCGTCCATCTTAGAGTAATTTTCCGATTTATATCTTGAATATACAAGTTCATATACTTCTTTTTGTATTTGTAAAATCTCCAAATTATACTCATAATTATCAAGCGTTGCTTGGCTAATCTCAGATGATAGCTTGCAGATTACCTCACCTTTTTTAACCAATGCACCATCATCTACTAATATTTCACTTATGGTTCCGTCTGTTAATGTACTCATTGTAATAATCGGATTATCAGAATCTATCGTTCCACTTGCAACAACTGCAACATCAATACTCATTATGCACGCCCATATTATTGTGCTAACAATCAGAAATATTACCGTATATAGAATAACCACGCCCATCCTATTAGCAGGTTTTTCTATTATCTCAATCATTGCTGGAAGAAAATCATATTTCAGTTGATTGTCTCTATCTTTTAATTCTTTTTTTAAATAATTTTTCACGCTTCAACCTCACCTCTCATCTGACTATTATATAAATGAGCATAGAGCCCATTTAAAGCAAGCAACGCTTCTGGCGTACCCTGCTCAACAAGTTGACCTCTATCAATAACAAGTATTTCATCTGCAGATGCAAGGGTTGATAAACGATGCGCAATAATAAGAACCGTTCTGCCTTTACATATTTCATGTAAATTATTTTGAATTATGCTTTCAGATTCATAATCAAGTGCAGATGTAGCCTCATCAAATATCAAAATTCTCGGTTCATTTATTATAGCTCTTGCAATTGCAATTCTTTGTTTCTGCCCTCCAGATAATGAAACACCTCTTTCTCCTATAATAGTGTCATATCCTTCATCCAATTCCATTATAAAATCGTGTGCACCTGCTATTTTTGCAGCCTCTATAATTTTCTCTATTGAACATTCCGGACAATGAATTGCTATATTTTCTGCTACAGTTCCACTAAACATGAAGTTCTCTTGAAGAACAACACCAATTTGTCTTCTAAGCATTTGTGGAGAGATAACAGAAATATCTAGTCCATCAATTGATATTTTTCCGCTTTGTGGAACGTATAGTCTTTGCACAAGCTTAGAAATTGTACTTTTACCTGAACCACTTCTTCCAACAAGTCCATATATTTTATTTTCTTTCATCTCAAATGATATTCCATGAAGAACATCTGAACCATCAACTCTGTATCTAAATCTTACGTTGTCAAATCTAATATTTCCTCGTAATGTTGGCATATTAGAAATAGTATTTCCTGATTTAATTTCTACAGGAGAATTAAAAATATCTCCAATTCTTCTAACAGAAAGCGATGCCTGCTGGTATTCTTGCCACAATTGCACTAGTCGTAGTACCGGACCACTAACTCTTCCTGAAAGCATTCTAAAGGCAACTAACTGTCCTATTGTCATTTTTCCTGCAATAACATATTTTGCTCCCAATACCAAAATCAAAAGATCTACTACATGTTGAATAAAATTGGCTACTGCTCCAGAAGTCTGAGATATAATTGATGTATTGTATCCCGCTTTTACATAGTCAGACTGCAAATCCCCCCACTTTTCTTCAAAATTTTGTTCAAGTGCAAAAGATTTTACCGTTTGAATTCCATTGATAGATTCAACAAGAAAAGACTGCGCTTTTGCTCCTGTTTCAAATTTTTTATCAAGACTTGTTTTAAATAATGGTGTTACTATAAGTGATAAAATGGCAAATATTGGCATGGAAGCAATTACTACTAGTGTTAATCTTTCACTGTAAAAAAGCATTACTACGATATAAACAACAATAAAAATAGCATCTATCATTGAAGATAATGGTGTTCCTGTCAAAAATGTTCTAATTTGATCTAACTCGCGCACTCTAGCCACAGTCTCACCAACACGCCTTGATTCAAAATACTTTAATGGTAACGAAAATAGATGTTTAAATAATTTTGCACTCAAAGTAACATCTATTCTATTAGTCGTATGTACAAATAAGTAAGATTTACATAGACTGATAATAAGTTCATATACATATGCCAAAAATATACCTATACCAATTGTATATAGGGTATTCATTGCCCTATGCGTTAAAACTTTATCAACGACAACCTGAGTCATTAATGGTGATAGAATTCCTAAAATTTGTATTACAAAGACCGCCAATAAGACGCTTAAAAATTGTCTTTTGTATTTTATAATTGTGGGAATAAACCAACTAAATCCAAATTTTTTTCCTCCATTATCTAATTCGTCATCTGTATTTGAAGATTTTTTTCCAATTATAATTATATCTCCATCTATTATCTCTATAAGCTGTTCTTCTGATATATTCTCTGGCTGTCCTTTTATAGGATTCATAATCATCCATTTGTCTACATTATTACTTAAAACTAAAATATAACTTCCATCTTTACATTTAGCAATAATAGGCACTCGTAAATTTTGAATTCTTTTCTTATTAAATTTTGAAATTTTAACCTTTAACTGCATTTCTTTTGCAGCCCTAACTATATGAACATCTGTCATTGACGAGTCATCTGAAAAATAATCAAACTGAACATTATTACTCTTAACATTCAATAATTTTAACACTAGCATGAAACAAAAATATCCTGTTTTTCCCATTAAATTCCTCCAATTGCAAAAAAAATGCAATCAAAGCGAAAATCGCTTTGATTGCAACTGAACTATCATAGCATATGCCTTAGACTTCCCGTTTTGTGTCCTTATATTTCTATAAGTTTACCCAATTATATTTTATATCACTTCTAAATAAAACCGTCAAGAAAATTTTATTTAACTAATAAATCTATTTTGTTTATTCATCAAAAAATTTATTATTAGTGCAGAACTGATACCAATAATCATCCCGATAATGATATCAGTTGGAAAATGTACAAATAAATACATTCTTGAAAATGCTATCAAAGCCGCAACCACAAATGCAACAATTCCCCATCTTTTTTGATGTAAGAAAATACACATTGCCGCGGTGAAGCTATTCATTGTATGTCCTGAAGGAAAAGAATAATCCTTTGGATTATTAATTAATAATGGAATTGTTGTTTCTATCCAGCAAGGTCTTTCCCTTTGTACAAGATTCTTTAGAATGAGATTTCCCACAAATAAGGTTAATAGCATAGCTATAAACATATGGATTCCCATCTTACGGTGCTTTTTGCTAATCAATAATATAAGTGCAATTACAACCCAGAGTATTCCTGCATTTCCAAGCGAGGATATTGTGACCATTATTTTATCCAGAATTGGATTGTGCATATTCTGTATAGCATATAAAATATCAAATTCCAAGTTCATGTCTACTCTCCTTTAAAGTTCTTATCATATATCTCAAAAAACTTATCGGTAGTAACCTCAGAATGTTCTTTTATAGTAATAGAATTCCAAACTGATTCATTTAGGTTAAACTGAGCATTATTAACAAAATCTCCATATACAGAATCGAATTTCTCTTTTTCCCTCTTTATGAGAATGTTATCCTTATTTGCCTCTGTTAATTCCTGATCAAACTTGTTGATGCACTTGATAAAATAATAGCTTGAATCTGCCAGAATCATTTCAGATGTCTGTCCATTATCCAGTTCAAATATTACATCATCTACAGCTTTTGGATACTGTTCTCTTGCGATATTAGTCTCAACCACAGGTGCCTGGCTGTAGGTATTTGCTACTGCTGAGAAATCTTCGCCTGCATTAAGATGAGAACTTACTTCATCTGCAAGGGCTTTATCATTTACGATAATCTGCTGTACCCTCATAACTCTTGCCTCATCATCACTTACCTCAACATTAACCCCATCAGTAAGCTGAGCGTAAAGCTTTTCAGCCACAGCATAATGCTCATAAAAATCTGTAAGGTCGCCTACACTTGCACCTATATAGTCTTTATCGCCATCGCTTAAGGTATCATAATATTCTTTTGCAGCATTCTTTGCCTTATCCTTCTCTTCTTCTGATAAAGATAATTCTTTTTCCTCTGCAACTATATTCATGCAGACAATTCTGGTCATCTCTTCAAGTGCTGCGCCCTTTACATAATCTTCAAGTGATTCGCCCTCAAAATCATATTTCCACAAGTCGACATTATATTCCTTGCCATATAGATTCCTGTAATTACTTAAATATAATTTGATTTCCTTCTGCCCGCACTCTTCTCCATTTACAGAAAAAACTTCACGTCCTGCCGGCATTTTCGTATCTAATACATACTCTGTATTGCCAATCTTACAGCCAGCTAAAGCAGAAGAACAAAGGAGCATACAAAGACAGGCAATAACTTTTTTCTTCATTAGCATCTATCCCTCAACAATCAGAAAACGTCCGCTAGGAAGTGAAAATACTTCGCTCTGATCTAATAATTCTTCCTCTGACATTCCAGAAATATCAGTTCCGGCATCTTCAAAATACTCTCTTACTTCTTTGATATTTTTGCATACTACAGCCATGCAGTCTTCCAAAAACTCCTCAGCAGCTTCTGGTGTTTCAGCAACAACTTCTGAGAATAATTGTGTCTGTTTTTCAATAAAAGTCTCTAATACTTCTTCATCAAATTCCATAATAATCCCTCCGTAATAAGCCTTTAATTTATCGTAACTATTTCCACCCATACATACGCAAAACCGCACATTAAATAGTTACTTTTTTCTAAATACTACCATAAATACCAGTCAATTCCAAGTGCCAGAAGCTCCTGATATAGTCTGCTTACCGGTAGACCAACAACATTGTTATAATCTCCCTTAATTGCCTTTACATGTATTGCAAACTTTCCCTGAATACCATAAGCACCAGCCTTATCCATTGGTTCACCTGTTGCAATATACTTATCAATCTGCTCATCTGTCATCTTGCAGACCTCGACCTCTGTACTCTCGTAAAAGGACTTCATTCCTGCTTTTCCACTTTTATCTATAAGAACAACTGATACCCCTGTAAAAACATTATGAGTTCTTCCTGAAAGCATCTGAAGCATCTTTTTGGCATCCTTTTCATCTTCCGGTTTTCCAAGTATTTTTCCATCACAGGCTACCACAGTATCTGCACCGATTACCATAATATCTTCTGGTGTTGTGATATCAGAATGTCTCTGACCATACGAACTTACAAGTGCAGCTATCTCCTGTGCCTTTTGCTGGGACAGTTCTACCACGACCTCCTCAGGAATTGTGCTTGTAATTACCTCTTCTCCCTTTGCAGGACATACCTCAAACTCCAATCCAACCTGCTCTAATAATTCTTTTCTCCTAGGTGAACCTGAAGCCAAAACAATCTGACTCATAGACTAACTACCTCCTGTAATTTAAATGAATAGATAAGACGTTCTTCTGATGTCATCTTCTTATCGTCTGTTGTAAAAATTCTCTCAAGTGCATCTGCATATAACTCCAGCTGGGTTTTATATCTAAGCACAAGCTCTTTGGCCTCTTTAACACTGTCTGTCTTATAATCAAGCACTATTATTTTATCATCCTCTATCCAGAAAACATCAATTATTCCCTGAACCAGATAATCCTCCTTTGACATAACAAATGGTTTTTCCTTATATAGCTCTCCAATTTGTGCCGCTTTTGCCATTCTAAGTGCAATATCACTTGAGACAAATTTTTCTATCATAGATGGAATAACATAACTTCTCATCTCTTCTGTGAGTAAGCCTTTTGCATACATCTGGTCTATCTGTGCTTTTACAAATGATTTTACATTATCTTTATTTGTCACATCGATAGAATTAATCGCCGCAAAATCAAGGCATTCCATTACACGATGGATTGCTGTTCCTCGTAATGCTCCCGGGTTTACATTTGCATTAACTACGTTTGCATTAATTATATTAGTATTAACTGCATTTGAAGAGCCATCTTGCTCCTGTTCTTTCATTGGAGTGACATTTTCAAAATCATCATCTCTCAAATCCGAATTTCTCAAATCCAAATTTCTTGTATATGCAAATGATGGAACATAAAAAGCTGTTGGTTCTTTAAGAAATTCCGGAATCTCTGCCTCGTTAGTTGATTTGTCATATTTTGCAAGCATTGAGTCGTGCTTTAGTTCTGAAACAGAATATTTACTCTTCTTAGTTGCATCACTTGCATACTTGTATTCAAATGAAAAGCTATTCTCTAATATGTCAAGCTGCTCAGCAGTTACATTGTCTATTCTTTCAAAAAGCTCCTGCCTCTCAACATCCTTCTTTGCTAAATCTATTGCCTCTCTCTGAGCTAAATTTTCGGCACTGACAAAATCTATTGTGTACTTATCAGGATATGATAATAATGCTGGAATTATCCAGTCTAAATAGCATTTTGCATCAACTCTCTGACTATAAGATATGGGACAGCCGGTATTAGAATTTCCAACATAGCCTTGGAATTTCTTTTCCGCATTTGCCATGGTTCCACTCAAAATCAATTTTTCTTTTGCTCTTGTAAGTGCAACATATAAAACCCTAAGCTCTTCTCCTAAGCTCTCTTCTTTAATCTTCTTGCTTATCTGGGCTCTAACAATACTGTCAGTCATTCTCTTTGGATTAAGCAAAATCTGCTTTAAACCAATTCCATAATCAGAGTGTAAAACCATCTTGCCATCTGCATCCTTCAGATTAAATGACTTGCCAAGTCCCGCCACAATGGCAATCGGAAATTCAAGACCTTTACTCTTATGAATTGTCATAATCCTTACTACATCATCATTCTCACCTGATGTATCAGCCTCTCCAAAATCTACCTCATATTTTCTAAGCTCTTCAATGTATCTTACAAAATGAAACAGCCCTTTGTAGCTCGTTTTTTCATAGTCTACGGCCTTTTCAAGCAGCATGTTAATATTCTGTCGCCTGCGGTTTCCCGAAGGCATTGCTGAGGCAAAATTTAAAAAATCAGTCTCATCCAGTATATTCTGAATCAATACGTGAATTGATGTATCTTTGACCTGGCTTCTTAGCTTTTCATAAATAATACCAAACTCTGCAAGTAAGGAATCTTCTTTTTGCATCTCTTCCAGCACAGCTTTACAAAAATCAAGTTCTTTATTCTCTGCCTTAATCTGTGCAAGCTCTTCATCATCCAGGCCTGCAATTGGTGACTTAAGCACTGCCGCCATAGGAATATCCTGATATGGGTTATCTAGTATTTTAAGAAAATTCAATATAACCTGTATCTCATATGCACTAAAATATCCAGTTGATAATTCTACATATGAAGGTATTCCACAATCGGAAAATACATTGGCAAATACCGGTCCATCAGCTGATATAGAACGCATCAGCACTACAATATCTGAATATCTTGCAAGCCTTAAATTTCCCGACTCTTTATCTGTTACATATAGTTTTCCAACTATATCATTAATTTTATTTGCAACCATTAAGGCTTCAATCTGCCGAGTCGATTCCCCATCTTTTTGAACAACCAAACCAATGTCATCATCTGCCATATTTACAAGTAATAATTCAGCCTCCATGTTATCTGCTTCAGGATAAATTGCACCCTCATACAGGGCTGATTTTTCATCATATGCTACCTTTCCTAAATCAGTCTGCATAATTTTGTAAAAAATATCATTGGCATAATTTAAAACCGTATTTCTGCTTCGGAAATTCTTATGTAAATCAATTCTCTGATTTTCATCATCACCTTCAGTATAAATCTTATATCTATCATATTTTTCCATAAAAAGCTCTGGTCTTGCCATTCTGAAGCGATAGATACTCTGCTTAACATCTCCTACCATGAAGATATTATTATGTCCGATATTCTCTCTTGAAATCGCTCTCATGATATCTTCCTGTACCTGGTTACTATCCTGATACTCATCTATCATTATCTCTTCAAACTGCTCACGAAATTCCACGGCAGTAGATGTAAGCTCTTTCGTTTCTTCATCTACTAAGATTTTCAGTGCAAAATGTTCTATATCTGAAAAATCTGCAATATGCATCTTCTGCTTTTTATCCTGCATTAAATCAAAGTATGATATTGCAAGTCTTACTAATTCATCTACAGCTTCTTTCTGATTAGAAATCTGTTCAAAGATTTCCTGGGACGATTTATTAAAATAAGCTTCTTTTAATTTACCAATTTCTTCTTTTACAGAATTTCTTCTGTCTCTTACATAATCTCTCGTTTTCGGGTCTGCCTTCGATTTTCCACCTGGAGCTGATTTCATTGAAATTGTACTTACAAATTTTTGCAAATCATCAAATGAATTTAGCTCATCAAGCTTTTCAAACTGCACTAAATCATCAGCAATCAGGGCCGCATATTTCTCTAATCCGTCTGTTTGTTGTGCAATTTCAGAAATATCAATTAATTTATCCTTCAAATCGCTTAATATACGAATTGAATTCATTACTATCCCTTTGATAAATTCTGACTCTAAGAGCTCTGCTACATCTTCTACGTTATAAAGCTTTCCTAACGATTTCATCCATTCTTTAGGCCATGAGTCACTGCAGGCCATTTTATATATGTCAGAAACCATACAGCGTACATCGTCATCACTTCTGCTGTTTGAATATTTATCAACAAGTGCAATGAATTTCTCATTTTCCCTGTCACCATAATTTAACTCAAAAAGCTCATCCATAACATCCTGTTCTAACAGCTTTATCTCTCCTGGATCAGCGATTCTAAAATTAGGGTCAAGATTTATTTCTCCAAAATGATTTCTTACTACATAAAGGCAAAAGCTGTCGATGGTTGAAATCTGGGCATTATGAATTAAAGCAGCCTGTTTCTCAAGGTTACTATCCTGTGGATTTTCTTCTCTTTTATTCTCAATAGCACGACTAATTCTCTCTCTCATCTCTGCCGCAGCTGCCTTTGTGAATGTCACGACAAGGATTTTGTCAATATCTACTGGTGGAGTATCCTCCGTTATTCTTTTGATTATTCTTTCTACTAAAACTGCTGTCTTACCTGAGCCTGCAGCGGCAGAAACTAATATATTTCTATCTCTTAAATCTATTACCTTCTGCTGTTCTTCTGTCCATTTTACACCCATAATTATCTTCCTTTAGATTTCTCAAGTGCTATATCTTTTTCCATAATCTCAAGTATCTCTTTTTTATTTATTGACTCTTCTTTTTGGATATTTAATCCTGGTATCTTTGAATTAATTTTGCAAACAGCTTCATACGGGCAGTAACTGCACGAGGTACGCTGTCCCTGTTCAACAGGAGATACCCTAATCTCACCGTCATAGATTCTTCGTCCGATTTCCTTAATCTTTGTATTAGCAAACTCTCTTACTATTTCAAATTCTTCTTCAGATGAAATCTGTGATGTTGCGGCCGGAGTTCCGTCTTTTTTAAGCTTTACTTTTATGACATCTGATTCCGGATTTGTCTCAACGTCCAGTGTATTATCCAAAGCCAGATACATATCATCTGTGCCGTTTATCATTCCACTTGGAATCAGTTCCTTTAACAAAAGCTTCTCTAATTCTTTATCCGAAAGCTGTGCATCCGTCTTTATAACAGGTTCATCAATATGATAATAGAGGATAGCACCTGGTTTTATACTGGCATCTTTGTTTAATTCTTTGTTGGCAATTGCGGCATTAAGATAAACGACAAGCTGTAGCTGGCGGCCTCGGTATAGCTCGACAAGATTAAAATCCTTTGCACCTGACTTATAATCAATCACCTTGACGTAAATGTCACCCGTCTCTTCTGACTTATGCTCGTCTACCCTGTCTATTCGGCCTGTAAGCTGAATTTTTTCCTTTTCCCCTATATCAAATGCAAGAACATCTTCAGACTCGTCTAAACGGCCTGAAATCTCCTCAAAAGACACCTCGAAGTTTGTTGGAATGAATTCTCCTCTTCTAACCTGCTCTGTAAGTGCCCATACAGTCTGTCCAAATATCTTTTGCATCTTTGACACCTGATACTGATTAGCTGCAGTTTCATACGCACTTAAATTATAATATCCTTCGACAGCCTCATTTATTGAATCTTCAGATAATTCTTCCCGCTTTTCATCCGGAACATTAAACCAGTCAAATTCGGACTCTTTTAATTTAATACTGTATTTATATAATGCATCATGATATATATTTCCAATATCGACATTTAAGAATGCGTATTTCTCTCTCTCCTTAAGCTTCAGACCGTATTTTAAGTAATGTGAATATGCACAACGGCTAAACTGCTCTAAGCGGGTTACACTTCCCTTTAGGGTATCTCCATATATTGCATGTGCTACTACCTTACTAATTGGATCATCCTTATATGTAAGGTATCTTGCCTCAATATAATTATTAAATTCCTTCCTATGTGTATCGCTCTCTTTGAACCATCTTGCAATCTCATACCATTTATTGTCATGAGGTCCGTTTAATAAATATTCTCTTGCTGCATCAATTGTTGAAGTATCCGGCAAGCTATCTATCTCATCGATAATTTCCTCTTTAAGCTCCGGGAACAGTCTTTTTATTGTTCCGATAAGGTATGATGGACTGCTTGATTTCCCATCACTTCCTGTTCGAGAGTAACTTATATATAGCTTTTGCGATGGCTTTGTCATATTAATATATAAATAGTATCTCTGAATAAAAGACTGTTCTCTTGCTCCTGGTGCAAGCTCTATATCAAATGATTTGAGCATTTCTCTTTCGTACTGTGAAATTATTCCAGGCTTACCTGCACTCTTTGGCACTATTCCATCATTTACGCCCACGAAAAATAAAATCTTTACCCCGTTTAATCGTGTTCTTTCTATGTCACCCAGAATCACATTGTCATATCCTGGTGGAATTGTAGCAACTTCTGCCGCATCAAAGCCTGCATCCAGCACTTCTTTAAACTCTTCAATTGATAAAATTTCATCACCCAGAAGCTGTACATATTTCTCAAATAATGACATAACGATTTCATATATCTGCTCATATTCTTTTGCTTTTATCTGCTGTCCTTCGTTCTGATATTCCTGACTTCTTCCGGCCAGCTTCTGTGCTATTGATAAATTAATACATAAATCATAAATTGCAAAAATCTTCTTTCTTACATTCGATTCTTTTTCATTAAAAACTTCATAAAATGGAGCAAGAAGGTCATAAATTTCTATTCTTAGTTCATTTAATTTGTCTAAATCGTAGGCTTCTTTTTTCCGACCGGTTCTAAGCCAGCGTTTTTCCCAGAGGGCACTTGTCCTTATTCCGGTCGCAAGCAAATAATTCTCCAGAATATCTATATCATTTTCTTCAATATCACAGAATCCACATCGCAAAAAACGAAGTACTGCACTGTATGAAAAATCAGTTACAGCTATATCAATTACTGCTCTGATAAATTCTATGAAGGGGTGAAAAAGTATTTCTTTTGTTGTATCAAGGAAGTATGGAATATTGTATCTTCCCAGAATTGACGATGCATAATTACTGTATGTATCAATATCGCCTGATACAATAGCTATATCCTTATAACGATAATTATGATTATGCACTAAATCATTTATTTTTCTTGCTACTGCAGTAAGTTCGTCTCTTGGACTTTTGACATTAGTAATCTGCACATTACAAGGCTTATCTGTATATTTATTACTCTTTAACCTAAAAAGATTCTGCTCCATAAAATGAAGCTCTGGTGCATCAGTGAATCTGTAATTTGCATCCATAATAACCGGTTCTAAGACTTCTACCTTACACCTGTTTGCAATCTTCATAAGTAAAGAAATTGTTTTCTTAGGCATGTCAAAAAGCTCCTGCATCCCTCTGCTATGATACATATCTTCCTTGCTGTCTATAGTAACCGAAACATAAACCATATCAGATAACTTTAGAAGTTTTTCCATAAGCTGATTCTGAATAGGAGTAAATCCTGTAAATTCATCAAATGCTATAACTGAATTTTTAAGCATTTCTGATTTATCAGAACATTCAATAAGAACATTTAATATCTCTTCTGCTGTAATATATCTATCATGCATGTAGTCCTTAAAGCTGTTATACATTACAAGAACGTCTGATAATTTTGCTTTTAGCACAGGTGAAAGCTTATCCGAATTTATAAAATCAGACAGCTGTGCCGGCGTAATATTATACTGTACAAACTCAGATAATAAAGACTTGACCTCGCTTATATATCCCATCCTGTTAATATTAGGCTTTAAAACTGAAAGCTCATCAAGGTGGTCGATTGCAAGCTTTTTAAGTACAATATTTTTACCTGTCTCTTCTAATACTTCAATATCATTAATTCCAAGCTCATCAAATACTCTGTATGCAAGTCTCTTAAAGCTTAATACATCAATATTCATAATTGCCCCATTGGGAGACAATTCAACCAGCTTTTTCTGAGTCTGCATAGTAAACTGTTCCGGAACAATCACAAGATAATTTTTCCTGGGATTCTTTACAGCTTCCTCTACTATCAGCTCTTTCATCATATATTCAGTTTTTCCACATCCCGAATTTCCAAGTATAAATTGAAGTGCCATTTTTCTACCCCATAAAGTAAAAGTCCTCACCAAAAAGTAAGGACTTTTATTTTCAACTATAAAATTAGTGGTGGAATAATCTTATTCCTGTAAAGCTCATAACCATGTCGTATTTGTTACATGTATCAATTACATGATCATCACGTACTGATCCACCTGGCTGTGCAACATACTTAACACCACTCTTGTGAGCGCGCTCGATGTTATCTCCGAATGGGAAGAAGGCATCTGATCCAAGAGCAACATCTGTGTTCTTATCAAGCCATGCTCTCTTCTCTTCTGCCGTAAACACTTCTGGTTTTACCTTGAAGAATTTCTGCCACTCACCTTCAGCGAGAACATCCATGTAATCCTCACCCATGTAAAGGTCGATAGTATTGTCTCTGTCTGCACGCTTGATTCCATCAACAAACTGAAGTCCAAGTACCTGTGGAGACTGGCGAAGCCACCAGTTATCCGCCTTAGAACCAGCAAGTCTTGTACAGTGAATTCTTGACTGCTGTCCAGCTCCGATACCGATTGCCTGTCCACCCTTAACATAACATACAGAGTTAGACTGTGTATATTTAAGTGTAATCATAGCAATTGCAAGGTCAATCTTTGCCTGCTCTGTAAGCTCTTTATTATTTGTAACGATATTGTTGAAGAAATCGTCATCAATCTTAAGCTCGTTTCTTCCCTGCTCAAAAGTGATTCCGAATACATCCTTGCGCTCAATTGGTGCTGGCTCGTAATCTGGGTCAATTTCGATTACACAGTAATTTCCGTTCTTCTTTGCCTTTAAAATCTCAAGAGCTTCATCTGTGTATCCAGGAGCGATAACACCGTCTGAAACCTCTCTCTTAATTACAAGTGCTGTGCTCTTATCACATACATCTGAAAGTGAGATGAAATCTCCAAATGAAGACATTCTGTCTGCACCTCTTGCTCTGATATAAGCATTTGCAAGTGGGGTAAACTCGATATCCATATCATTTACCCAGTAAATCTGCTTCTCAACATCTGTAAGTGGAAGACCTACTGCCGCACCAGCTGGCGAAACATGCTTAAATGATGTAGCAGCTGGAAGACCTGTAGCCTTCTTGAGCTCTTTTACAAGCTGCCATCCGTTAAATGCATCAAGGAAGTTAATGTATCCGGCTCTTCCGCTTAAAATCTTAACTGGAAGCTCTCCTTCCTGCATATAAATTCTTGCTGGTTTCTGATTTGGGTTACATCCATATTTTAATTCGTATTCCTGCATGATTTTCTCCTAAATTGTATATTATTCTTATACTCTATAATATCTTAATTATTTTAATTGATAATATCTGTTTTATAATATCTATTTTCAATAGGTTACTTATTCTTGTTTACAATGCGAGTCTCATACTCACCAGTTGCGATATCAATGTATCTTACGAAAAGAGATACTTTATTATCTTCATTTAAGTTCTCCCATACCATGTTTGTGAAGCTGTCGATATCTCCATCAATATCTACCCATGTTGGCTCTCCCTCAAAGCTTGGAAGTGGATTTCCATCACCCATGTATGTATGAATGAAATGTCCCTCTCCTGCGACTGGAGTATTGTATGCAAATGTATATCTATTGCATGCATCCGGATTTCCATTATTGCTCTTAAGAATTGACATTGCATAGTTAAACTCACCATTATCAATATGCATAATTCCCGAAATACGAGGAGTGTAGTTTGGTGCATCCGGCTCAAACTCTCTTGTACGAAGAGCCTGCTCAAATGTCTGCTGCTTATCCATAAGCTCATAAATTGTATCTGTCTGGTCACCATTAGTAACGATTGTCTTGTTTCCAAGAACTCTGACTGGAGCGTAGATGATAAGGCTTGGGTCTTCAAGCTTTGAAGGATCAAATGCCTGTGTACGAATTCCCTCTCCATCCTCTACGAATACACGGTTACGGCTGTTCTCACTTCTACCCATAATAAAGTAGGCTGTTACTGCCTTCTTGCCATCTGGAGTAACACCAATTACAATTCCACGTCCCGGATAGCTTGTGCTTGATAATTCCTGTGCAAGTGATACTTTGTTCATTTTGTTTCCTCTCTTTCTTAAAATTATCCTATGTGCATTATTCTTTAGAAAATCGATTAAAATTTCTATAAATATTTTATTTATATTTATGAAAAAACCGACCATTCCAGACGCACATATAGCTATGAAAATAATAACTTCTCTGTACGCCCAGACGGTCGGCATAAAATCAAAATTTGTTATACTTCATGTGGTAAACTCCACGATTCCGTCAGTCATATAACAAATATATTTAAACACGATTTTTTACATCTGTCAAACAAATATCTCATCGTAAAACTTTAATATATAATCATGAATCTAACTCTGATAATTAGTTCTTGAAACTATGGATTGGAGCTGGAATACGTCCACCACGATTCACAAAATCGGCACATGAGAACTTGTTTACCGGCATAATTGGAGCATAACCAAATAATCCACCGAACTCAACTGTCTCTCCTACACCTTTTCCAATTACAGGTATAAGACGACAAGCTGTTGTCTTCTGATTAATCATTCCAAGTGCCATCTCATCTGCAATAATTCCTGAAATAGTTGTTGCTGGAGTATCTCCAGGAATAGCTATCATATCAAGTCCTACAGAACATACACATGTCATGGCCTCTAACTTCTCAAGTGTAATTGCCCCAGCCTCTACAGCATTAATCATTCCCTGATCCTCAGATACAGGAATAAATGCTCCTGAAAGACCACCAACATATGATGAAGCCATTACTCCACCCTTCTTAACCTGATCGTTAAGCATAGCAAGTGCTGCTGTTGTACCAGGTGCACCAGCATATTCAAGTCCGATTTCACATAATATATCTGCAACTGAATCTCCAATTGCCGGTGTTGGAGCAAGTGATAAATCTACAATACCAAATGGAATTCCAAGGCGCTTAGATGCCTCATGAGCAACCATCTGACCTACACGTGTAACCTTAAATGCTGTTTTCTTAATTGTCTCACAAAGAACCTCAAAGTTCTCTCCACGAACACTCTCAAGAGCCTTCTTAACAACTCCAGGGCCAGAAACACCAACGTTAATAATTGCATCTGCCTCTGTTACACCATGGAATGCACCTGCCATGAATGGGTTATCATCAGGAGCATTACAGAATACTACAAGCTTCATACAATCTACAGAATCTCTGTCTTTTGACATCTCAGCAATCTCAAGAAGGATTTCTCCCATGAGCTTAACTCCATCCATATTGATACCAATTTTTGTAGATGCCAGATTTACAGAACTACATACTCTCTCTGTAGAACAAAGAGCCTTTGGAATTGAACGAATGAGAAGCTCATCAGCCTTTGTCATTCCCTTTGTAACAAGTGCAGAATATCCACCGATAAGATTAACTCCAACAGCCTTTGCGGCTCTATCCATTGTATCTGCAATTGTCACGAAATCCTCTGGTGTCTTACATGCAGCACCACCAACTAAAGCAATTGGTGTTACTGAAATACGTTTATTAACGATTGGAATACCAAACTCTTTCTCAATCGCATCACCCGTTGCAGCTAAATCCTTAGCAACAGTTGTAATTTTATTATAAATATTGTCATTTAATTTCTTAAGATCAGAATCTATACAATCAAGAAGGCTGATACCAAGTGTAATAGTACGCACGTCAAGATTTTCTTTTTCAACCATTTCGTTGGTTTCTTTTACTTCACCAAGATTAATCATTTTTATCTCCTTATACAATCAGATTAGCTTATTTTAGATACGGTGCATCATCTGGAATATTTCTTCCTTCTGGCATTTAATTGATACACCAATTTCATTACCAAGAGCCTCTAACTGCTCAGAAATATCTGAAAACTGCTTATTTGCATCAGCAAAATCAGCTATCATCATCATGTTAAAAAATCCTGAAACTATAGTCTGCGAAATATCAAGAATGTTAATTCCACTCTCTGAAAGATATGTACATACCTTTGCAATAATACCAACTGTATCCTTACCTACAACTGTAATAATTACTCTGTCCTTTGTGTTTTCCATAATAGTCTCCTTATTCATTAAGTGTTATCCAACACGAATTACTGGTGATACAGTGTCTCTATTAGCCACCATCATTGGGAAATCCTCTGCTTTATATGGATTGTCACCCATAGTAACCTCAAGTCTTACTGCCTCATATGCCAGCTCCTCATAGTTGTTTTCTTTGCTTAAGTGGCCCAGCATAACTGTGCCAAAATTATCATGAAGAAGCTCACATAATAACTGTCCGCTTCTCTCATTCGACAAATGTCCTCTGTTTCCAAGTATTCTCTGCTTCAGATAATATGGATACGGGCCTGTCTGAAGCATATTAATATCATGATTGGCCTCAAGTAATAAGCCATCAAGATTATTAAACTCCTGAACAATCTGTTCATCATAATTTCCCAAATCAGTAACAACAGCCATACTTTTGTTACCACATGAAATCTTATATGCTACAGGATCAGCAGCATCATGTGATATATGTACAGGTTTTAATTTGAGACTCCCGATTTCAAATTCAATTCCAGGAGCAATTGGTTTAAAGAGCTCTTCATCAATCTTGCCGACTGATTTGATATTCTTAATAGCCTCTATAGTACCGCATGTTGCGTAAATTGGCAAATGATATCTTCTTGCCATAACACCAATTCCGGCAACATGATCAATATGCTCATGTGTAACAAGAATACCTTCAAGTTCGCAAGCCTTTAAATCCATGGATTCTAAACCTTTTTCTATTTTCTTTCCACTAATTCCGGCATCAATTAAAATATGGTCATTATCTGAACCAACGCATATACAATTACCACTGCTTCCACTAGCTATACTGCATAACTCTAACATTTTATTTCTCTTCCCAGTACAATTCTATCTTATCGCCCTCATTTAGTTCCTCAGAAAACTGTGCAGAACGACCATTTAACATTGTTGCAATTGCTCTTCCATTTCCAGCTTGAAGATCAAATGAAATTCTATCAAAAATATCTACAAATATGTATTTTTCTTTTCCTAAAAGTTCTACTGTTTCTCCATTTACAATGACATTAATATGTTTCTCTACAAACGTGTCTTCCTTTAGATTGTTTACTTCTGATGTAATATCTGCTGCCTCTGCCTTTGCACGAAGTTCTTCCTCAAGTGCTGGTGTAACATGAACATTAAATACTCCATCCTCAGATTTTTCAGAAGTAGCAGAATCTGTTGAGTTTGTTTTTTCTTCAACCTTTTCTTGTTCATTATCAGAAACCATCTCTTTCTCTGAAACATTCTCATTCTCTGAAACATTCTCATTCTCAGAAACAATCTCTTTCTCTGAAACATTCTCTTCCTCAAAAATAGTCTCTTCTGCTTTTTGAGCTTCTTCTGCCATATTATTGTAGTATGTAGATTCTGTGAATGAGTTCTCTCTTACACCATAAGGATCACCAATCCAGTCAATTGAAAAATTCTCATATACTAATGTTTCAAGTGTTGCTGGTCTGTTATTGACAAGAATCTGTTTTCCTTCATCTATAACAATATCCATAAACTCTGCAACTTGACCTACAGTATAAAAATTTCGAGTTTCAACAACATCACCTTCTTTTATTTCATATTCAGAAGGCTCTAAACTGCCATTAACCTGAAAAAACTTTGGACATACAACAGACTTCCCATTAATTTGAAATGATAGTGTTGAAGTTTTAAACTCTTCTAACTGACCAAGCTTATATTTAGCAGCTAATCCCTCTGTAGAAGGTTCAATTGTAATCTCACTATTTGGTTCAAGTGGAGTATTTATATGCGCAGGTTTACCATTCATTGTAACAACCGCTGCCTCTCCCGCTTCTCCTCGGACAATCTTTGCCGCACCATTAACTGTAAAATTAATAGGCATTCCTCTTTTTGGAAATAATTTATCATTTGGAAAACCAGCCTGTAAAGCAGCATCCACAATAGTCAATCTATTATTATCATAAAGTTTAAGTCTCTCTCCATTAAACTTAACCATAATAAAGTTATTCTTTTGCTCATAATAATTTAAGCAAATACCAATTGGTGTAACTAGAAGTGGATCTTTTTCAATATCATCCTGTTGAAATACAACTTCACCTAATACTTCCTCACCTCTAAGTGCTACTCTTTCTTCTGCAAGATCCAGTCTCTTTGCAAGCATTTCTGTAAAGCCATGAGCTTTACCACCACCACCTACAACGAAACAGGCACTTACTGTTTTATCTCCATTTAATTCTTTAATTTTTTCTGCTACAGCAGTTGTTATTTTGTCTACAACCGGCTCAATAACTTTCCAAATATCTGATGAAGCCACTTTGTGTTCTATGCTCATTATATCTTTGAACACAACTTCCTCTGATTTTGAAGATTCAAGCTTTATATACTCTGCCGTTTTAAAATCCACAAGATAATGCTGTACAATCACCTCTGTAAGCTCATCTCCCGCACACGGAATCATTCCGTAAGCAATTATACTTCCATCTTTTGTAATTGAAATATCAGATGTTCCTGCCCCAACATCAACAAGAGCAATATTTAACATTCTAAAATTCTCAGGAATTGCAACATTAATTGCTGCTATAGGCTCGAGTGTCATATTTGCAACAGTAAGCCCCGCTTGTCCCACTGCTGAATATAATCCATCAACTACATCTTCTGGTAAAAAGGTTACTATTACATCCTCACCTATTTTATTGGCTTTATGATCTTCAAGACTGATAAAAACATCACCATTCAAATAATATTTAACAACAGAATATCCTACACAATAGAATTTATAGTTAGTATCATTATTAGTCTTTAGTTCTTCCTGTGCTTTTTCTATCCCCAAAAGGTTAAGTGTATGAATATCTTCTCCTGTTACCACAGATTCCTCAGCATATTCATATTCAACATGTGTAGTTACAGTCTTAAGTACACGACCAGCAGCAGCAATACATACATCAGTAAGCGACTGTCCAGTTTGATTTTCAAGTTCTGCTTTAACTTCAGAAATAGTCTTACCAACTCTTCCAATATCATGAATCTGACCATCAAGCATTGCTCTTGTCTCATGCTGTTTAACATACTGTGCCGTAACAATAAATTCTTCGTCTTCTGTACGATATCCAACAGTACCTACAATATTTCTAGTACCGATATCAAGACCAAACACATTATTCATTATATTACTCCTTAAATTCCAATGCAGAATCAATCTGCTCATATGTATCTTCTAGGCTTCCATTGTTATCAATACTTATTTTGCAAGCCCTCTCATATTCTTCATCACTAAGCTGACTATCAAAAATCGAATCTATTTTAGCATCCGAATAACCTCTTGTAGCTTTAAGCCTTATTCTTCGATTTTCTCTACTTGTATAAATATACCAAAGTTCATCACATATTTCATCATAATGTTCTTCAATTAATAAAGCAGCTTCTAAAACCAGATAATCTAATTCTTTTTTATTATTCTCAATCGCATATTGTTCAATCACATACTGCTTAACAGCAGGATGAACAATTGCATTGAGTCTTTCTCTATTAATATCATTAGAAAAAATCAAACTTGCAAGCTTTTCTTTATCAAAGCTTCCATCACCTGACAAGATGTCTACATCACAAAATTCATCAACTATTCTATCATAACAAACAGTGCCAGGACACATTAAAATGTGTGCAATTTCATCTGCAAGCATTACTCTGATTTTGGGCTTTGAAGACAGGTATTCAAGTATTGCCGACTTACCCGCTCCAACACCTCCTGTAATCCCTATAAATTTCATAACAGACCTCTCTTAATGTGCTTCATACCAATCATACCCAAACGCTGTATCAACATCAAGTCCAACTGACATATCCAAAGCTTGCTGCATTTCTTCCTCAAGAAGTTTAACTACCGCATCCTTTTCTTCTTCACCTGTCTCAATCAGAAGTTCATCATGAACCTGTAATATGAGTCTTGATTTATAGCTCTCACGTATCAACCTGTCATGAACATTAATCATTGCTATTTTGATAATATCTGCCGCAGTTCCCTGAATAGGTGAATTCATGGCAACTCTCTCACCAAACTGTCTTTGCATAAAATTACCAGATGAAAGCTCCGGGATTGGTCTTATTCTACCAAACAATGTTACAATATACCCTTTCTCCCTAGCATCAGCTACTGTTTTATCAAGAAAGGCTTTAATTTTAGGATAGGTTTCGAAATAACTATCGATATAATCCTGTGCTTCTTTTCGTCCAATGCCAAGGTCCTTTGCAAGACCAAATGCACTGATACCATATACAATTCCAAAGTTTACAGCTTTAGCATTTCTTCTCTGAAGTGGTGTAACCTCATCAAATGGTACATGAAATACTTCTGCCGCTGTTGTTCTATGAACATCCTGATTATTCTTAAATGCATTAATAAGCTTCTCATCGCCAGACATATGAGCCAGAACTCTAAGCTCAATCTGAGAATAGTCTGAATCGATAAACAAATTACCCTTCTTAGGATGAAATACCTTACGAATTAACTTTCCAAGTTCAATCCTGATTGGAATATTCTGCAGATTCGGTTCTGTGCTGCTTAGTCGACCAGTTGCAGTAATTGTCTGATTGAATGTAGTATGGATAAGTCCATCATGGTCAATATAATTTGCAAGACCATCTGCGTATGTTGACTTTAATTTTGAAAGCTGTCTGTATTCTAAAATATCTGAGACTATTGGATAATCCTCAGCTAATCCTTCAAGCACTTCAGCCGAAGTTGAATATCCTGTCTTAGTCTTTTTACCATTTGGAAGTTCTAACTTTTCAAATAGAATCACCCCAAGCTGTTTAGGTGAATTAATATTAAACTTTTCACCAGCCTGCTCATATATTCTGGATTCTAATTCGTTTATAGAAACTGAAAGCTTATCACCATATTCTTTAAGTGAATTTCCATCAATAGAAATTCCTTCCTCTTCCATATCGTATAATACGAATACAAGTGGCATCTCTATCTCTCTGAATAAGCTGAGCATTCCCTGCTCTTTTAATTTTTCCTCGAGAACTGCCTTTGATTTCCATGCAACATAAGTTTCAAAACAAGCATATTTTACTACTACAGATTCATCCTCACGTAACATCTGTGCAGCAGATGTTTTTCCAAGTAACTCCTTCTTAGAAGGAATTAACATGCCCAGATAATCCTTTGCTATGTTCTCATATGGATATTCACCAAGCAGGGGATTAAGTAAATATGACGCTATTGTCATATCAAAAAATTTATCTCTTACATCACTTATGCAATTTCTAAAAATTTTAAGTTCATGAAGAATCTTTTTTAAATCCGGACAGATAATCTGTGATGCTTTCAATTCAATAATTTTATTAATCAAATACTCAGAAGAAATTTCTTTACCTGTTTTAATAAAATAAATATCTTCATCAGAAAATGCAACACACAAAGCTGCAATTTCATTAGTACTCGTACCATCATCCAAATCAAAAAGACTTAGCTGCTTCCCCTCTTCCTCCTGACTTACATCTTCAGGAATGACAGAAATAGCAACATCCTTTGAATTTACTTTATCAAATATTTTCTCTGTCTCGCTTTTTTTATCTACAATCTTGAAAAATTCTTCTGCATTATTTTTAGGTGCAGATACATTAAACCTGTTAAGAAGGTTCTTAAATTCCAACTGCTTACATAATACAAAAGCTTCTTCTGTATAAAGTGACTCATTTCCCATGATTTTTGCATCTGAAAACTCATAATCAACTGGCACTTCTGTATTAATTGTTGCAAGCACCTTACTCATAACTGCCTGATCCCAGAATTCCACAATATTCTTTGCGGCGCGAGGAGGCTTAACATTTGCTGCATCTTCATGAACAGCTTCAATGCTGTGATACTGTGCAATAAGAGCTCCGGCTGTTTTCTCACCAATTCCCGGAACACCTGGAATATTATCAGCAGTATCCCCTTGAAGAGCTTTTACATCAATAAACTCTTTAGGCGTAACATTATATTTTTCAATAACATCTTTAGCTAAATAATTTTCAATCTCAGTTCCAGTTCTCTTAGTCTTTGGAATACGAATCATAATATGTTCAGTTGCAAGCTGCAACAAATCTCTATCTCCAGAAATTATCGCAACCTCCATCCCCAATGACTCAGCTTTAAATGCCAAAGTACCAAGAATATCATCAGCCTCATAGCCTTCCATCTCAACTATTTTAATGCCCATTGCTGTAAGCATTTCTTTAATTATCGGAACCTGTTGTTTAAGCTCATCTGCCATAGGCTTTCTTGTTCCTTTATAGGCATCGAACATTTTATGTCTGAAAGTAGGAGCATGAACATCAAAAGCAACAGTAAGATAATCAGGTTTCTCCTCTTCTAAAATTTTAAACATAATATTTAAGAAACCATATACTGCATTAGTGTGAATTCCCTGAGAATTAGTTAAATCAGGTAGTCCAAAAAAAGCTCTATTCAAAATACTATGCCCATCAATAAGCACTAATTTTTCACTCATAAATTTATAATCCTTTATTTATATTGCTCTCGTATATTTTTTTAAAAATTCTAATTCATCACCTTCAAAAAATGGTGACATTTTTTCATATACAAAAGCATGATAATTATTTAATCTTTCTTTCTCAACAACACTCATCTGCTCAGGGACAATCGCATCAAGATCAATTGGAACATATGTAAGATTTTCAAAATACATAAACTGTCCATATTCATTCTTGATTCCTTTTTTGCATACTAGTTCATTCTCTGTTCGTATGCCATATTTACCCTCGATATAAATTCCTGGTTCGTCAGTAGTAACCATTCCTTCTTCTAACACACATACTTCTGATATATTCTTTGGTGCTCTCCATCTAAAACCGTTAGGTCCTTCATGTACATTAAGCACGTAACCTACACCATGTCCTGTGCCATGATTATAATCAAGTCCCACTTCCCAAAACGGTTGCCTTGCAATTATATCTAAACTGTAACCTGAGCAACCATATCTAAACTGAGCAGCTGCAAGATTAATATTTGCTCTGCAAACTCTTGTAAAATCAGCCTTCATATCATCTGTAAGCTGTCCAAGAGCAAATGTTCTTGTGATATCTGTCGTACCCTCAAGATAGTGTCCACCAGAGTCAACTAAAAGTAAACCTTCTGCTTTTAATTCAAAATCAGTTTCAGGTGTTGCAGAATAATGAACAATTGCTCCATGCTCTGCATAACCTGAAATTGTATCAAAACTTAAATCAAGAAACCCATCCTGTTTCTTCCTTAAGGAAGTCAAATAATTAGATGCTGAAATCTCAGTTATAGTTTTCTTTCCTATGTTTGTCTTAAGCCAATACATAAACTTAATCATGGCAATTGCATCTTTAGTATGAGCTTCTCTTAGATTTTTAATCTGTTTATCATTTTTTATAGCCTTCATTAGTACGGTTGGATCAGGCTTATCAATAATTCCAACTCCTGCTGGGATGCTGTTACAAACGCGATAGTTCATAACTGAACAATCTAATAATACTTTCTTATCCGCACATATGTTACTCACATACTCATAAAAACTATCATATGATGCTGTCTTTATTCCAAAATCATCCAAATATTCTTCTAATTCTTCATTTAGTATTTCTTCTTGAATAAACCATATACATTCCTCATTAGAAATTGCTAAATATGAAAGAACAACTGGAACATAACTTATATCTGAACCTCTAACATTTAACAACCAAGCTATGTCGGTAAGAGAGCTTAAAAGATGAATATCCGCTCCACATTCTCTCATTTTTTCTCGTACTTTTAAAATCTTGACCGCAGTACTCTCACCAGTATAATTCTGTTCAAGAATCATAACCGCCCCTTTAGATATCTTTGGTCTTTCTGCCCAGATGAGACCAATCAAATCCTCTTTATCAAAAATAGATGCCTTCTTTTTATCTGCAATTATTTTTAATTTTTTGCCCCAGGCTCCATTAATAACTCTTCCATCAAAACCTAGTACCTGATTTTCTAAAAGTATTTCTTCAATATATTCATCAACTGTAGGGACCCCCTCCTCACCAGTTTTCATAAGAGTAAATGGTGTTTCCTTTAGCTGTTTTGATGCCTGAATAAAGTACCTTCCATCTGTCCAAAGTTTAGCTTCAAAAGGAGTAATCACAGCAACCCCTGCCGAACCTGTGAAACCAGAAATAAACTGACGGGCTTTAAAGTATTCTCCTACATATTCTGATTCATGAAAATCTGATGTTGGAACAATATAAACTGCAATATTTCTCTTTTGCATCTCATCACGCAAACAAGCTAATCTTTGTTGTATCATTAACTTTCATCCTTCATTTCAAAAAATTTAGTATCTAATTCTGGATACGATCTCTTAAGGGAAATTGGTTTTCCTGATCTGTTTAGGAAACAATGACTACTGTAAGCTGTTGTTCTAAGTTCCCCTGTTTCCTTATCTGTCATAATATACTCAACTTCCATCTTAATCCCTGTATATTTAACAAGCTTAGTCTGAATAACTACGGTATCATCAAAATGAACCATACTGTGATACTCAACAGAAATTGATAAAACCGGACTGATTATTTCCATCTCTTCCATCTGTTTATAATTAAGTCCAATCTGATCCATTAAATCAAGTCTTGCTTCCTCCATCCACTTTATATAATTCGAATGGTGGATGATTCCCATCTGATCAGTTTCATAATACTTAGCATGATGCTCATATGGTCTTATTTTAAGCTCTTGTTCCTGTCTTGGAATATCAATTTCATTTCTACTCATAAAAATCCCTCCTGTCAAATTACATAATTAGCCATATTTATTATGACACAAGGGCTTGTGAAATTCAATGATACTTTCACATTATATTGTTATTCATATATTTCATAATATGCTTCTCTATAATCACTTTCATCTGCAAATAAACAATATTCCCCATCTATGAATCCCATATATCCACTCTCTACACAATATCCTTTCATAAAAAAGCTCCTTTCACCGTCTCTTTGATGAAAGAAGCTTATCATTTTCAATGTCCAATAATACTCCCTTTTATTTACTATCACGATATGAACAGATTGAACTTATAATTTCATTATAATCCCAAGTAACAGATTGCATCAGATTATCGCATGTAAATCTATCCACCTCATCATTCTTTTTATTTCTAAGGAACTCTGTAAGTATACTTACAGAATTTGAAATTCGTTCAAAACTCAAGTTTAAACATACTCCTTTTAATGTATGTGCAGCCTTAAATGCATCCTCATAATTTTGTTCATTAACTGCATCAATAAGCTTTGTATAACTTCTATCATCTAGAAACTTTAAAACAAATCTATCAATTATTTCTTCTTTTATCATTTGCTTTTTTGCTGTTTCAAAATTCCCTCCAAAAGAATCATAACATTCTTTTAATGTCATTATAATTTCCTCCATTCTAATCATTATTATTCAACTGCTTCAGCATCGGACTATTATAAAAATTTTGATAGAATTCTAAGCAACCTAGCCGAACTTATAGGTTTAACCAAAAAACCATCCATTCCAACTGCTGATGCTCTTTCTCTGTTTTCTGTAACTGCATTAGCAGTTAAGGCTATAATAGGCACATTTGCCCTGATACGATTTGGTAGTTTACGAATTTTCATCGTTGCGTCATATCCGTCCATCTCTGGCATTTCAATATCCATTAATACAAAATTATAATATCCTGGAATATTATTTCTAATGGCCAAAAATGCATTTCTACCATTCTCTGCCTCCTCTACAATAAGGCCATGATCCACTAGTATTTCCTTCATCATATTTCTATTAAGTTCATTATCTTCTACAACAAGAACTCTCTTTCCATCCAATTCTTCTACATCATCATACTCATCCAAATCAAACTCCTCTTCAAGACCTTCTCCAAGCGCATATGCTATGGTTCGTCCCATATTAGTTTGGATCATATTAAGTTTTCCAAGATACTCTTCTGATTTGGTTTTATTCCTTGCAATAAGCTCTGTAAATCCTACTGCACTGTTTAATTCAGTTCTTAAATCTCTTAGTGATTTTTTGCAAAACTCTGCATTTTGATTTGCAACTTCAAGCTCTTTTTTTAAAAGGTCCATTCTATCTAATATTTTTTCATGGTTTTCTTTGGAAGTTATATTGTTTCCATCTTGATATTTAATAACTAATTCCATCGAAACACCCAAAACATCGAGACACTTTTGCAGTTCTTCTAAAGTCATACTTTCATTAGCAAGCTTTCGATATAAAGAAGATGGATATACTCCTATCATCTTTGCCAAATCAGCTTTTGCTATTCCCAAATGTGAACAAACATTGTTAATTATTTCTGTTGTTTTCATTTTTATCTCCATCTGTAATGTAACATTTTAGTCATCATAACATATGAGTTATATGATAACTAGTAAATGTGAAACTTTTTCTAAAATAAAAAACCACTGGGGATAGATTATTTCACCTATCTCCAATGGTTTAATTAAAATCTCCAACTTCTACTTGGTCTCATTCCATAACAATCATTACACAGGTTAAAATTTGTACCAACAGGAAGAATTGTACCGCAGTACTTGCATCTTAAAATGTATTCGTTTTTATCTTTGAGCAACATCTGCATTATTTGAGTCTGTGTCTTATCCCTTTCCTCCTCAAGCCAGTCATTTTCAATCAGCTTCCCAAGTCGAACCGAAAACTGATAATATAAATCCAGCTTCTTATAATAGGATTCAAGCTTCATAAGTCCTTCGTATCTTGATTTTTTTACAGGATGCTCAAGAGAAATATCTGCAGTATATGATATACAATATCTTCTCCACTGATCAACCAGCTCTCTGTCTTTGATATCAATTGGACAGGTTATCATTCGATACAGCATGTATTTATCATCAAAATCTGCGATAAAACTTCTATTTTTATACGCTTCCTTATACAAAAAAATGATTTCTTCAACTTTAATTTTTTCAAAAGGTTCTGACGGTTTTGCATCATGCCAGAGATTTATAATTTCATCAAGGGGAGCTTTCATTGAAAGAAGAACCTGCGGAAAACCTAAACTTACTGTTGTGATATTTTCCTCATCAAGCCCATACATTTTTTCAAGAAACTTAAGATTTCTCTCACCCATTGCAGTTACAATTCCACTTTCATGAATTCCAAATCGTCCTGCTCTCCCTGCAATCTGCTTTATCTCTGAAAGCTCAAGCGGTCTTCTTCCCGTTCCATCAAACTTGTCCATTTCAAGAAAAATAATTCTCTTTACAGGAAGATTAAGTCCCATTCCAATTGCATCTGTTGAAACAACTACTTTTGTCTTTCCATTATTAAACATGTCCATTTGTCTTCTTCTGATTTCAGGAGGCAAACTTCCATAGATAACACTGGATTTTATCCCTTTTTCCTCTAGACGACCCGCAATATTAAGTACAGACTTCTTTGAAAAGACAATGAATGCATCCCCATCCATAACATCATCAGGAAAAGAAAATGGTTCATTAGCAATAACAAGAGGAGTCTTTCTCTCATATCTTCTAACCTCACATTTATCACCAGTAAGATTAATTAAATGCTTTACTACATCTTCTGCTACCTGGCTCATACAAATATGAATCTCATCAGCTCTTACACCAAGAATTGCTCTAGTCCACGAATGACCTCTATCAGAGTCAGCAACCATCTGTGCCTCATCTATAACTGCAACCTGATATTTTTTATCTATATCAAGCATTTCAATAGTAGATGCTGTTATCCTGCTATCTTTTTCCTCAATACACTCCTGCCCTGTAATCATGGTACATGCAATACCACTATCCATCATCTTTTCGTATACTTCTAATGCCAAAAGCCTAAGTGGTCCAAGGTAAACTCCAGTATCTGCTTTTTTTAGGCTCTCTAATGCCTGATATGTCTTACCACTATTAGTTGGTCCGACATGAAGGATGAAATGCCTATTCATATTTAGTGCTTCTGGAAATTCCTGCTCTGGTCTTTCCGGAACCAGGTTTACAATCTGCGCCCTTATTTCTTCCTTTCTTCTAAGCTCAAGAATTTCCTTTAAATTTTTATTACATATTGCTCCAAAGTAATCTTTTTTTATTGAATCAATTACAGAAGAATCAATATCTAATATTTCTTCCTGTTCCATGATTGATAAATCGATTCTTACAAGGTTTGGAATAATGATATTATTTAATACTCTCTTTGCCTCTTTATTTTTTGTATAATATGCCAAAAATGATATTTTTTTCACATCCTGATGTAATTGATTAAGCGCATTTATTTGATTAGGGTGAAACTTCACTCGTTCAATCGATTTTGCTTTTGCATTTATTTTATGCATATAATGTGTGATTTTGACATTTCTCTTTTTACTTTTCTGGCTTACCTGCCTGTATTGTTCTATATAAAGTTCTATTAGTTCTTTCATCTTTTGTTTTCTTTCTAATTAGAATTGATATTATAAATATTCCAACACAACTACAGCTTATTATTGCGCCCTCTTTTATTAGTGGAGTTTCATAATTTAATTCAATCTTATGCTGTCCTTCCTCTAAATAAACACTAATAAAAGTATCAGAAAAATCTGATATTTTCGCCCTTTTTCCATCTACAAAAAGCATCCATCCATCCTCACTGGGAATTGAGAAGATAAGAAATCCTGCTTCTTTGACATCAATACTACCTTCTACTGATGTTGAATCATAATTATCAAGTTTCATTGTGTTTGAATTTAGTGTATTATACGCAGTTTCTACTGACTCTAGATTGAGACGGTAAACAATAAAATCGATTTCTTCACAATTTGAATTAGATATTGTAATCACATCGTTGGCATTATAATATCCTAAATCTAATAGATACTTATGAGAAGTCTTTCCCCATTTCGTCTCTCTTCCATCGTCAGATGAAACTTTTAATGAGTCAGAATCACAACTAATATATTCTGCATAATAATAGCCATCTGAATTTATTGTTATTTTAGTTTCACCTTCTTCTACATTTACATCACATCCCGCCAATGAAATTGTATCTTCAACTGCACCAAGTACTTTACCAAGACTATTTATACCCTGTTTTTTTGATGATGTAGTAATTTTCCATTCATCAACTGCCTCTTTATTCATCATAAAACCAAGTGGAAGGCAATACTTGTTCCTATATAAGAAGTGTTTACCTTCATGTGCTACAAGTTCACGCAATGGACTCTCTTCGTACTCACTATCTGAAAGAGAATACTCAACTGAAAGCATCGCTGATGTAATTGGCGTTGCACCGTTATATCCATAAAAATTCTTTCCGCCTTCCATAAATACACCTTGATAAAAATGACTGACATTAATATTCATGAGTGATGAAAACTGCGTAGCTGATGGATAACCGTATCTTGAATCATCATTTTTTGTGAATCTTTCTGTATCCTCAACTCTATAAAATCCATATTCAGTCTCTTCTTTTGCAATTTCTAGTAGTTTTGCATAATCATCAGTTTTATTCATATAAGCCTCTCTGTCTGTTACAAAAAAGCCATTATATGTCATATTTACTGTAAGTTCTAATACTGCAATCAACCCAAATGCATCAATTAATAACTTCTTATTATGTTTTCCTGGCATCAATCTTGATAATAACAGAATAATCGCATAAGCAGTTACAAAACATACACCTATTAAAATTGAATACCAATCAGTAACAGTTTTATCTATAAAAAACCCACTTACAATTATTCCTGCAACTGATACAACTGTTGCCAGACCAACCTGCCAAACTTTTACAGTATGCCATTTTCTAAATACAGAATATGCTATACAAATAATTAAAAAAATAAATAAAAATGACTGCCTGGCTGGTAGTGAATTTGGAAAATGAAATCCATGCCAGATAAAATCAAGATAATTGTTTGCAAAACTAACTACAAAAAACGCTACAAATAATACTGCCGGAATTTTTCTTTTTAACGATATTCTTCCATTTAACACATAAATTACAAGCAATAATATTACAAAAACACCAGCATATAAATTAGGCCAGTTTCCCGCACCATTATAGCTTTCTGCGGTTGGAACCATTCGTGATAATTCTGCAACAATATTAAAATACCATTCAACAGTCTCTGGAAATTGTATTCCTGACGATCCTGTATAGCTCAAAATTTTAAGCTCCGGCAAAATAACAATTGCCGCTGTCCCACCAGCAAGTAATGAATAAAATGAAAATCTTAATAATGCTTTCCATCTGCCTTTTCCATTAATAAAAAAAAGATATAGGAAATATATTACAAGATACATACAAATCATTATTCCGATGTAATAATTTGAAAAAATTGCAATTGCCAAACTAATATAATATAACTTTACCTTTCCTTCTTTTACCAATTTTTCCAAGCCCAGAACAATAAGTGGAAACAATGATATTCCATCGAGCCACATAATATTCCAGCTATATGCTGCCATAAATCCACTAAACGCATATGCCGTTGAAAAAACTATTGTAATATAACTTTCTCTTTTATAATGTTCTTTCAAATATATAAATGTTGCAAGTCCAGCAAATGACATCTTAAAAACAACAAGAATTGTCATAAATTCAATCACATATTTTGATGGACAAAAAACTAATAGCCAGTTTAATGGACTTGAAAGATAATATGCAAATACAGATAAAAAATCTGACCCCAAACCAATATTCCAACTATACATCAAGCTATCCATCGAACGAATTTTTCTTAATAACTCTTCAAAAAAAGGATAATATTGATGGTACATATCCATATGCAAAATACAAGATTTTCCCAAAGGATATATTCCATTACCTATACATATTATGATTGACAATAATAAAGGTATGAAAAAAGCAAGCTTGTGTAAAGTATATCTATTTTTTTCCATAATTAATTACCTTTCTGTCCGAATAATTTGTAATATTGAATTTGCTTATACTGTTCAAATATTTTTTCATTCTCATCAACACTTTGTATATTTACCGTTGAAATTACGGGATATGATTTTTTTAGTTCAAGTAAAAAGTTCTGATAACCTGATAGTTTTACACCTGAAATATCTAAGGCCTCCGCTGCAAGATAATTAAGACTTGTATCTCTATCTTTCTCTTCCTCAATATCAAAATTCGCCCAGATTACATATGGAACCTTATATCTTAATTTAAGCTCTTCCTCATTTAAATCCTTGTAATTCATTCCCTTATCAGAAAGTATTGAATATGCTACAGAATCATTTGGCTGATGGTCACCAAAAAAAATAATAAGTGTATCCTCTTCAACCGTTTTAAAATAATCAATTAAATTCTCAAAATCCGAATCTGAAATTTTTATTAATGACAAATACTGGTCAAGTGAGGAATTACTGTAATCAGATGCCGTAATAGCGTTTTCAAAATTATCATATTCATCTGAATAACTTCCATGGTTTTGCATAGTCACATTAAAAATAAAAACCGGTTTCCCCTCTTCTTTATTTTCAAATGTATCTATAATCTTTTCAAAAGAAGACTCATCGCTTACATATTCCCTGCAAATTTTTCGATTTGTATAATCATTAATAAATTCTATATTTTCAAATCCCAAAAGCGGATACACACTGTCACGACACCATCCACTTGGATAATATGGATGCTGTGCGTATGTCTCATACCCCATCTCTTTTAAATAGCTGGCAAGTGAACTTGTTTCTTTCTTAATATATTGCTGATAAGGAATACTGCCATTCGGTAAAAAAGCCATTGTATTTCCTGTCAAAAATTCAAATTCTGAATTTGCAGTATTTCCTCCACACACAGAAACATTTGCGTACCCTGTCACTGTATTTTCAGCACCATTAAACAAGCTGTGAACAAAAGGCATATAATCTTCGTTTGTCTCAAAATCCCCTAATATTTTCAAATCCGAAAATGCTTCATCCATTATTACAATAATATTCGGCTTATTAGATTTATTTGATGAATTATTATCATCTTCATATTTTTTCAACAGCTTCTCTGTGGTTGCTTTGTCGTACCCATCTGGCTTTTCTACATTTACATATGCCAAATCCATGGTAAATGTAACCGCCATCCCATTTACTTTTGTCATATACGCTGGTGTAAATAAAAATGGATAAAGGTAGTTATCCTGCTGAAACTGTTCATTTTGAAGAGCGAGACTAAAGATATATAGCCCAATAGCAAGAACTGATGCCGGAATAATTCTAATCCATAGTTTTATTTCAACTTTTAATTTTATAAAATGCGTTAATATAATAAGAATAATAAATCCTAATACTACTAAGACAACTCTGGTTTCCGGTGTAAAATCATAAGCACCTGCAACACTTTTAGCAGTTCCTACCGAAAAAATATCCCACGGAACAAATGGAGTTGAACGAAATTTCATAACATAATGATTAATCAGTCCAAAAATCATAGCACATCCAAAAGTTATATCTAATGCTATCCATGCCCTACCTGATAAAAATAATAATATCCATGCAATAAGTTCAAATAATAAAATATTAAAAAGTTGTGCTGTTTCTCTTACCTCAATAAACGGGTTATGCTCAAAGGCCTCCATTAAATAAAATGCAATAATTGGCATCACTGCAAATACTAGAAATTTTATCTTTTTATCCATTTTATTCTCCTAAATTAATACAACATATGCAATTGTAACACAAAAAAGCTTTTTGTTGTGTTTTTTTTATTGCAATACATCTTTTAATATGATAATATATTTTTTGTTCGGAAGCCGGCATGTCGGAATGGCAGACGATGCAGACTCAAAATCTGTTGTGGGTAACCACGTGTGGGTTCAAGTCCCACTGCCGGCATTCGTAAAGCCTTTGAAATACTTTGGTATTCCAGAGGCTTTTTGTTGTATTATAGTAAATTTTCATATATAATATAATGGTACTTTAGTAGCATTTAAGGATATTGGGGATTTACATGGCAACACTATATAACAAAGATTTAATCGCTGAACGCGATCACAAATCTAAAATAACACATTCAATAATAAAATGCTGGCAGGTTAACTATCTTGATCGTGAAACAATTTTGCGACTTGAAGAAGAAAAACAAAAAGCCAAAGAAGATGACGAAGCACTAAAACTTGCTGCCGAAATTAATGAGCGACTTGCACGTGAAGCTGCCATTGATGAAGCAATCAAGCAGGCTGAAATTCAGGCTGCCTTTGATGAGGCTGATTTTAATTCTACAACAGGCTCATATTCAGGGGCTTATGGCAAAAATATTTCTCTTGATGATGATAAACGTAATCAAGTTGACAACATCCTTAATGAGAAGGATAATTATATAAAAAACTTATTTGAAAATGCAAACTAAGGAGCCATATCTGATGATTTTACAATGGACTATTGATTATCCGGCTCACACCGGATATGAAAAAAGAAATGTTTATGCATATCTTCCACTTGATTATGACACTTCTGACAGTTGCTATCCTGTGCTTTACATGTTTGATGGTCACAATGTATTTTATGATGATCATGCAACTTTTGGCAAAAGCTGGGGACTAGGAAAATATCTTGATAAAACAAATGCCAGACTTATTGTAGTTGCACTTGAGTGCAATCATAGTCCTTTGGGTGGTCGTTTATCAGAATATTCTCCTTTTGATTTCAAAGCACCGGAATGTGGCTTTATTCAAGGTCGCGGCGATTATACCATGGATTATTTTATAAATCAGTTGAAACCAGATATTGATGCACGTTTCAGAACTCTTAGAGACCGTGAGCATACATTTATTGCGGGAAGCTCTCTTGGAGGTTTGATGAGTCTTTATGCTGTTTGTAAATATAATAATATATATTCAAAAGCCGCTGCACTTTCTCCTACTATTGCAGTTGATATGAAACGCATCAAGAAATTTATTCATAATTCTAAACTAGATAAAAATACTGTAATATATATTGATTATGGTACAGAAGAATTCGGTTGCAAAGAATTTTCGAAATTTGATAACGTCGAACATGATTATAAAGAGCTAAACAATTATCTTCTTGCTCATCATGTTTGTCTTACTAGCAGAATCGTTCCAAACGGTACACATAGTGAAGCTAGCTGGGAAAAACAGCTTCCATTTTTCATAAATACATTATTATACGAGGTCTAATCACATGAAAAATTTTGTTTTTATTTCACCCAATTTTCCTTCAAACTATTGGCTATTCTGCCGTGCATTAAAAAACAATGGTGTTAATGTGCTTGGTATTGGAGATGCTCCTTATGACGAACTTTCTCAGGAGCAAAAGGATAGCATGACAGAGTATTTCCTTGTTGATTCATTACACTATGATGATCAGGTTTACCGTGCAATTGCTTTCTTTATTTTTAAGTATGGTTCTGTTGACTGGATTGAATCCAATAATGAATATTGGCTCGCAAGAGATGCATATCTTCGTACGCAATACAACATCAAGAATGGTTTTGGCGAGGATGACATCAAAAAAATCAAATACAAATCTGCAATGAAAGAATATTATGCTAAAGCAAATATTCCTACAGCAAAATACTATATTGTAGACAATCTTGAAGGCTGTAAAAAATTTATCTCACAGGTTAATTATCCAGTAATTGCCAAACCAGATAATGGTGTTGGTGCAAATAATACTTTTAAAATAAATAATGAAAAAGAACTTGCAGAATTCTTTAAATTTTTTGAAAATGATGATAATCCATACATTATGGAACAATTTATAAATGGCGAAATCTGTAGTTATGATGCTATTATTGATAATGAAGGAAATCCTATTTTTGAAACAGGAAACATCACTCCTATTAGTATTATGGATATAGTAAATAATCATGACAGTTGTGCATATTATATTCTTAACAAACTTCCTGCTGACACAAAAAAATTGGGTAGAGCTGCTGTTAAGAGTTTTGGTGTAAAAAATCGCTTTATTCATTTTGAGTTTTTCCGTCTTGCTGAGGATATTGAAGGCTTAGGAAAAACTGGAGAACTTGTAGGACTTGAAGTTAATATGCGTCCATCTGGCGGATACACTACTGATATGATTAATTTTGCCTACAGTACAGATGTCTATAAAATCTGGGCTGATATGATTACCTACGGTGAAAGTCATGTTGAGGTTGGTAAAGGAAATTTCTGTGTATTTATCGGTCGGCGTGATAACAAGCAGTATGCACTCTCACATACCGATTTAATGACAAAATATGGTGCATCTGTCAATTTGCACTGTCGTATGCCTCAGGTGCTTTCTGCTGCTATGGGTGATTATGTTTATATTGGAACATTTTCAACCCAGAAAAAAGTCAATTCATTTTTAAAAGATGCTTTAAAACCATTAAAAACAAAGAAAACAAAATAATTTTTTAATATCTATCATATAATAAAATACAGTATAAACCCAAAAAGTACTTCCAAAATTCATTTGGAAGTACTTTTTTATTAATATTATAAAAATGCTTCAATCTGCCCAAGGAAATAAGGCAGCTGCTTTCTCCACCATATCCAGTCATGGCTTACATCATATCCCCAGTAATCCACCCATGCTGGTATATTCTTCTGCTTTAATACCCAGTCAAGTTCTCTTGTCCCATCAAGAGTCTCATTCTCCCAAGGTCCCTGGCCAATACAGATAATGATTTTACTCTTTGCATATATATCCATATATGGATGATCAGCCGGCATATTACGTAAAAAGCTTGCTGGAGAATTACCGTACACTAAATCATCCATATAGCCGTGGAAGAAATATCCGGCATTGTATAAACCACTTAATGCAATTACACTCTCAAACAAATCAGGTCTTCTAAAAAAGAAATTAGCAGCATGAACAGCTCCCATGCTACATCCCGTTGTCATGGCTTTTTCCCTGGTATCATTTCTCTCTTTTAGCGTAGGAAGAAGTTCATCCGTTACATAAGAAAACCACTTTTCCTGCATCTCAATTCTCTCTCTTGGACTTCTCCACTGACATGTCCAGCTCTCCCAATCAAGACTGTCTACTAAAACGAGTTGAACTTTTCCGCTTTCAATAAAGGCCGACATACAATCCACCATTCCAAAATTCTCGAAATCATAAAAACGACCATTCTGTGCAGGGAATGCAAGACAGATTCTTCCTGTATCACCAAAAACCTTGTACTCCATGTCCCTATTTAATATACTGCTGTATTCCTTATAATAATTAATATTCATATAACTCCTATCAAACCTTCAAACTAGTTTATGCTTTTTTCTATCTGATTAATTATATATTAGTTGGACACAAATCACAATGTTTTTATATTTTTAATACAATTCTCTTGCCCCACAGATATATATACTTTATATTATTAAGTATGTTTATGAATTAGTTAATCAGGAGTAAAACAATGGGAAAAAAATCTATAAAAGAAAACAAGAATATCTATCAATTATGCCGTGAGGAGCTTGACCTTACAAGGGATAAAGCAAGCGAGATGATGCAATTTATCTCTTCTGACAGAATCGAAAAGATTGAGAATGAAAAATCTCTTCCTCATCCTGATGAGATTCTTTTAATGGCAGAATGTTATAAAAAACCAAATCTATGCAACTACTACTGCTCACACGAATGTCCTATTGGACACGAGAATGTTCCTGAGCTTAAACTAAAAGACCTTTCGCAGATTGTTCTTGAGATGCTTGCCTCTCTTAATTCCATGGATAAAGAAAAAAACCGCCTTATCGAGATTACTGCAGATGGCGAGATTACAGAGGATGAATACAGGGACTTTGCCTCTATCCAAAAGGAGCTTAACAAAATATCCTTATCTGTAAATTCTTTGAAACTCTGGCTTGACCAGATGGTTGCAGATGGGAAAATCGATAAGAAATTATTAGAAAAAGCTTCATTAATTGAGTAATAATATGCTATAATATCCTAGTGTGCTTTAACACATTAATTTGATGTATTTAATCTAAGGAGATTTTTATGAGTAAATTAATTATACCTAATGATTACAAATCCGAGCTCAATCTTCACGATACACAGGTCGGAATAAAAACTGTTAAGGATTTCTTTCAGGGAATGCTTTCACAGAGACTTTCCCTTACACGAGTTACTGCTCCTCTGTTTGTTGACCCTAACACAGGTCTCAATGATAATCTTAATGGCTACGAGCGCCCTGTTGCTTTCGGAATCAAAGAGCAGGATGAAAAAATTGCAGAGGTAGTTCACTCTCTTGCAAAATGGAAAAGATATGCATTAGATAAGTATGGCTTTGAAGTTGGTGAAGGTATCTATACTGATATGAATGCTATACGCCGTGATGAAGATACTGACAATATTCACTCAATTTTCGTAGACCAGTGGGATTGGGAAAAGGTTATCAGAAAAGAAGATCGCAATATTGAATTTCTTAAGGATACTGTCAGAACTGTTTACAAGTGTCTTAGAAAAACTGAGCAGTACATGGCAATTCAGTACGATTACATAGACCTTATTCTTCCAAAGGAGATTTCATTTGTAACTACAGGTGAGCTTGAGGAAATGTATCCAGACTGTACTCCAAAGGAAAGAGAATACAACTACTGTAAGAAGAAAGGTGCAGCCTGCATTATGCAGATTGGTGACAAGCTTGCATCAGGCGAGCCACATGACGGTCGTGCACCTGACTATGATGACTGGGCATTAAATGCTGATATCGTTGTATACTACCCTGTACTCGATATCGCACTCGAACTTTCATCAATGGGTATCAGGGTTGACAAGGACGCCCTTCTTTCACAGCTTGAAAAGGCCGGATGTAATGAGCGTGCAGAACTTCCATTCCAGAAAGCAATTATTGAGGAGAAGCTCCCATACACAATCGGTGGTGGAATCGGACAGTCCCGTATCTGTATGTTCTTCTTAAGAAAAGCACACATTGGTGAAGTTCAGAGTTCTCTCTGGCCAGCAGATGTTGTAGAAGAATGTGCTAACAAAGGTGTTCAATTATTATAATTTATCAAAAAACTGCGTGAAAATTATCACGCAGTTTTTCTTACATACACATAATATGTGCCTTTTTCAGCTCTTTAATTCTTACTATATCTGTCACTCTATATTTTTCTTTATTTCATATTATTTTTATCACTTTTATTAAACTTAAATATTTGTACACATATTAATGCAGTAAGAACGACTCCAATAAAAAATGCAATAACCGAAATAATCCACGCAGCTATACTTCCATCAATCGTAAACGAAAGCAAATTAAACTCAGTCCTTATAACTGCTAAAAAATTAGCCACCATATGTCCACATAAGGCACCATATAAGCCATCAGTCCACTCCATAAAAATAGCCAGAGCAAATCCAATTATCAGCGCATAAATAAACTGTACTAAATTAAAGTGAATCATTGCAAAAGCAAGTGATGAAAAAATAACAGAAGGTATAATTCCTGTAACATATCTTAGCCTTCCAAAAACAATACCCCTGAAAACTAACTCTTCTAATATCGGAGTAAGTATTACAGAACCGACAATTTCAAGAACTATAAGGCTACCATAGAAATTTGCATTCGCCTCTGAATATCCTGCTGACACTTCAGCAAGAGGCGACATAAGTATTATATTATTTAAACCAAAACTTAACAAAAGCATAGTTACTGATATTATCAGTACTTTTTTATAACAATTCTTAATGGTGACTTTTATATTACTTATTAAACTATTAATAGTGATTGCCTTTGATTTTTTATCTCGATTATTCTTAATCTGAATATTCTTAGCTAGATTATTCTTTGCCACATTATTCCTAGCTGGAACAATAAATCCAGCTCTTGTATAGAATCCAAAATACATAATTGGAAGCATGATTATAGTCATTATTATCTGACATAACATATACGATGATACTTCTGTTCCAATTATTGCCCTGACTATAGACATTACTATTACCTGGATTACAATATACATTATTGTTGGATATAAAATATCCATGATTATACTGGAAGTTTTATAATTTGTCTTCATATACTCTTATTGCCTCTGGAATTTCTAACATATCATCAAAAATTTCAATTGCTCCTGCTTCTTTCATCTCTTTAACATTTCCAAATCCGAAACTTACACCAAAGCTTTTTATTCCAACCTTGTTTGCGCCTTCTATATCAAATATTGTATCTCCAATCAGACACATTTCATCTTTTGGAATAGCCTTCCATCTTCTCATAAGTTCATTAAGAACTTCTTCTTTAGTGTCGATTCTGCCATCAAAGGTTGCTCCTACAACCTCATCAAATAAATCGAGAATATCGAAATGCTTAAGGATATCCCTACAGCTTACTTCCGGTTTTGATGATGCAAGTGCTATTAAATATCCGTTCTTTTTAAGTTCAACAATACACTCTCTTACATTAGGATACAATCTACACTCATATTTACCGATTTTATTGTATCTTTCTCTGTAAACATCTACAGCTTCCACAGCCTTGTCCTTAGGAAAACCATAATGACTCATAAAACTCATAAATAAAGGAGGACCAATAAAAGCCTTAAGCCCTTCTATGTTATCCTCTTTCATTCCATAATGCTCCAAAGTATATAATACAGATTTAATTATCCCTTCAGATGAGTCAATGAGCGTTCCATCCAAGTCAAATAATACCGCTTTCATATCCTACTTATACCTCCATAAATGCCTCTTCTACAGCACTAACATCATAAAGCGAACCAAACTCGCAAATAATCTTCTCGCTACCAGCATGCTCTAGTGATAAATCCACCGCTTCCTTAATTGTATTTGCAGCTTTTATAGCCCTGGTAAATCCTGTTTCTTTTAATATCTCCGCACATTCCTTTGCAGATAATGCTCTTGGATTATCTGGTGTAATTGTAATAAATTCCTCCGCTAAAGGAAGAATCTCCTTTAACATTTCCGAGTAGTCTTTATCCTTAAGGATTCCTGTAATAAAAATAAACTCTCTATCCGGATAATAACTTCTTAAGTTATTAACAAGCCCTCTGATACCATGCGGATTATGTGCACCATCTACAATAACTGTTGGATTTGTTCTGATTATTTCAAATCTGCCTGGCCACTTTACATGACTCAAACCGTCTTTAATATTCTCAAGAGAAATATTGTAACCAAGAATATTTAATTCAGATATAATTTCTAATACAATACTTGCATTTTCGACCTGAATATCGCCTGCAAGACTAATTGGAATATTTTCATACCCCTTATATGAAACATACTGCATACCATCTTCTCGTGCTATCAAACGTGGTTTTTCATCATTTTTTATTAACTTACAATTTAATTTACCCGCAGTTTCTTCTATAACATTCTCCGCTTCTTTGCTCTGTGAGGCCATAACAACAATACCATTTTTCTTTATTATTCCTGCCTTCTTTTGTGCGATTTCTGCTATTGAATTTCCAAGAAACTGCATATGATCAAAATCTATATTAACAATTACACTTATAAGTGACGATGAGATTATGTTGGTTGCATCTCCTTCACCACCCATTCCGACTTCTAGTACAACAATATCACATTCCTCTTTTGCAAAATACAAAAAAGCAACTGCAACAGTCTGCTCAAATTCAGATGGAGCTTCCTTCATCTTAGCACATTCGTTCTTAACCAGAGCAAATAATTCTTCCATCTCTTCCTGTGATATTGGATTTCCATTTATCAGAAACTGCTCCCTGAAATCAAAAATAACAGGGGATGTAAACATTCCTGTTTTATATCCCCCTGCCATTAATATCTGAGCCGTCATGGCACAGACGGAACCCTTTCCGTTTGTACCTGCGACATGAATATATTTGAGCTTGTCCTGTGGATTTCCTAATCTATCCAATAATTCTCTTATTTTATCAAGTTCAAGAACTATATCTAAATTATCCATTTAGGCCTCACCATTTCAATGTTTATTTCTTTGTACCTTTTGTATCTCTGTTTCCTACACGAAGACGATTCAAAGCAATCTTCTTGCCTTTTACCTCTATCTCTTCGTTATCGCTCTCATTAAGAATAAATATATTTTTAAGGACATCAGGTTCATCAAGCTTCATTCCTCTTACACCTGCAGCCATCTTCTTCTTCTCCGGAATTGTCGATGTCTCAATTCTAAGGAACATATCCTTCTTAGAATGCATTACCATAGTCTGATTATCTGCAAGATATCCAACGGTCAATACCTCATCGCCATCTCCTAACTTAGTGGCCATTGATGTCTTACGTGACACTTCAAACTCTGAACCAGCTACCACCTTAAGCATAGACAATTTTGTAGCGAAGATTAGCTTGTTATTTACTACTTCTTCTAATGGTGCAATAAATACCATGTTCTCTACTTTGCTGTCATAATTACTCAGATTATCAATAGGGGTTCCCTTATCCCTGAATTTTCCATATGGCATATCAAGAACCTTAATCAGATGCAGCAGACCTGTGTTTGTAAACACACATACCCTGTCAATATTCTTAACTGTAAAAATATATTTATTCTCTGAATCAGCGGCCTCTTTGTTTCTCTCATAAACAGAAGGATCTACTGTCTTTACATATCCAAATCTGTCCATAAGCAGTACAACATCTGCCACTTCTATTTCCTTCTTAACAATTACAGCTGCCTCAAGATTATCAAGCTCCGTCTTTCTAGGAACAGCATATGCCTTTTTAATAGCTTTAAGCTCCTTTATAATAACCTTTGCCATTGAGCCTCTGTTTGAAAGAATATCCTCATATTCAGCTATATTGGCAAGAGTCTGCTCATGCTCCTTCATAAGGGCTTCTATCTCTAAGCCAATAAGTCGATACAATCTCATCTCAAGAATCGCTGTAGCCTGTCTCTCTGTAAATCTAAGCTGTGTAGCCTTCTTCTCAGACTCGAACGACTTTAGCTCAATATTTGAAATGTCTCCCTGTGTAAGACATCTCTTGGCATCCTTTATATTCTTACTTCCTCGTAATATCTCAATGATAAGATCAATTACATTGCAGGCTTCAATTAATCCTTCCTGAATTTCCTTTTTATCACGTTCTTTTGCAAGTAATGTTGTATATTTTCTTGTATTTACTTCAAACTGAAAATTCACACTGTGGCGTATTATCTGGATAAGGCCCATTGTCTCAGGTCTTCCATCTGCTACAGCAAGCATGTTAACTCCAAAGGTGTCCTCTAACTTAGTTTTTTTATATAAAAGATTCTTAAGAGCCTCAATATCGGCACCCTTTTTAAGATCAAGAACTATCCTGATTCCTTCTTTTGATGAAAGATTGGAAATATCTACAATATCAGTTGTTGCTTTTGAATCCACCAATCCGTAAATATCATTTACGAATTTTCCGATATTAGCACCAATCATTGTATAAGGAATCTGTGTTATTACAAGTCTTTCCTTGCCACCTTTTACCTGTTCCACTTCAACCTTACCACGGATTTTAATCTTTCCTGCACCGGTTTCATAGATTGATAAAAGATCATCCTTATTGGCAACAATTCCTCCCGTTGGAAAATCCGGTCCCGGAATGTATTCCATCATCTGTTCTGTAGTAATATCAGGATTCTTCATATATGCGATTACTCCGTCTATTACCTCACCAAGATTATGTGTAGGAATACTTGTGGCCATACCTACAGCAATTCCTTCTGCACCATTTACCAGAAGGTTTGGTACTTTTACAGGAAGAACAACAGGTTCTGTCTCTGTCTCATCGTAGTTTGGCATAAAATCTACAACATTTTTATCCAGGTCAGCAAGGTATGCCTCCTGGGTAATTTTCTTAAGACGAGCTTCTGTATATCGCATTGCTGCGGCTCCGTCTCCTTCGATAGAACCAAAGTTACCATGTCCGTCAATAAGTGGTAGTCCCTCTTTAAAATCCTGTGCCATTACTACCATGGCACCATATATGGAAGAATCTCCATGTGGGTGATATTTACCCATTGTATCTCCGACTATACGGGCACTTTTCTTATATGGTCTGTCATACCTGACACCAAGCTCATACATATCATATAATGTACGTCTCTGGACCGGTTTAAGTCCATCCCTTACATCAGGAAGAGCTCTTGATACAATTACACTCATGGCATAATCAATATATGATTTCTGAAGATGCTCGGAATATTCAGTTTGAATTATATTATTATTATCCATATCCATATACTACATATCTCCTTACACATCCAGCTCAGCATCATGAGCGTGAGCATAAATATATTCTCTACGAGGTGGTACATCGTTACCCATTAGTAATGCCGTAATCTCTGATGCCATCATACCGTCCTCAATTTCAATTCGTTTCATTTTTCTGGTCTTAGGGTTAAGTGTTGTCTCCCATAACTGGTCTGCATCCATCTCTCCTAAACCTTTGTATCTTTGAAGCGTGAATTTTTCATTAACATGTGCTTTTCTGTATTTCTCTAAAGCGGCATCATCATACAGATACTCTTCCTCGCCCTTCTGTGGTACAACCTTATAGAGTGGCGGCATGGCAACATATACATGTCCTTCAAATATAAGCTCAGGCATAAATCTATAGAATAGTGTTAGAAGCAGTGTCGAAATATGTGCTCCATCCACATCGGCATCTGCCATGATTACAATCTTATCATAACGAAGCTTTGTTATGTCAAAATCATTGCCGTATCCTTCTGAAAAACCACATCCAAAGGCATTAATCATAGTCTTAATCTCAGCATTTTCTAACGCTTTGTCAAGACTTGCTTTTTCCACATTAAGAATCTTACCTCTAATTGGTAAAATTGCCTGGTACATTCTGTCTCTGGCAGTCTTTGCTGAACCACCCGCAGAATCTCCCTCTACAATAAATATCTCACATTTAGATGCATCTCTGCTCTCACAGTTTGCAAGCTTTCCATTTGAATCGAAAGAGAATTTCTGCTTTGTAAGAAGATTTGTTCTAGCCTTCTCCTCAGCCTTACGAATCTTTGCAGCCTTCTCCGCACAGCTTATTACTGTCTTAAGCACCTCAAGATTTCTGTCAAAATAAAGAGGCATCTCATCATTAGTCACTTTACCTGTGGCACGGTTAGCATCCTGATTATCAAGCTTTGTCTTAGTCTGACCCTCAAATCTTGGATCTGGATGCTTTACAGATACAACTGCTGTCATTCCACTACGAACTTCGGCGCCGTTAAAGTTTGCATCCTTATCTTTTAAAATTCCAAGCTCTCTTGCGTATGAGTTAATAATAGCTGTAAAAGCTGTCTTAAAGCCTGTAATATGTGCTCCGCCTTCTGAATTGTAGATATTATTACAAAAACCAAGTATATTCTCATGGAACTCACCAGTATACTGGAATGCTACCTCAACTTCAATTCCATCAGACTCGCCCTTAAATGATATTACCTCATGAAGAGCCTCAAGATTCTGTTTCTTATTAATATCCTTTACAAATCCAACAATTCCGTCTGGCTCATGGAACTCTATATGCTCAACCACATCCTTACGTCTATCCTCAAAAACGATTGTAAGCTTCGGGTTAAGATATGCAGTCTCATGCATACGGCTTTTAACATCCTCTTCCTTAAATCTTGTCTTCTCAAAGATTGTTGGGTCTGGGAGGAAGTTAATCTTTGTTCCTGTCTTCTTTGTCTTTCCAATGGTAGGTAATAATCCATTCTCAAGCTTTACTGTAGGATTTCCCTGCTCGTATCTGTCGTGATGAATATAGCCCTCTCTGCTAATCTCTACATCCATATAAGTAGAAAGAGCATTTACAACAGAAGAACCAACTCCATGAAGTCCACCACTAGTCTTGTATACAGAATTATCGAACTTTCCACCTGCATGTAATGTAGAAAATACAACACGCGCAGCAGACACACCTTTTGCATGCATTCCTACAGGTATACCTCTACCGTTATCCTCTACTGTACACGAACCGTCTTTTTCTAATGTTACCCAGATTGTGTCACATGCTCCTGCAAGATGTTCATCTACAGAGTTATCTACAATTTCATAAATCAGATGATTAAGACCTTTAGTAGTAACACTACCTATATACATTCCCGGTCTTTTACGTACTGCTTCAAGCCCTTCAAGTATTGCAATACTACTCTCATCATAAGACTGTTTATTTGCCATTACCAAAACCTACCTTCGATTATTTTTCATGTGCGCTAATACCATCACCGCAATGCGGAAAGTCATAGCATCATCAAAAGTTCTAATATCAAGTCCTATTGCCTTCTCAATTCTCTCAAGACGATAAACCAGAGTATTTCTATGTACATACAGCTGTCTTGCAGTCTCAGAGATATTAAGATTATTCTCAAGGAACTTATTAATTGTTGACATTGCTTCTTCATCCTCAAGAATATCCGGCACCTTATCACCAAAGACCTCCTGGATAAACATCTCACAGAGACTCATCGGAATCTGATAAATCAAACGGCCAATTCCAAGTCTTGAATACGAAATGGTATATTCATGAGCATAAAAAATCTTACCAACCTCAATAGACATCTTTGCTTCCTGGAAAGATTCCACAATCTGCGCAAGCATCTCTACAACAGTACCATAGCCTACTCTTACACGGATCATAGCCTCCATCTGAAGGTTATCAACCAAACTTTCCGCGATCTCGTTAAGCGATTCTTCCATTTCTTCTTCGCTAAATGCTGAAACATCCTTTACTAATACAACACTATGTGTATCTACTGATGTAACAAAATCTCCACTTCTAATATCTGAAAGATTTTTTACCATTTCCAAGGCAATGTCATTTTCTTTATTTCCAGTATCAATAACAAAGCAAACTCTTCGCTTGTTATCAATATGAAGTTTCTTTGCCTTAGACATAATATCAACACTTAAAATATTTCCAAGTAAGATATTCTGAATAAACTGAGTGCGGTCATACTTCTCTGAGGCACCAATAACTAAATTTCTCACCTGGCATACTGCCATTTTGCCTATAATCAAATCCTCTTGTGAACATGAATGTAATACTAAAACATATTCCAATTCATCTTCTATCTCTATTCTAAAAAAGGTACAACCTTCTATTATTCTATTTTCATCAAACGATTCTATAAATTGAGCAACTTCACTTTCCATATTAACAACAGAATTACAAACCGTTGTAATAAATTTACTTTTTGCAGAATAAATAGAAACATCAATCTTTGTAATATCCCTTATTTCTTCAAGGGCTTTATGTAATTTTTGATTTGTTATCATATACTTTTTCCCGAATTTAAAACCGGGTGTAAATACTCACACCCGGTTTGATGAATTTACAACTATTTAATTTTAACGAACTAGTTAGTAATTGTCAATTCTGTTTCCTTATCAAATACATGAATCTTGTTTACATCAAATGCAACCTTAATCTTATCTCCGTAACGAGCTGGTGTATCAGATGCAACCTTAGCTGACATGTTAGCTCCACCAACTGTGAAGTAAAGCATAACCTCTGCTCCTAATAACTCGTATCCTGTAACCTCTGTAGAGATTGTAGCCTCTGGCTTAGCTGCAAGAACTTCAGCATCATCAGAGATATCTTCTGGTCTGATACCAAGAACAACTGTCTTTCCAGCATATCCGCCATCGATAAGCTTCTTAGCCTTAGCTTCTGGAAGCTCCATTGAGTATCCGTCAAACTGAAGTGAAGCCTTAGCACCCTCAACTACACACTTAGCATCAACGAAGTTCATCTGTGGTGATCCGATGAATCCTGCTACGAATAAGTTGTTAGGCTCATTGTATAACTTCTGTGGTGAATCAACCTGCATGATTACACCATCCTTTAATACTACGATTCTTGTTCCAAGTGTCATAGCCTCTGTCTGATCATGTGTTACGTAGATGATTGTAGCACCTAATCTGTTGTGTAAAGCTGAAATCTCTGTTCTCATCTGTACACGAAGCTTAGCATCAAGGTTTGAAAGTGGCTCATCCATAAGGAATACCTTAGGATTACGAACGATAGCACGACCCATGGCAACACGCTGTCTCTGTCCACCTGATAAAGCCTTTGGCTTACGATCTAATAACTTCTCAAGGTCAAGGATTCTAGCTGCTTCCTCTACCTTTGCCTTAATCTCATCCTTTGGTACCTTTCTAAGCTTAAGACCAAATGCCATATTATCAAATACAGTCATATGTGGATATAAAGCGTAGTTCTGGAATACCATTGCGATATCTCTATCCTTAGGCTCAACGTCGTTCATAATCTTTCCGTCGATTGAGAACTCTCCTGAAGAAATCTCCTCAAGACCAGCAATCATACGAAGTGTTGTAGACTTTCCACATCCAGATGGTCCTACGAAGATGATAAACTCCTTGTCCTCTACCTCAAGGTTGAAATCCTTAACAGCCTCAAAACCGTTAGGATATTTCTTACAAATATTCTTTAATGATAAACTTGCCATTTCTTAAATAACCTCCTAATATCTTTTCCATAATTTTCTGACATGATTATATTATAATAACTTTGCTTTTGTGACTATCGTCAAAAAAGACAAAGATTTGTACAAGTCTTTGTCTTTTTGACGAATTATAGTTTAGAATAACCAAAACCGTTAACCATTGCCTCTATTCTGTGTCCTTTTTTACAGAATGGACAATCAGTTACTGAATATGCCTCATAATTAATTACATCATCAGTATCAAATAATCTATCAACTTCTATTCCTTCAACATTATCAATTGTACTGAAAATTGATGCAACACATACTATTGTTCCACCATAATAACGAATACACTCTAATGCACGTCTTATAGTCTCACCAGTTGTAGCTGTTGCAAGTAAAAGCACCACATGCTTTCCTTCTATGGCACCTTTATTATTATCTCTGAAAAGAATCTGGTTATTGTTAATTTCAGGAGAAACAACATATGTTGTCTCATGCTTATTAATCGACATTATTCCAGACTTTGCAATCTCCTCACTTAAGAACGCTCCAATCATCTCAGTTCCATCAAGACATACTATTGTATCAATATAAGAATTCTTTGGAATCTTTGAATTAAATACCTTAGCTGCCTCCTTTGCCTCAGAAGCACGAGTCTTGATGCTTGTTACATCAACATAATAATTAATGTGAGAGTGGCTTGTAGCAAAATGCCCTGGAATAGCATGTAGTGCTAACAGGTTACTCTCTTTAGATGCAAATTTGATTGTACGATTTTCCATAATAAAAATCCTCCCATAATTTATTATTAGTATTCAGAAACGACTTTTCGTTCCTGCTGCAGCGTGCGCATCAGCTTTGCTGGTATCTTTTCATATGCGCATTCATGCAATGTTAAAACTAGTTCTTACCTGTGCTGCCAAAACCACCCCTGTCAGTATTGCCAAGATGTTCAACCACCTCAAAATAAATCTGTGGCTGATTCTTGACTATTCTAAACTGGGCAATTCTGTCATTTACATTGATTGTTGTATCTCTTGTAGCATATACTGGCATTCGCCACATATCATTATCACCACAATATGAGCCATCAACAATGCCCATACTGTTAGTCTGAATAATTCCCCATGTTTTAAAAGTTGAGCTTCTAGGTAAAAGATGAGCTTCATACCCTTCCGGAAGCTGCATTGCAACACCAAGTGGGATAAGTTTGAACTCTCCCGCCTTTAAAGTCACCTGCTCAGATGCTCTTAAGTCAATCCAGTCTGATTTTCCATCAATATAATCAAGCTTTTCTATTTCATCAGAAAAGTATTTAATTCTGATAGTCTCCACAACTATTCCTCCCATTCAAGTCCAATATGTTCTACACGTTTATCTCTTAGCATTAATTCCTGAACAGCGTCTTTTACCGGCTTGTTCTCAAATAGAACCTTGTTAACCTCTTCGATAATAGGCATTGAAACATTATATTCCTTACCAAGCTTTGCAGCAGCCTTTGCAGAATAAATTCCTTCAACTACCATCTTAACCTCTTTTGTAGCCTCTTCCATTGTATATCCCTGCCCCATAAGCATTCCTGCCTTACGGTTACGGCTATGTTTACTTTCGCATGTAACAATAAGATCACCTATACCTGTAAGACCAGCAAGAGTTTCTGTCTTTGCTCCCATTGCAAGAGCAAGTCTTGATACTTCAGCAATACCTCTTGTAATAAGAGCTGCTTTTGTATTATCTCCGTATCCGAGACCATCTGCCATTCCTGCGGCCAAAGCAATAACATTCTTAAGAGAACCTCCAAGCTCCATACCAAGAATATCCGGACTTGTATATACTCTGAATACATTATTCATAAATAAATCCTGAATAGTCTCGGCTGTCTTTTTTGTCTTAGCACCAGCCACTACAGTAGTAGGAAGGCCAATTCCAACCTCCTCAGCATGAGAAGGTCCACACATAATTGCAACATCAGCATTTGGAATCTCCTGCTCTACCACATCAGAAATTGGCATAAGTGTATCTTCCTCAATGCCCTTTGCTACACAAACAATAATCTGATTATCCTTTACAAAAGGTGCCATAAGCTTTGCTGTGCTTCTTGTAAATACTGAAGGTACAGCTAAAACTAAAATCTCTGACTCCTTTACTGTCTTTTCAATATCAGTAGTAAAATCAATCGAATCTGACAATTTAACTCCTGGCAGTTTATCAACATGCTCATGTTTTTCTTTCAGCATCTCAATTTCGGCCTCAACAATAGACCAGATCAAAACCTCATTACCATTATTTGCAAGAACTACAGAAAGAGCAGTTCCCCAACTACCAGCACCAATTACACCTATTTTTCCCATAATCATTTATCCGCTTTCTTTCCAATCTTATTCTCTGTCCCATTTAAGAGCCTTTTTATATTTGCCCTGTGTCTCCAGATACCCATCGCAGTAAAACATGCAACAACAATATCATACTCCAGTAAATATTCCTCTGAAATATTTAAAATACCCATATGTCCAAAAACTAAGGATTGAATTAAAAATACAATAACAAGAACAATGGAGCCAAGAGAAACATATCTTGTAACTGCTACAATAATAATAAACAAACTTGCTCCAATCGGAACTGACAATGGACATACCGCAAGCATTACACCTGCTGTGCATGCAATTCCTTTTCCCCCTTTAAACTTAAGGAAAAATGGAAAATTATGTCCTAAAACAACACCAAATCCAGCATATAACTCTATAAGGTTTATTGCATCCGGACACTTGTCTTTAAATACAAAATAAACAATCACTACTGCAAGTACCGCTTTAAGGCTGTCTCCAAGGAATGTAATTATTCCAGCTTTTGCCCCTAAAGTCCTAAGTGTATTTGTGGTTCCTGAATTACCACTTCCATGCTCCCTTATATCAATTCCATGAAGCTTTCCATAAAAATATCCAGTCTGAAATGTTCCAATAAAATATCCTAATATAAGCGCAATAAATCTCGCCAAAATCATTACTTATCTTCCTTTCGCTCTCTTGTAATAAATTTAAGTGCTGTACCCTGGAAACCAAAGGTATCCCTTATTCTATTCTCAAGATATCTAGTATATGAGAAATGCATAAGCTGCTTATCATTTACGAAGATAACAAATGTTGGCGGTTTAACAGAAACCTGTGTGACATAATATATTCTAAGTCTCTTTCCTTTATCTGAAGGTGGCTGCTGCATGGCAACTGCCTCTGCAACGATTTCATTAAGTACACCCGTTGCAACCCTCATACTGTTGTTCTCAATTACTATATCGATTAATTCGAAAATTTTATTAAGTCTCTGGCCTGTTTTTGCAGAAATAAACATTATCTCAGCATATGGCATAAAGCTTAATATCTGTCTGATTTTTTCAGTATATTTCTTAACAGTTGAGTTATCCTTCTCAATTGCATCCCACTTGTTAACAGCAATAATAATACCCTTGCCTCTTTCATGTGCTATACCTGCAATCTTGGCATCCTGTTCTGTAACACCTTCAACTGCATCAATTACAATGATAACTACATCAGCTCTTTCTACTGCTGCAACAGCACGGATAATGCTGTATCTTTCGATGTCCTCTTTAATCTTACTCTTTCTTCTAAGACCTGCAGTATCAATAAATATATATTCCTGACCATTAAACTTGATATTAGTATCAATAGCATCTCGTGTAGTTCCTGCAATGTTTGATACAATAACACGATCCTCCTGCGCAAGCTTATTAATAAGAGAAGACTTTCCTACATTTGGCTTACCAATAATGGCCACCTTTGGTCTTTCATCCTCCTCTTCTTCCTTGCAGCCTTCCGGAAAATTGCTTACAACTTCATCAAGCATATCTCCAAGTCCAAGCATGGCTGATGCTGAAACCGGATGTGGCTCACCAATTCCCAGATTATAGAATTCGTATACATCTGGCATGAATTTCTCAAAGCTGTCGACCTTATTAACTACTAATACAACCGGCTTATGAGATCTTCTAAGCATATCAGCTACCTTAGAATCAGAATCCTGAAGCCCCTGTCTTACGTCTGTTATAAATATAATAACATCAGCTGTGTCAATAGCAATCTGAGCCTGCTCTCTCATTTGTGATAGAATAATATCCCCACTGTCTGGTTCAATTCCTCCTGTATCTATCATTGTAAAGTTATAGTCGAGCCAGGAAACATCTGCATATATTCTGTCTCTTGTAACTCCTGGTGTATCCTTAACAATTGAAATACGCTCTCCAGCTAAGGCATTAAAAAGTGTTGACTTTCCAACATTAGGGCGTCCAACTATAGCTACTACTGGTTTACTCATATTATCTCCTATTCTATAAAAGTCTAAATATTCCCATATTTGTAAAGCTTTCAGAATAAAGCCAAAAATAAAGAAACGAGACAGTTTCTCCATCTCGTTTTCTTTAACGGATAATATTATTATACCATATTTATCCTCATATACAATTTTTTTATTAATCTACACATAATTCATCTGCTACATATAAATCATCTACTGAATCGATGGCTTCAATTTCAATAAGAGCATTAATCAAATTTTTACAATCTGGTCCAAAATCTATATACTGATTATAATATTCATTATTTCTATAGTTATATTCATAATCATATGAATTATATTCAAACCATCTTATTTCATCTGCTGGTATATACTCATCTGTATTTTTTAATGTATAACCAATATAAAGATTAGAAGAGAATATATCAGATGAACGATCTGCAAATGTATAGAGATTATATTTTTGCAGATTACCCTCATTTATATCAGCTAAGATAGCCTCATTTAGAATAGTTGCTTTTTCTTTATCAAACTCGGTTGTATCCTGATAATCAAAGTTGCTATCATAAATTTCAAAATTTGCATCTGTGATATCTATTGCGCCTTCATAATTTAATCCATAAATATAAGATTTGAAGTTTTCAGCCAAAGATTCTATCTCCAGAACTTTATCGTAAATTACTTTAGCCTCCTTACAATTTGGAAGATTGTAACTTCTTTCAACAACTGTTTGATCCTTTAGCTTATACATAACAGAAATAGTGCATCCATATTCTTCACCATCTCTATATATTTTTTCATCTTTAAGTATTTCCTTATGAAGATCAATAACTTTTTCTATATCATCCTCATTATAAAAAACAGCATAAGTGCATGAAACAACTGCTTCCTCAACCAAATCTATATCAGGAATGTAATTCTCCTGTTTTTTTATCTCATAATTCAAAATGCCAAAAAGGACAAGCATAAAACCTGAGAATACCACACCGCCCTTTAATACTCTCTTCTTAAACACTTTAAATGTCTTATCAATATACATCTGTGCAAATAAATAGCAGATTATTCCAATAACCAGACATAAAATAAATAATCCTGTTTTCTTTAAATCAATATCAATTTCTAGAAGGATTGTGTATATAAGCATTCCGCCGCCATATCCTAAGCATGCTCCAACAGACCATTTAAATATTGGCTTTACAAATCCTACTGTTATTGCATCTCCGGCATTTTCTATATCTCTTTTTTTATAAAAATAAAAAGCTACAGCGTAGAAAATAATGGCAACAATAACAAATGCCAAAAGACATCCAGCTCCCTCATATCTAAGTTCAGATAAATATTCTACTTCATTTACATAAGTATACTTTTCAATAAATCCAACGTTTCTAATCAAAAAATACATAGGTGACAGGCAGTCAAACTTATCTTCAAAAACACTTGAAAATGCTGTTATTCCAAAGGACATTATGGTGTTAAATGTCATTACCAGAAAGTTTACAAACAAATATAAAAAATTTAATGCAAAAAAGTATATTGGTAATGCAAAAAGCTGACCTGTAAGCAAGGAACAAAATACAACCATACTGTATGCAATAAATGAAATAGCCAAAACATTTATTAACCATATTCCTAATATATTAATACATGTCACTCCATAAAACAGACATATTAATACAGCAATTAAAAATGCAATAATCTGTGGAACCCAGAGCATTACAAGACCACTAATTACATTAGTTCCAAAATGTTGCATTCTTGTAATTGGTAATGAATGAAGCATATTTGCACTTTTACTTGAGTAAAGATAATTAAACAATGCCATTCCTACAACAAGTGCCGCAATAAAAATAATAACCATATGTATATTCATTTCTGTAGCATTTCTTATTGTTATCAGCATATTTTCAACTTCTGCTTCTGGAACATTTTCTCTATTCCACATATTATCCTGTTTTAGTCCAAAAAACAAAATGCCATCAAGCATTACTATCATAATAAATGTATAAAACGCCCATATTGGCCAAAACAAAGCAAAATTCTTAAGAAAAATAGTCTTATTAAAAAAGGATGTCTTTGACTTCATAATCCTCTCCTCCCATCTCATAAATAAAGATTTCCTCTAATGTAAGTGGAAGCGCATCTACAACTATTGGCTTGCCATAATCAGTTGTAATTGCATCAACTGCTTCTTTAGGATTTCCTCTTACAATAAGGGTGTAGACTCTTCCTGTATTTGCCATATGTAGAACTTTAAATTTTGGTGGAAGCTTTGGCATTCCACTCTCACATGCAACCTGAATCTTTGAAATATTTCCTTGTAGTTCGGTAAGTGCTCTTTCGATTATTACCTTACCTTTATTCATTATTCCTACATGATCGCATACATCCTCAAGTTCTCTTAAATTATGGGAAGATACAAGAACCGTCATCTTGTTAGCCTCGACTTCAGACATAAGAATTGTCCAAATCTGTCTTCTCATAACCGGGTCAAGTCCATCTACTGGCTCATCCAAAATAAGAAGCTCTGGTCTACAGCAAATTGCAAGCCAGAAAGCCACCTGTTTCTGCATACCTTTTGATAATCTTCTGATATTTCTCTTTACATCAATTGATGGAAAAAACTCCTGCATTTTAAAAAACATATCTTCATCAAAATTCTTATATATTCCCTTGTAGAAATTCTTCATCTCAATCGTGTCTGCCTGAAGAAAATAAAATAAATCATCAGGAATATATGCCATCTTTTCTTTTATTTTATTATTCTCATACACAGGCTCACCATCAATATAAATCTCACCTGCATCCTGCTTATAAACGCCTGTAAGATGCTTTATTATGGTTGATTTTCCAGCACCGTTTGGTCCTACCAGCCCGTATATCTCGCCTCTTCCGACATTCATTGTCACACCATCTAAAGCTTTAAAACCATCGAAATTTTTAACTACATGATTGACCTGAATCATTGTTTTTTCCCCTTTCATCAATTTGTGTTATACGATCTGAAAGATTTTTACCTGGAATTTTCAGGAATAATAATTCCTTTACTACCTCATCAAAATCTACAATAAGTTCCTCAACACGTTTATCTTTATTCTTCCCTTTTATCTCTGCTGATACGAATGTCCCTTTACCACTAAGTGAATATAAATACCCTTCATCTTCAAGTTCTTTATATGCACGAGCAATTGTATTGGGATTAATTGCATTTTTTGAAGCAAGTTCCCTTACACTTGGCAGCTTCTCATTTGCCAAAAATGCATTAGAAATTACCAGCTTCCTGATATCATCCTTAACTTGTTCATATATAGGCTTAGAATCTCGATAATTTAAATTTAGCACATTTGACCTCCTTTCTTTGATAACTCAAAAGTGTATTATTCTTTGCGATACACTCTGCTTACCATATCGAGTGTATTATTCATTGTGATACACTCAGTTTACCATATCGAGTGTATTATTCAATTAAGTACAGTTGAATTAATTCTTATGAATTTCTTAAGACCAAAAACGCGCCCAAATTCCCTCTTTTGCCCTGACTAGCTCTATGTGAAAACAAAAGTTTAGGATTGCAACAGGTACAGATATTTGAGATTGCAATATTTTCTTCTTTTACCCCTGCCTCTTTTAAGACAATTTCATTGCTTTTCCATAAATCAAGTTGATACTTTCCATTACCTTTATCAAGCAATATTTCTTCCTCATGACCTGCAAATGCTTTCTTAAATTCATCAGCAACATCTTCACTAATCTCGTAGCAATCCATACATATAGAAGGGCCAACTGCCGCAACTATATCCTCAGCCTTTGTCCCAAATTCACGCTTCATCGCTTCTATGGTGTGAAAACCCATTCTATTTACAGTACCTCTCCATCCTGAGTGACTAAGTCCAATTGCTTTATTAACAGTGTCAATAAAAAAGAGCGGAACACAGTCTGCATAAAATGTTGAAAGCACTATTCCTGGCACATTTGTAATAAGACCATCTATGTCACTATATGTTTTTGGACAAATCACACCCATTCCTCTGTGCATTTCATCAACTCTCATTACATTTACTGTATGGGTCTGGTCACTACACACAAAATTATCTGGTGTCGTATGCAATGACTGGGCTAGTCTTCTATAATTTTCTAATACCGCCTCTTTCTCATCGCCTCTTGTAAAACTAAGATTTAACTCCGAAAAAAATCCTGTACTTACTCCACCCTCTCTAGTTGTAAAACAATGGTCTACTATTCTAGTTTTATCAAGCAAATTATAATGAAGAAGCGGCAGTTTTTTTTCTGTGCCGCTTTCATGATTCTTCAAATATAATATCTCTTTGTTATTCTTCTTTTTAAAATCGCTATATTCCATATCTTTCCTTTATTTCACCCTTCATTTTTTTCCCCAATAGTTACATTCCTGTCAAACCACCTCATATGCATTTTTAATTAATGATATTTTTTCACCTTCTATCGATACAACATCAAATCTGCATGGTGTCCACTCACTATATCCATGAGTAGTAAGATAGTGCATTGCAACCCTGGTAATCGTACGCTGTTTTCTGTAATCAACAGCTTCCGCCGGATAGCCACTTCTATTGTCTTTCCTGTATTTTACTTCAACAAAACATAAGTATTCTCCATCCTTAGCAATTAAATCAATTTCACCAGTTCTGTTTCTATAATTCTTTTCAACAATAGTAAAGCCCTGCTCTACTAAATACTTAGCAGCAAGGCTTTCATAATCTGTTCCTGTCTGTCTCTTATTCACTCTACATAGCTCCTAATTTTGCTTTCATTCTATCCATGTCATCAACAAAAACCAGTATTTCTGCTACGACTTCATAAAGCTCTGGGGGAATCATATCTCCAATCTTTAATTTTGAAAGCGTTCCAGCAAGTTTATTATCCTTATATAAAGGAACATTACTTTCTTTTGCCTTCTCAATAATTTTATCTGCCACAGCCCCTTTTCCGGTTGCAATAATCTTTGGCGCAGCTTCACCCGGAACATACTCAATAGCAACAGCTGTCTTATCATTATCCTTCTTATCAAAGTCAAAACGTTTGAATCCATCTTCCATTACTACGCCCTCATATCAAAGGAATACCTATGCACTCTTCCAGCAGACGGCATATCCTTTTTCATAAAATCATCAACAAAATTAACGTGTTTACTCTCTTTTGTTACATTCATCTTACAATTATACCCTTTTGCATTTAATCTTCTTTCAAGAATTGTAAGATTATTAGCAATTAAGTCAAAAGCTTCATCTTTTTCCAGATAAAAATTAGTTGTTACATTCTTGCCTAACAATTTAACTGATACATCTGTTGACCCTAGATTATCCAAATCAAGATGCAAAAAAGCAGAAAGCTCCTTGTCCTTTTCCATCAGGCTCTTCTTGTTTGTGTATACATATAGTTCTCCACTCGCACTTTGTCCTGCCATCTTAAGCGGAACCTGTATATAAGTATATGCCTGATTTATTTGATTCATAAATTCAACATTACTTCTTATTTCTGCTGCTAATGAAGATACAAGGGAATTATTCTGTCCAGATGCTCTAACCACCTGTTCCATTTTATTAAGCTGTTCTCCTATTTTTTCATAAAGCTTATTAATTATCTTAGAAACATCATTCTCCTGTGCAAGCTCTTGTGGTTTTATAAGCCATTGCTGTTCTAACACATCTTTTATCAATGCTTTAAAATTATTATTAGAAAAAAGCTTTAATAATGAATTTTTGTCAAGACTGTCGGAATTATCGATTAGCGTCTGTAAGTCTTTAAGTACTTCTACTGTACTACTACCTTTAGGGTATCCCATATTCTTTGCTTCTTCAATTATTTCTTCTGAATATCTGATTTGTTCTTCATCAGAAATAACAAATTGATTTGCTTCTTCTTTAGGCATTTCAGCTTGTACATTTCCACTTTGATAGTTTTCAACTTCAATATTTTCTTTTGGGGATGTCTCGCCTTCTATATTTTGACCTTGCAAATTGACAAAAAAATCTTCATGCCCCTCCATGTTCGGGTTCAATTCAGTAAAATCCTGTGTTCCAATTATCTGATTTTCTTCTCCCCACTTAGGAAGTATCTCCAAAAGAGCCTCGTTTAAATCCAACAACTGATTATCATTAAATATACTACCAAGTGTATTCTCAGGTTTTCCCTCTGCTAACCCTTCTGTAACAATTGACAACATCTGACTGCTCACGTCTTTAATCTGTTCAACTGGCATATCATTATTTCCAAAAGAATTTGGAATTTCATAAATAAATTGTTCTAATGCGGAAGAAATCGCCTGTTTATCGCCCAAATAATTTTCAAACTGCGAAGCCATCTCAACTGAAATTGGAAGACCTAATTTTTGCATTTGAACTAATGTTTCAACATTGATGTTACTATTATTAGTCGCAATTCTTGCCATCTCAACAAGACTGTTTCTATCAATTGGCATTTGTTCTTCCATCATCTTATTAACCATGGCCAGATTTGTGTTATCAATTGCTAAACCTGCCGTCTTTAGTGCCTCAAGAAGTGTATAATTTGCACCGCTGCCACCAAAAGTAAAAGGTCTGATTTCAACCATACTTCCGGAATTAGACTTTACCTGAAAAAACATTGATTCACCTTTTTGAAGAGAAATCTTCGTAGAAAGGCGCGCACTAACCTGACTTCCGTTTGCAAGCAAAAGAACAACCTTATTCCCCTTAACAGAACTTATCGTTCCCTCAAACACATTACCAGTTTCAAACTCAGACAATGGTGAAACTAATTTCTCTACCCCTTTTGTCTTTGTTATCGGCTCAGACTGTGTCATCGAACTATTATAATGTCCTAACAAATCTGATATATGCATCCACTTTACCTTCTAATTAAACAAAATTTTTTATAAAAGATTTTCTATGAATTGGTGTTGGACCGAATTCCTTTATCGCTTTAATATGTTCAGCTGAACCATAACCTTTGTTTGATGAAAAACCATACCCCGGATAAATATTGTCATATTCTTCCATCATCCTGTCTCGTGTTACTTTTGCAATGATACTTGCCGCTCCAATTGATATACTCTTTGCATCTCCTTTTATAATAGGAACCTGCTCTATATCAACCATAGGAATAGTAACCGCATCATTTAGAAGTAAATCTGGTTGTGGTTCAAGTTTTTGTATAGCCTGCCTCATTGCCTCATATGTAGCCTGAAGAATATTTATCTGATCGATTCTCTCTGGTCCGACCATTCCTATCCCTACAGATACTGCCTTTTCCATGATCACATCAAATAATTCTTCTCTTTTTGAAGCTGAAAGCTTTTTTGAATCATTTATATATAAGATATCACAATCTTTCGGCAAAATTACTGCACATGCAACTACGGGTCCGGCAAGCGGACCTCTTCCCACTTCATCTATGCCACAAATATGTGAATATGCCTGGTATTCTTTTTCATATTTTTTAAGATTTTCAGTTCTTACAAGTTCATCATTATACTTCTGCAAACGTTTCTTTGCAGTCTCTACAATTTTTACAACTCCGGCTCTTGTATCATTTTTGTATTCATCAATAAAACGTAAAAGATTTTCTTCATTAGTATCTGCTAACTGTGACTTAATCTCTCCGATTTTTTTATCCATTGTATTCTCTCCTAAAATTACTCAGCAACTGGTGATTCAAGAGTAATATTACCAAGCTTTCCACTTCTAAAATCATCAAGCACAAGAGCAGCGGCTTTACTGTAATCAGCTTCTCCACCTTTTTGTATACAATTTCTGTTAGCAGCTACTCCATAAATAATATCGGTAATTTCAGCCGATTCATCAACCTCATATCTACTATTAAGCGTACCTGGATATCTCTCAATCAAAATTTTTATTAGTTCAATTGCAAGCTCATCAACATTTAGTATTTCATCCTTAATTGAACCAATTAATGCAAGTTTAAGACCGACGGTCTGATCTTCAAATTTTGGCCATAGAATTCCCGGAGTATCCAAAAGCTCAACATTTTTATTTAAACGAATCCACTGTTTTCCCTTTGTTACTCCCGGCTTATTTCCAGTCTTTGCACAGGCTTTTCCTGCATAAGAATTTATAAAAGTTGATTTTCCAACATTAGGAATACCAACAACCATCGCTCTTACCGGACGATTTTTTATTCCTCTTTTTCTGTCTCTTTCTATCTTTTCTTTACATGCTTCCATCACAACATCTGTAATGCTCTTCATACTATTCTTTGTTCTTGCATCCAAGCTTACTACAAAAAAACCTTTTTTCTTAAAATACTCACTCCACTTCTCAGTCTCTCTCTTATCTGCAAGATCAGACTTATTCATAAGAATCAGTCTATATTTATTTTTTCCCAAATCATCGATATCAGGATTACGACTTGATAATGGAATTCTAGCATCAACAAGTTCAATAACTAAATCTATTAATTTGATGTCTTCCTGCATCTGACGTTTTGCTTTGGTCATATGACCTGGATACCACTGAAAATTCATAATTCACCTATTTCCTTACTTTTATTCTAAAATATACTTTATTTAATAAATCCCATACTGCTTATTGATGAAATTCTAAACCATGCTTTACCAATAATATAATCTTCTTTTATATTACCAATATTTGCATATCTACTATCTTCGCTATTATTTCGATTATCACCTAATACAAAATATTCATCTTTACCAAGTTTAATCTCCTCCCCTGCAATCCCTGGGTCATCTATTGATGCAACTTCTGTTTTTTCAGAATAAAACTGTCCGTTAACATATACAGCTCCATCCTGTATCAAAACAGTATCTCCTGGTGTTGCAATCACTCGTCTTACATAATAATGTGACTTTTCATTACCATTCGGTAAAAATACAACAACATCTCCTGCTTTAGGGTGAGTAATCATATATACAAACTTATTAATCAAAATCTGATCATTAGTATTAAGCGTTGATTCCATGGACTGTCCTACAACAGTAGTTCTAACACCAAAGGAACTTTCTATTACATATGCTATCAGTATTACTATCGCCGCTTCTACAATCCATGCTGTTATTTCCTTAATTAGTGGAAAATTCAATTTTCTTCTTTGTTTTCTAAAATTCAAACCACTTCTTCTAGCCATGATAACTCCAATCATTATTTATCTACACATTATGTCTATACACTCACATTATTGTACAAAATAAACAGCAAAGTGTCAAAAAAAGACGAGGATAAAAATCCTCGTCTTTAATGAAAGCGTTATTATTTAACTTTCTCTTTAACTTTAGCAGCCTTACCAACTCTATCTCTTAAGTAGTAAAGTTTAGCACGACGTACTTTACCCATACGTACTACTTCAACCTTCTCTACGTTTGGAGAGTGAAGTGGCCATGTCTTCTCAACACCTACACCGTTAGAAAGCTTTCTAACTGTAAATGTCTCACGGTTGCTTCCGTTCTGCTTCTTAATTACTGTTCCCTCGAAAACCTGGATACGCTCACGGTTACCCTCTTTGATCTTACCGTAAACCTTTACAGTATCACCTACGTTAAATGCAGGAACCTCTGCCTTTAACTGCTCAGCTTCGATGCTCTTAATAATTTCACTTGCGTTCATTTTGTGACCTCCTAATAATCTTGACGTTCTTAATGCTACTACTATTTTCGCAACAGAGGACCATCACTTTTTACTCACAACATTGATACTATATCAGAATACTCTATATATTGCAAGCTTTTTTTAATCCAAATATTCTCAACATCCTTGTAACTCTATTTTACCAAATTTTATGAATCAGAAGTTGCAACCTCTTTAAGTTCCTGAAGCTGTTCAAACGTACCCTGAACTATTCCTGCAAATGAATCCATACCTTCGTTTAGAACTCCAATATCATCCCGGCTCGTTATTATATTGGCCGAAATTTCCTGAGAAATTCCAGACAAAGTAGAAATTCCATCTACAATAACGCTATTTGCATCCATTACTGCACCTACTTCTTCATTCATTACTGTAATGCCTTCTACAAGCTTTGTAATACCTTCTTCTACAACATTAAAGCTTTCATTTACAGCATTTACCATTTCTCTTTGTTTATTAATACTCTCAACAGACTGTGCCAATCCCTGCTGTGTATCATTTGTTACCGCAGTAAGCTCAGTAATAATTTCCGTAATCATTTCTGTTGATTCTCTTGTCTCTTCTGCAAGTTTACGTATCTGTTCCGCAACTACAGAAAATCCTTTTCCGGCCTCACCAGCTCTTGCAGCCTCAATTGAAGCATTTAACGCAAGAAGGTTTGTCTGTGAAGAAATATTAAGAATAGATTCTGTAATACTTGAAACTTTACCAACATTTTCAACCAGATGATTAACAGTATTAGAAATTTGACTTGTATTTTCATCTACAAGTACCGACTGCTGTGCCAGTTCATCTGAAGATTTCTTACCATAAGCTATAGTATCCATAAGCTCCGTTGTAACATTCTGGGCATTTACTGCAGCCTCATTTGTTGTCTCAAGACGATTCTGGATTTCATTAGTCATCTCAACCTGGTTAACTGTTGCATCCGCAGTATGCTCAGCACCATTAGAAATTTCATCAATAGCCATTGATGTATCATTTAAAGAAGTATTTAAATCTGCAAGTTCAGCCACTACATTTCTAAATTCAACATCAAGCTCTCCTACAATTCTTGACACCTCATCAGCTACTTTTAACTGATGTGCTGCCTTCTTCTTAACAGCGTCAGTCTCTTCCTTACTGTAGTCAATAAGCATATGTACAGCTCTGCAACCGCCATATACACAGATAACAAGACAAAACAGCACCATAAGACAAGAATTCTTCTCCCAGTCTGTCATCTTTCCTGTCATAAGAAAATATCCCATTCTGCATGCTATAATTAAAAATGTCATACCGCATCCGCAAATTATAAGAATCTCACTAAGATATACTGTCATAACCATAAGAGGTGGAAAAACAAGCATCATTGTACTTCCATCATGCGTAAATACCATAAATGCATATCCCAAAGAAAACATAAGCGCTAGTACAATCATTGATTTTCTCTCTGTAATATTCTTCTTAACATAAAAGAAAGTTGCAACAATCATTAATAAATAAAATAGTGCCTGTACTGGTTTTGGAATAAATCCTGTACTATCTGCCAGCAACGCGATAACCATAAAAAGAGTAAAAATGAGTGTAAGCGATGCCCCCATAATCTTATTAGACCTCTTAATCTGGCTTGGATTTAAGTCTTTTCTCTGCAAATTATAACTCATATAGCACCTCCGAATACATAAATTATATTAATTATATAACAAAAGTACTATGATTCCAAGTCCAAAAGTACTAATTACTATATTTTAGCCAGAATATAGGAGTTTTCGAAATATACATTCCCATATCTTTCTGAAGTGCAATTACAGATTCATTTCCCTCTTCAATCATGCAATATGGTATATGCCCATTTTCAAGTGATTGATTTACCATATATGTTAGTAATGCTTTTCCAATATGTTTTCTTCTGTAATTTGGATAAACATACAAAAGACCAATATCACCAGTATCATTCATACCGGCAAATCCAACTAAAATTTCATCAATAAATGCACCAATCATCTGTCCCGATTTCACCTGCTGTTCTAAGTAATCCTCCTCAAGATCAGGATGAGCCTCCATAACCAGCTCACTGTGCTCTATTCCAAGAGTTCTTATACAAAGCCCCTTTGCATTACCATTTTCTAATGGTTTTCCGTCAGGACGATAAAGGTTTGTCACTGGGGCTTTTTCTCTTTTTGTATAAGTAGACAAATAACAGCTGCAGATAAGCTCCATACTTTCATTCTGCATAAACTGTTCTGCTGTTTTTTCACTATGGACTACAAGCAGATAATCTTCATCATTTATAAAAAAAGAATCTACGGATTGCTCGGTCTTAAAATTATCAGTGTAATAATATATGCCTGTATCATTATCCTTAAGGACTATCAGACCATTGTCATCAAAAAGCATTTTTGCCCTGCCACGGTTAATAAGCTCTATCATATCTATATGAAGAAGCTTCTGTTTTAGCATCTTTTCTTTACAATCTGCCAAATCTTTATAAACCATATATAAATCCGGTCTGCGCTCCCTTGTTCTCTCTAGAGACTTTTCAAGGCGCCACTTATCAATATTCTTCTGATTACCAGACAATAAAACCTCCGGAACCTTCTTGCCATGCCATTCAGCCGGCCTTGAATACTGCGGATATTCCAAAAGATTCCCATGAAAAGATTCTGTCTCAGCCGATACATCATTATGGAGTACTCCCGGAACAAGTCTTGCTATTGCATCAATCATAACCATTGCTGCAAGCTCTCCTCCGGTAAGTACATAATCTCCAATAGAAATATAATCCGTAACCACTTCCTCAAGCACCCTCTCATCGATTCCCTCATAATGTCCACACAAGAAAATCAAATCATCTGCACCAGATAATTCTTTTGCTTTCTGCTGGGTAAAGGTCTGCCCCTGAGGTGTTACATATATCACTCTCTTTGTTCTATTCTTTGGAATTTTCTCTTCCACAGACTTGTATGCCCTGTATACAGGTTCAGCCTGCATAAGCATTCCTGCTCCGCCACCATAAGTATAATCATCAACCTTACCATGCTTTTCAACAGAAAAGTCTCTGATATTTACCGTATTTAATCCTATAATATTCTGTTCTAGGGCACGTCCTGTAATACTGGTAGACAGGCCCTGCTCAATCATTTCCGGAAATAATGTCAAAACATGAAAATTCATTTTAATACCTGCATTTTTTATAAATCTAATTATCTACTCAAAAATCCTGCTAATCCCTTAAACCTGGAAGAAGATGAACAAGCATTGCTCCTCCCTCTATATCAACTTCCCTGATACAATCTTTAATTGCCGGAACCAAAAGGTCAGCCGCTCCCTGCTTCTTAATAATATATACATCATTAGCACCAGTTTGAAGCACATCATCAATTACTCCTAGGTCTTCTCCTTCATCAGAAGTAACCTTAAGGCCAATAAGGTCAGCTATAAAATACTCATCCTTTTTTAGCTTAACAGCATTCTCTCTTGTTACATAAAGCTCTGCTTTTTTATATTTCTCAACATCGTTAATGTTATCAATTCCTTTAAACTTAAGAATTACCATATTCTTAAAAAACTTAACCGATGCAATTTCCATATCCAGTTTTTCTTTACCATTATCCAAAATAACCTTCTTTAATTTTTTAAAACGGTTAACATCGTCTGTTGTAGGGTAAACCTTTACTTCGCCCCTAATTCCATGAGTTGATGTAATAACTCCTACCTTGAAAACGTCTTCCATACGTTCTACCTGCGCTTTCTTAATCTTACAATAAAGTATATCTATAAAATCAAAGAGTGAAATACAAAGTATTTCATATAACGTGAAAAGCCTGTCTCATATAGTATGAAACAGGCTCATGATTACTGCATGATTTCAACAATAACCTTCTTGTCTTCTTTTGAGGCTGCGGCCTTAACTACAGAACGTATTGCCTTAGCTATACGACCCTGCTTGCCAATAACTTTGCCCATATCAGACTGTGCAACACGTAACTCTAAAATTATAGCCTTCTCATTCTCTGTCTGAGTTACAGTTACCTCATCCGGGTTATCAACAAGAGCTCTTGCAATTACTTCTACTAATTCTTTCATTGCATTTACCTCGTTATCTTATTTCTCGATTCCAGCCTTCTTGAAGATTCTTGCTACTGTCTCTGTTGGCTGAGCACCGTTAGCTAACCACTTCTTTGCTAACTCCTCGTTTACATGGTAGTCGCTTGGATCCTTAGTTGGATCGTAAGTTCCGATTTCCTCGATAAATCTTCCATCTCTTGGAGATCTTGAATCTGCAACTACGATTCTATAGAAAGGAGCCTTCTTCTGTCCCATTCTTCTTAATCTAATCTTTACTGCCATTTTAGTTTCCTCCTTAAAATAAATAAAAGTGTAATATATATCAAAAGTTATTATTAACTTTTGTTAACTAAGTTTTAAAAATTATTAGAAAGGTAAGCCCTTAAACATTCCACCTAAGCCGCCACGTTTTCCTTTCTTGCCTCCTAAACCGCCCATCTGCTTCATAAGCTTCTTGGACTGTTCGAACTGCTTAACCATCTTGTTAACCGCAGCAACATCAACTCCTGCACCCTTAGCAATTCTGTTCTTTCTGCTCGGATTTAAAAGCTTTGGATTAGTTCTCTCTTCTGGTGTCATGGAATATATCATAGCCTCAAGACGAGCCATTGATTTCTCTGCCTCATCTGTATCAATATCCGGCATCTTGCCCCCAAGTCCTGGCATCATACCCATGATACTTGAAAGACCACCCATGTTCTTCATCTGCTGCATTGACTCAAGGTACATCTCAAAGTCAAATTCATTCTTGCGCATCTTCTGCTCAAGCTCTTTGGCTTTCTCCTCATCAATGTTCTCCTGCGCCTTCTCGATAATCGAGAGCACATCTCCCATTCCAAGGATTCTGGATGCCATTCTGTCAGGATAGAACTGTTCAAGGTCTGAAAGCTTCTCTCCCATTCCTGCATAGAGAATTGGTTTTCCTGTTACAGCTCTTATTGAAAGTGCCGCACCACCTCTTGTATCACCATCTAACTTTGTAAGAACAACTCCGTCTATTCCAATCTTCTCATCGAAGGTCTTGGCTACATTAACTGCATCCTGTCCAGTCATCGCATCGACAACTAAGAGTGTCTGGAATACATCTGTTGCTTCCTTTACACGGATAAGCTCATCCATCATATCCTCATCTACATGAAGACGTCCTGCAGTATCTATAATAAGAACATTGAATTCATTCTTCTTTGCATAGGCAACTGCTGCCTTAGCAATATCCTCAGGTTTATTCTTATCACCCATTGAGAATACTTCAACACCCTGTTTTTCACCATTAATCTGCAACTGTTCAATAGCTGCCGGTCTGTATACATCACAAGCTGCAAGAAGTGTTTTCTTACCCTTTTGCTTAAGCTTTCCGGCAATCTTAGCAGTGGTAGTTGTCTTACCAGCACCCTGAAGTCCTGCCATCATGATGACTGTAAGCTCTTTACCAGGTCTAAAAGCAATCTCTGTTGTCTCAGAACCCATAAGATTAATCATCTCTTCATTAACAATCTTAATAACCATCTGTCCTGGATTAAGACCGTTCATAACATCCTGACCAATTGCTCTTTCCTGAACTGTTTTGGTAAACGTCTTAACTACCTTGAAGTTAACATCGGCCTCAAGGAGTGCCATCTTAACTTCCTTAAGAGCTGCCTTGACATCATCCTCCGTAAGTCGGCCCTTGCTTCTAAGGTTCTTAAATACGTTCTGCAGTTTTTCTGATAAACTGTCAAATGCCATACTATAGCTCCTCTAATATCTGATTCGAAATTGTTTCGATATCATTCATAATCTCAATATTTTGTAACTCCTTAAAATCAGCTGCTAACAAATGAATTTTTTCAACATCTTCTCTTATCGAAATAAATTTCTCGACAAGTCTTAATTTTGATTCATAACTTTCTAATTTCTTTTCAACTCGCTTAACCATGTCGGAAACACCTTGCCTCGAAATGCCCTCTTCTCTGGCAATCTCACCAAGTGATAAATCATTAAAGACTGAATCCTCATATATCTGGCGTTGCCTGTCGTTAAGCAACTCTCCATAAAAATCATATAAATATGTTAGCCGTAATTTTTCATCCATAATTTGTCACCTTAGCTAATATACAACACTACGCAAAAAGTGTCAAGCTTTTTTGCTTGACACTTTAAAATATTTTTATTAGCAAATATTAAATCATTGTTCGTACAACCTTTGGCTTGTAATTTGCCTTCTCAAGTGCCTTAAGAATCTGATTCTTATGCTCTGTTCCAAAACACTCAAGTGTAATTCTAAGCTCTACTGCAGCACTTCTGTTTGTAGATACGAACTGGTTATGCTCAAGCTTGATTACATTACCCTGTTCTTTTGCAAGTGTATCTGATACCTTTGCAAGCTCGCCCGGCTTATCAGGAAGCAAAACAGAAACTGTAAAGATTCTGTCTCTAAATATTAGTCCCTGCTGAACTACTGAAGACATCGTGATAACATCCATGTTTCCACCACTTAAAATAGATACAACTCTCTTTCCTTCTGCCTTTAAATGCTTAAGAGCTGCAACTGTAAGAAGTCCTGAATTCTCTACTACCATCTTGTGATTTTCTACCATATCAAGGAATGCTCCGATAAGCTCATCATCCTCAACTGTGATAATCTCATCTAGATTCTGCTTAATATATGGGAAGATGTTACTTCCCGGTGTCTTAACTGCAGTACCATCTGCAATTGTATTAACCGAAGGAAGTGTAGTTACTTCCCCCTTTTCAAAGGATTTCTGCATACAATTTGCACCAGCAGGCTCGACACCGATCACCTTGATCTTTGGATTTAGAAGCTTTGCAAGTGTTGAAACACCTGTTGCAAGTCCGCCTCCTCCGATTGGAACAAGGATAGTCTCTACAAGTGGAAGCTCCTTAAATATCTCCATTGCAATTGTACCCTGACCTGTTGCAACAGCAAGGTCATCGAATGGGTGGATAAATGTATATCCTTCCTTCTCTGCAAGCTCGTAAGCCTTTGCACAAGCCTCATCATATACATCTCCGTAGAGAACAACCTCTGCACCATAGCTCTTTGTTCTGTTAACCTTGATAAGTGGTGTTGTTGTTGGCATTACAATTACAGCCTTACAGCCATAGCATTTTGCAGCATATGCCACACCCTGTGCATGATTACCGGCTGATGCAGTAATAAGTCCCTTTGCACGCTCCTCATCCGTAAGTGTACTAATCTTATAGTATGCACCTCTTACCTTGTAAGCTCCAGTAAACTGCATATTCTCAGGCTTAAGATAAACCTTATTTCCTGTCTGGTCACTCAAAAAATCACTATATACAAGCTTAGTCTCTAATGTGACCTCTTTTACCTTTTCACTAGCTTCTTCAAATTTATCCAATGTCAGCATGACATTCATTCCTTCTTTCTTTTTATAATTTCTTAGTAACTATTGAAAAAATTACTCTTCCTTCTCTCCGCAATCAAATAGTGCATTGACAAAATCGTCAGAATCAAACTTCTGTAAATCATCAATTGTTTCTCCAACTCCTATGTACTTTACTGGAACAGAAAGCTCAGACTGGATTGCTACAGCAATACCTCCCTTTGCGGTTCCATCCATCTTGGTAAGTACAATTCCCGAAATCTTTGCAACCTCTGAAAACTCCTTAGCCTGTACTAATGCGTTCTGTCCAGTTGTAGCATCTAAAACTACAAGAGTCTCTCTGTAGGCATCCGGATACTCATTCTCCAAAATCTTATTGATTTTACCAAGCTCGTTCATAAGATTCTTCTTATTATGAAGACGTCCTGCTGTATCAACCAAAAGCACATCAGCATTACGAGCCTTTGCTGCTGCTGTTGCATCATATACTACAGAGCCCGGATCAGCTCCCTCTGAGCCTCCAATCATGTCAACTCCTGAACGGTCTGCCCACTCCTTTAACTGGTCTCCAGCTGCAGCACGGAATGTATCAGCACCTGCGATAACAACCTTTTTCCCCTGATTTTTAAGCTTTCCTGCAAGTTTTCCTACTGTTGTTGTCTTTCCAACACCATTTACTCCAATAACGAGCACAACAGACTTTTCATTCTCAAAACGGTATGCTGTATCCTCAACCTTCATTTGCTCTTTGATACTATCAATAAGAAGCTGCTTGCAGTCCTCTGGCTGCTTGATATGCTGTGCTTTTACCTTATCTCTTAAATCATCAAGAATAGCCTCTGTGGCTCTGACTCCTAAATCGCCCATGATAAGAATTTCTTCCAATTCCTCATAGAAGTCCTCATCAATCTTTGAAAATCCACTAAATACAGCATCAATTCCAGATACAATATTATCTCTGGTCTTTGTAAGACCTGAAACTAATCTACTAAAAAATCCTTTTTTTTCTGAATTACCCATTTCCTCTCCTATTCTACTCGTCAAGATCACTCTCAATAAGGTTTACAGATACAAGTGTAGATACACCCTTCTCCTGCATTGTGATACCGTATAATCGGTCCGCTGCATTCATTGTTCCTCGACGGTGTGTAATAACAATAAACTGAGTATTAGCTGTAAGCTTATTTAGATATGTTGCAAATCTAGATACATTTGAATCATCAAGCGCAGCCTCAATCTCGTCTAATAGACAAAACGGTGAAGGTTTAAGCGCTTGGATTGCAAATAAGAGCGCTATTGCTGTAAGCGCCTTCTCTCCTCCGGAAAGCTGCATCATATTCTGAAGCTTCTTGCCTGGTGGCTGGGCAATTATGCCGATACCACACTCTAAGATATCCTCACCGTCTACAAGTTCAAGTGTACCATGACCTCCACCAAACAATTGCTTAAATGTCTTATCAAACTCTCTTTGAATTTCTGCAAATTTTTCTGTAAACTGATTACGCATTCCGGTATCAAGCTCTTCTATTATTCCTATTAGAGTCTGTTCTGCCTCAATAAGATCATCGTGCTGCCCCTTTAGGAATTCATATCTCTTTGATACTTCTTTATATTCCTCAATGGCATTAACATTTACATCACCTAATTTGCGGATTTCATCCTTAATTTCTGTAATCAGAGTCTTTAACTGTGTAAGATCATTATACTCCTCATTCTTAAGTTCAAATGCAGCATGTGGTGTAAGTTCATATTCCTGCCACATATAATTTGTCTGATATTCTTCAGCCTCTTTTAGCTTTTCTCTTTGATTATTAAGACGGAATATTTCTTTATCAAGATCATTTCTTGTCTTTGAAACCTCTTCCTGTTTCGTGAAAAAGCCACGATAATCCTCAGCCATCTGCTCTCTGATTTCCTTATTTTTCTTAAGTTCTTCATCAAGCTGTGTATTTGTGCTTTCTGATGCAAGAATCGTTTTTTCAATTTCTTCGATATCTTTTTGCTTTTTAACAGCATCATCTTTTGCTGTCTTAGCATTCTCTACAAGACTATTTCTTTCGGTATCAAACTTTGAAATTTCACTGTCTATACGAGTGATATTTTCAACTACAAATTCTATTGTCTTTTCTATTCCTGCTGCTTCAAGTGATACTGCATTAACCTCTTCTATTGCTTCCTGTTCAAAAGCAGTCTGCTTTTCTAAGATACTTTGGAACTCCTTACTTTCTTCTGCAATTTCCTGTTCTCTCTTCTTAGAAAATTCTATCTCATCAGCAATCTGTTTCTTATTATCATTAATTTCTTTAACCTGGGACTCAATTTCTTTGTTCTCGTTCATAAGTCCCGAGAAAACACTTTCACTTTCAGACATCTGCTGATTTGCTCTGTCATAGTTCATCTTTGCAGTATTTTGAAGAATATACTGTTCCTGAAGTTCTTTCTTAATCTCCTCAAGCTCATCCCCATTTAAAACACGTGCTGTTGCAATTTCTTCCGCTCTGTTCTTCTGGGAATCTAATTCTTTCTTTGTCTGATTAAGTTTTATCTCTAACTCTTCAATCTCTCTGTTTCTGGCAAGAAGATTTGAAGAATTTTTAAATGCACCACCAGTCATTGAACCACCTGGGCTTAAATATTCACCTTCAAGTGTAACAATATGTAATGAATAGTGATTTTTCTTAGCAAGAGATATGGCATTATCAATTGTATCAACAACAAGAACTCTTCCTAACAAATAGGCTGCAATTTCATCATATTTAGAATCACATTTTACAAGCTCATTCGCAAGACCGATAACACCACTTTCTCCTAGTGCTTTCTCATTCTTAGGATTGCTTCTTGCAGAAACACTTGTGAGTGGAAGAAACGTAGCCCTACCTAGTCTATTCTGCTTCAAAAAAGAAATCATCTTCTTGGCAGTAGCCTCATCCTCAGTTACAATATTTTGAATATTTCCTCCTAATGCAGTCTCAATTGCAATTTCATACTGCTTATCAACCTGAATAAGGTCTGATACTACACCGAGAAGTCCTGGATTATCCTTTTTTTGCTCCATGACTTTTCTAATACTGTTTCCATATCCATCATATCTTTCTGCAATATTTTTCAAAGACTCGAGTCTTGACTCTAATTTGTGGAATCTAGTCTGACTCTCTTCGATAAGCTTAGAATTTTCTCGTGCCTTTAATTTCCACTCTGCATCGGCTTTAACAGCATTCTGCTCTTTTTCTTTTAATTCTCGGATGTGGGCACTAACTTTTTCTAAATCATTTTTATAGCCTTCTAAAATACTGCTCAGACCTGCTTCTTCTGTCTTACGAGCTAAAAGTCTTTGAGTAAGTTCAGCTTTTCTGATATTAATTTGTTCTAGCATTGTGTCACATCTTTGAAGTTTAGACTGAATCGATGCCTTATTCTGAAGTAAAGAGATAAGCTCTGTCTGACCATTCTCAAGACCAGCATTACATCTTGCAACCTCTGCCTGAATAGCTTCCAATTTATCAGTTGCCGCTTTCCTTCTTCCATCAATTTCTTCTAACTGCTTATCTAACTGTGCTTTCTGCTCATCATATTCATTACGAGCTGTAAATCTTTCTTCCTTTTCTTTATCGATTGAATCAAGACGACTTTGAAGATGTTCATCTGTCATTTCTGCAGTATGAATCTGCTCCTTGAGCAACTGAATCTGACTTTCAAGTTTCTGTCTTGTTGATGAGGTACTTGTAATTGTCTCACGAATAGAATTAATCTTCTCATCCATCTCTTTCATATCAGACTCAAGCTTCTCATACTCACTTTTTATTCTGTCATATGATGCATTCGCTTCCTGCAACTGTTCATCCGCAATCTTATATTTTTCTTCCACCTCTTTTTTTGATGTGGCAATTCTGTCTGACTCAAGAATGAACATATTTACATCATACGACTTAAGTTCTTCCTTCTTTTTCAGATAAGTTTTTGCCTTTTCAGATTGTCTTTCAAGTGGACCAACCTGTCTTTCAAGCTCAGATAAAATATCATTTACACGTATAAGATTCTCTCTTTCGCTATCAAGCTTCTTTTGTGCTGTATTTTTCCTTTTTTTATATTTAACTATACCAGCAGCCTCATCAAAAAGCTCTCTTCGTTCCTCTGGCTTACCATTTAGAATTTTATCAATCTGTCCTTGTCCAATGATAGAATATCCTTCTTTACCAATACCAGTATCATAAAATAATTCTGTAACTTCTTTTAATCTACATACAATTCCATTGATAAGATATTCACTCTCACCTGAACGATACAATCTTCTTGCAATAGTAACCTCTTCATAATCTATTGCAAGCTGATGATCTGAATTATCGAGTGTAATAGCAACATAGGCGTAGCTAAGAGGTTTACGATTCTCTGTACCTGCAAAAATTACATCCTGCATCGATGCACCTCTAAGCTGCTTGATACTCTGTTCTCCTAAAACCCAACGAACAGCATCTGCAACATTACTTTTACCACTACCATTTGGTCCAACAATACCAGTAATTCCATTATGAAAATCGAAAACTATCTTGTTGGCAAAAGATTTAAATCCATGTATTTCCAAACTCTTAAGATACATAAATACTCCTATTCTTTACGCAACTTTATGAGAGCCTTGTAGGCCCCCTCCTGTTCAGCCGCCTTCTTTGTATGACCAGTACCACTACTAATCACATCATCCCCAATTAATACATCTACTGAAAAGCTCTTATTGTGATCAGGGCCTGATTCATCTATAAGAACATATTTTAAATTTTTGTGCATTCCCTGCACTACCTCCTGCAGGATAGTCTTGCTATCATAAAAGAGATGCTTATGCTCAATATCTGTAAGAATAAATTTATTAATAAACTCTTTTGCATTAGCAAAACCACCATCAAGATAAATCGCACCAATCACCGCCTCTAATGCATCTGATAAAATCGATTTACGTTTTCTTCCACCAGTCTGCTCTTCTCCTTTGCCCAAAAAAATGTAATTTCCAAGCTCAATCTCCTCTGTACATAGTGCCAAAGTTGGTTCACAGACTATACTTGCTCTTAATTTAGTAAGTGCTCCCTCTGGCTTGTTGGGATAATTGTGAAACAAAAATTCACTTGATACTATTTCAAGTACTGCATCACCTAAAAATTCCAATCTTTCATTATCAGAAAGTTTCTTCATTCTTTTTTCATTTGCATAAGAACTATGAGTAAGCGCCTGTCTAAGTAAGGCTTCATTAGAGAATGTGTATCCTATTTTCTCCTGAAATAATTTAATATCCGCCATTTTATTCCTTTCCATATCAAAACGAAAAGCCCTTTAATAAAAGGGCTTTCCTTTGATATTTATATCATCTCCTACTGATTATTAATAGCATTCTTAATCTGCTCTACAGCATCTCCAACTGTTACTATTTTCTCAGCTTCCTCGTTTGGAATCTCAATATCAAACTCTTCCTCAAGTCCCATGATAATCTGGAACACATCAAGTGAATCTGCACCTAAATCATCAACAAAAGTTGCCTCTAACTTTACTTCACTTTCGTCTACATTTAATACCTCAACTATAATGTCTCTAAGCTTTTCGAATTCCATAATCCTTTCCTTTCTACACTTCTTCGATATTCGTGTCTGTTATATTCTCTCTTATTTTACCATTGATATCCTGCTCTCTAAAAGCAACACATTGGTAAATTGAATTCATAATCTCGTTTGCTTTCGAACTTCCATGAGTCTTTACTACAAGACCGTTAAGTCCAAGAAGTGGTGCTCCACCATGCTTTGTTGTATCAAAATTCTTAAGGGATTTCTTAAGGGATGGTAATGCAAGCATTGCTCCAATTTTACTAACAAATGTACTAAGAAGCCCTTTCTTAATAACTCCCATTAATGTCGATGCAAGTCCTTCATATAATTTTAAAATAACATTTCCAACAAAAGCCTCACATACGATTACATCCACATCACCATTTGGAATATCTCTTGCTTCAATACTTCCAACAAAATTAATTTCTTTGCACTCACGAAGTTTTGGCATTGTCTCCTTAACTAAGGCATTACCTTTTTCTTCTTCTGCACCAATATTTACAATTGCAACTTTTGGATTCTTCTTTCCCAAAATGTTCTCCATATAGATAGATCCAATTTTTGCAAACTGAACCAAATGCTCTGATCTGGCATCAACATTTGCTCCACAATCGATGAGTAATGACACACCTTTCTCTGTAGGAATAAGTGGTGCAAGTGGTGGTCTTTGTATACCCTTAATTCGACCAACAATAAGCTGTCCGCCAACCAAAACAGCACCAGTGCTACCGGCCGAAACAAATGCGTCAGCTTCTTTATGCTTAACCATATTCATTCCCACAACAATTGATGACTGTTTTTTCTTACGGATAGCCATTACTGGTGGTTCCGCCATCTCAATCACTTCTGGAGCATCAATTACTTCAACTCTTTCCTTCGAAAAGTTATATTTAGCAAGTTCTTTCTCTATTAAAGCTGTCTGTCCAATAAGAAAAACTTTTATATCATCACGGTTATTTACAGCATCAATCGCACCTTTTACTATTTCTAAAGGTGCATTATCTCCGCCCATAGCATCAACCGCAACTCTTGTAATTGTCTGCATCAATAGCCCTCCTTATTTATCTATTAGAAAATATACTATAAGTCATTATATAAATCAAGAACAAAGAATTTTCTACAATACATTTCCCATAACGCAAAAAAATTCGAGAGGACAAAACCTCTCGAATCCTCATAATCATTTTTAATTAGTCAACAGTAACGATCTGCTTTTTGTTATAAGAACCGCACTTCTTGCAAACGCGATGAGGCATCATTAAAGAACCACACTTGCTGCACTTAACTAAAGTTGGAGCAGACATCTTCCAGTTTGCTCTTCTCTTATCTCTTCTTCCCTTAGAAGATTTATTCTTTGGACAAATTGACATTTGTTTACACCTCCTTAAACTTGTTAAATATATCTTGGATTGCTGCCATTCTTGGATCTAGTTCTGAACGTTCGCAATTGCAGGTGCCCTTATTCAAGTTCATCCCGCAGACCCTGCAAATTCCTTCACAGTCGTCCTTGCACAGAACTTTCATCGGCCAGTTCACCAAAATCTCGGCGTAGACTAATTTCTCTACATCCAGTTCAAACCCAATCAGGTAGTCTGTTTCTTCCATCTCTTCATCAACAATGCTTTCACCAATTGTAAGTGTCTTGTCGATATTAAAATGGATATTTGTTGGAACATCTTCCAAACATCTGTCACACGGTATTGCCACTTCGATATCCACAGTTCCGCTAATTAGCAGCCGCTTGCTTTCCTGATTAGAAATCTCAAGTGTAACAGGTGACTTTTTAAGAATAGTAAAAGTACCCATTTTCGACTCAAAACTATCAAATTCTAATTCGACAGTTTCTGTCTTAATCATATTAACTGATTTAACAATAGTTGAAACGTCAATAGTCATAGTATTCTCCTATTCACACCTAACCAATTATATACAGTATATAGTTGTTTGTCAACAAATAATTTACAAAAAATACTATTTTCCCTCAACTAATGCAACTGTATCTCTACATATAGCAAGTTCTTCATCTGTAGGGATTACACAAACCTTAACCTTAGAGTCAGGAGTTGAAATATATCCTTCAACGCCCCAATATGTTGCCTTATTAACTTCCTTATCAAGAGTAATTCCAAGATATCCAAGGTATGCAACTATCTTCTCTCTTACAAACTGTGTATTCTCTCCAATTCCTGCTGTAAAGGCAATAGCATCTACACCATTCATAGCCGCAACATATGAACCAATATACTTTGCAACTCTGTATGCAAATACTTCTACAGCGTCAATTGCAAGCTCATTTCCTTCATTATAAGCAGCCTCAAGGTCTCTAAAGTCGCTTGATACCTTAGACATACCCTGCACACCAGACTTCTTATTAAGGATATTAAGAACTTCTGAAATTGAAAGATTCTCTTTGTTAGCAATAAACTCAATGATTGAAGGATCAAGATCCCCACAACGTGTTCCCATCACTAAGCCCTCAAGTGGAGTAAGACCCATTGATGTATCAACACATTCTCCATTTAAAACCGCACTAATTGATGCTCCATTACCAAGATGAGCAACAATAATCTTTGAGTTGTTATAATCTAAACCTGTAAATTCTGCTGTTCTCTTTGACACAAAGCTATGGCTTGTACCATGGAATCCATATCTTCTAATCTTATATTTATCATAGTACTCGATTGGAAGTCCATATAAATATGCCTTTCTTGGCATTGTCTGATGGAAAGCTGTATCAAACACACCTACCATTGGAGTATTAGGCATAAGTTCCTTACATGCATTTACACCAATAATATTTGCCGGATTATGAAGTGGTGCAAGATCACTACACTCTTCAACCGCTTTAAGCACTTCATCTGTAATTATTGTAGATGCTGCAAAATGCTCCCCACCATGAACAAGACGATGTCCTACAGCACCAATCTCTGATAATGATTTAAGTGCTCCTGTCTTTTCATTTACAATTGCATCAAGAACCATCTGTATGGCCTGCTTATGAGTTGGCATATCTGCCTGTGTTGTTTCTTTGTCAAGACCAGCTTTCTGATAAACTAATCTTCCATCGATTCCAATTCTCTCACAAATTCCCTTTGCAAGCACCGACTCTGAATCTGAATCAATAAGCTGATACTTAAGAGAAGAACTACCACAATTGATTACTAATACATTCATTCTTTTTTCCTCCGATATTATTTTACACATTAACTTTATTATAAACTCATTTTTTTTATCAAACAAGAGGTAAATATGATATGATTAAAATAGTTTTTGTATATTTTGGAGGACAATATGAAAGTTGCAGGAATAATTGCAGAATATAATCCTTTTCACAACGGACATAAATATCAATTAGACGAAGTTCGACTTCAAACAAATGCAGATTATATAATTACAGCCATTAGTGGAAATTTTGTCCAGCGCGGCGAACCCTCACTGATAGACAAATACACCAGAACCAAGATGGCCCTTTTGGGTGGAGCTGATATTGTAATTGAGCTTCCTACTATAGGAGCCTGTTCTTCTGCTGAATATTTTGCAAGAACTGGTGTAAACATCTTAAATAGTACAGGGGTAGTTAACCAAATCTGCTACGGGGTTGAAAATGATAATCATGAATTATTTAAAAAAATTGTTAAAATAATGATAAATGATAATTTTTTTAAAACAATTCAATCTCAAATACAGCAGCATATAAAAAACGGACTCTCCTATCCAGTTGCACGAGAAAAAGCATTAATGACTATTTTACAAGAAAAATTCGAAGACGATATAAGTTTACTTGAGAATTTTTTCTCACTTCCCAATAATATACTTGCACTTGAATATGAAAAAGCAATATATGAGCTTTCTCTTGCAGATAACAACCTTTTATTGGAAGGTTACCCAATTCAAAGAATTGGAAGTGGTTATAACGACAAAACAATCGAATCCGAATTTGCTTCTGCTACAGGTATAAGACACCTTATTAACAGTGATTTTTTAACAAATAATAAAACTGAAAATATCAAAAAAACCTGCCCTGAAAGCACTTTTAATTTACTAATGAAAAATACGTCCAGGATGATATTTCCTGAAGCCTTATCATCAACCCTCTATTATAAGTTGCTATTATATAAAGATCAGGGCTATGAGAATTTTGCTGATTGTACAGAGGAACTCTCCTGCAAAATTGCAAACAACCTTTACAAATATACTGATTATGAGCAATTTTGTTCTTTATTAAAAAGTAAAAATTTAACATTATCAAGAATCAAACGCGTTTTGCTTCACATTCTTCTTGACATTAAACAGAGTGACTATTCTCTTCTTCAAAAAACTTCATACTCACCATATTTAAGAATTTTAGGATTTAAAAAAGAGGCATCATCTTTACTTCATGAAATAAAAGAAAAAGCATCTGCGCCTATAATAACAAAGGTGGCAGATGCCTCTAAAATTCTTTCTTTAGATGAAATTACTATTTTTGAAAAAGATATATTTGCATCAGATTTTTACAGAAGTTTAACTTTTCCTGCTTCATCAAATTACAATGAATACACAAAGGGAATTATCATTATGTAGCCTAGAGCTCCATAATGATTTCTCTTGCAAGTTCCTCTTCAATTGCTTTTGCAAATACCCCAGGCGTAAATTCAACAATATCTCCAATTCCTTTTTGAATCACAAATCTTAGTTTTCCATCTCTTACTTTCTTGTCAGTATACAACTTCTTAACCAGTTCTTCTCTATCTATATAATCCGGAATTGTTGTTGGTAGTCCAACTTTATTATATAAATCAATTACACGTTGTGCCTGATCTTCCGACATATATCCAAGTCTTGCCGAGAGCATAACCTGAGCTGCCATTCCTATTGCAAGAGCTTCACCATGAAGTAACCTGTAATCACTTACTGTTTCTATCGCTCGTCCAACAGTATGTCCTAAATTAAGAATCTCTCTTAAGCCGCTCTCACGCTCGTCTTTCATAACCACATCATATTTTATTCTACAATTATTTTCTGCAATATACTCACATGCAAATTTCTGGAAAGACGTTATATCAGCAAGATTTTCTTCAATAAATTCAAACATCTCAAAATTTGCAATACATGCATGCTTAATTGTCTCAGCCATACCACTTGCAACCTGTCTCTTTGGAAGTGTAGACCATGTAGATATATCAATATATACTTTCTTTGGTTGATTAAACAATCCAATAAGATTTGTAGCCAATGGAGTATCAACAGCTGTCTTTCCACCAACAGAAGCATCAGCTGCTGCTAATAATGTTGTCGCATAATTAATGAACGGAACCCCTCTTGCAAATGTTCCAGCTAAAAATCCTGCAAGATCTGTTACAACACCACCACCTACTGCAATAATACAGCAATCTCTGCGATATCCTTTTTCAAGCATAGCATCCTCAAGCTTTGCTTTTGTCTCTCTTGTTTTGCTCTTCTCTCCCGCTGGAAAAACAAACATATCTACATTGTATCCACTTTTGTTAAGTTTCTCACAAATAGGTTTTGCATAAAGATTTTGCACATTACTATCTGTGATTACAGCTATTTTCTTAACTTTTCCAACCAGACCACAGCCTATATCTTCAACAAGCTTATCCATAAGACCATAGCCTATCTCGATATCATATGTATCATCTACTACTTTTTTTAACTCTACATTAAATACACTCATAACAGTCTCCTAACTAGCATTTATTAAGTTCGTCGATAATATCCTGAATATCTTCATTCTCATATTTCTTACAAAATTCTTCATATTCTGGTATTGGAAGAGGTTTAGAATAAAAATATCCCTGAATTATTCGACAACCAATACGTTTAAGCATCTCTACCTGTTCAGCCTCTTCAACACCTTCTGCAATTACCGGCATCTTTAAATTATGCGCCAAATCAACTGAACTTTCAATAATTTTTTCTGCTCTTTCTGGCTCACTACATTTTTCAAAGAATTTCATATCAAGTTTTAAAACATCTGCTCTTATATCCTTTAAACTATTAAGTGATGAATATCCACTTCCAAAATCATCAATCTCAACTATAAAACCAGCAGCCTGTAGCCTTTCAACAAGATTCATCTGCTCTTTTACGTTTAATACGAATGCCGTCTCTGTAATCTCAAGCTTTAAGCGTTTTGGATTTAAATTATATTTATTTATCAAAGACGTAATACTCTTATACACATCTGCCAGATAAAAATCTTTTGCTGAAATATTTACTGAAATGCTCCTGTCTCCATAACCTTCGTCTTCCCATTTTTTTAGTTGCTTACAGGCTAACTCCCATACATAACAGTCAAGATCTGCTATCATTCCATTATCTTCAAATGCCTGAATAAACTCTGATGGCGGAATCATCCCCTTCTTCGGACTAAACCATCTTACTAACGCTTCTCCACCAATAATTTTATTTGCAAATGTATCAATCTGTGGTTGAAGATATAACTGAAATTCACCTTCTTTTAATGCTTTTCCAAGCTCTGAAACACTCATAGCAGCATGCAGGTGTTTCTTTCTTATCTCCTCATCATAATATGCTATTACCTGTTTATGATTATCTCTTATTGTTTCAACAGCCATTGTGGCCCTGTCACACATTTCTTCAACGCTTAATGTTCTGTCAACAATATTATAAATTCCAAATGCAAAATGAACTGTAAGAGCATAATCTCTTTCCTCTATAATACCCTTACAAAACTCAAGAAACTCCGTTTCCTCATAATCTTCTGCCGGAATAAGCATTGCAAATCTGTCTCCTGCATATCTTGAAAGAATCCAGTCAGTTTTTTTCTTGGTCATAAATCCATTTGCCATTGTAATAAGCAAATCATCTCCCATCTTCTTACCAAGAATATCATTAAACATCTTAAACTGATGGATATCTGACATCAAAAGAAGAAATTCTTTATTTGGATTTTCTTTAATTATTTCTTTCGCACGTTCCGAAAAATACTCCCTATTCCAAAGTCCTGTAAGGCTATCTCTTGTTGCATGGAATGTAACTTCATCTTTTAGTATTTCCTGATTTGACATATCATCATATGCAAGAAGCGTTCCAATAAAATTCTTACCATTCCAAAGTTCCTGCCCGTGAACCAGGTATGCTCCCTTATTATTCATCTGTGTAAGGGTAAATTCTTTTGTTTTTCCAGCTTTTCGTCTTTCTTTTGTAAGAATATATTTTAAATCACTCTTCTGTACATATTCATCAAGTTTCATTCCCAAAAAGGCTTCTGTAAGTTCTTGTCCTGGCTGGTTGATAACCTGCAGTTCATCATCGCAGTCAAACATCAAAAGAGGAACTGTTACATTCTCAATAATAAAACCTTTCATCATGTTAGTACGCCATTTTGGTAAATAATAGAACAGTGTAAAAATTAATATTTCTCCAAGTGAGAGAAATACTACTACAGGATAATTATAATGTTTACCAACAATTCTTATGACAAAACAAACACAAAAGCCAATTGCAAAACTTACGCCTGCCGTAACATATCTTTTCATATAAAAAACAGATATCTCACGAGCCCGTTTTATCATAACAAGTACAAGTGCCACATCTAAGAGCGTACAGAAAATCAAATGTACCAAATACCAGCAATTTATTACTGGTCTCATATACATATCGCCATCTTGCAAAATTACCTTATCAAATCCAAAGAACTTTTGTGTACACGAATTAACTAATAGCATTACTGAATCCAACGAACATATAATAAACAAAATGATTCGTGCATTTTTCAAATCATATTTTTTAGCTCCTGCATAAATGCATGAAAACTCCAGTAAATAGTATAAAATCCACACCTCAAGTATAAGAATAAGACAATGACTAAATATATAATACTCAAAATATCTTATAACAAAAGTTAAAAAGAATACTACATTCATCAAAAGAACTAACTTAAGCTGATTTGCTAAATGTCTTGTCTTTTTATCATTTTCTTTTCCAATATAACGCATAAATAAAATCATTACTGCTGCAAATACAGCATATAATCCTGAATAATCAAATCTAATCATATTTCGTCCCTCAATACATCTTATTTCTATATCCCAACTGCTTCTTTTGCAAGAAAGTCAGCTTCTTCATTTCCTTCAACTCCCGAATGACCTTTTACTTTTACAAATTTTACTTTAATATCATTCTTAATCGACTGCATAAACTCATAATATTTCTTTGTGCCTTCTTTATTTCTCTTCCACTCTCCAATTGCCCACATTTCAATCCCCATATAATCATAATATATTGATAGCTCTGGTAGCTTTAATTCGATAGCTTTCTCAATAGCAGCCATGCTTCCCAAAATTTCACCAGCAACATTTCTCATAGAAGCCATCTGTGGATCATCTCCCGAACCTTGGATTTTATATTTCTTATCCCCAACTATCAAAAAACCACCATATCCATATACTCCAGTGACTGAATTAAAAGAACCATCCACAAATGCATATGGACCATCAAAACATTCTAGAGAATCAGTCCTTCCCTTTTGGGTAATACATGGTTTACTATTATTTGATTTTCCCATAAATATGTCAGCTTCCTCTAATGTTTTAAAGCTTTTATATATAGCATTTGGATAGCCATCAACCATTTTTTTGCACTCATCCCAAGTCATATATATTCCTGGAGTTCTACCCTTTTTAACAGCATAATATTTTTTTGACATAACCACTCCGTATTTTATCATTATTATTTTCCATTATATCATTTGTGATAAATAAGTACTAGTTTTTTATCAAAAAAATACCCAGGAATTTATATTCCCGGGTGGATTATTAATCTTCATCCATATTTGCAAGTTTTTTTGCCTGGTCAGCAGCTATGCACGCATCAAGAATCTCCTGAATATCTCCATTCATAATCTTATCAAGTTTATATAATGTAAGATTGATTCTATGATCTGTTACACGTCCCTGTGGGAAATTATAAGTACGAATCTTCTCAGAACGATCTCCCGTACCAATCTGACTACGTCTTAATTCTGACTCAGCATCCTGTTTTTTCTGTAATTCTAAATCATAGAGTTTTGTACGAAGAAGTGCAAATGCTTTTTCTTTGTTCTGGATCTGCGACTTCTCTGTCTGACTATAAATTACGATACCAGTAGGATAATGTGTAAGACGCACTGCCGAATCCGTTGTATTGACACACTGTCCACCATTACCAGATGCACGCATTACATCAATTCGAATATCCTTATCATCAATTGAAATCTCAACATCCTCAGCCTCTGGCATTACCGCTACTGAACATGTTGATGTCTGAATTCTTCCCTGTGACTCTGTCTCTGGTACACGCTGTACACGATGAACTCCAGACTCATACTTTAACACTGAGTATGCACCTTGACCAGAAACCATAAAATCAACCGACTTCATTCCACCAATTCCAGTTTCATCAGCTTCAAGAGTCTCAACCTTCCAACGTCTACTCTCTGCGTAATGCACATACATACGATAAATTTCTGCCGCAAAAAGAGCAGCTTCTTCTCCACCTGCACCTGCACGGATTTCTACAATTACATTCTTATCATCATTAGGGTCCTTTGGAAGAAGTAATATTTTTAATTTATCTTCTAATTCCTCAACCCTAGCCTTAGAATCATTAAGTTCTTCTTTTGCGAGGGCTCTCATTTCTTCATCAGATTCCTCATCTAACATTGCGAGCGAATCTTCAATATTCTGCTTGCACTGCTTGTATTCTTTGTATGCATCAACAATCGGTGCAAGGTCACTTTGTTCCTTCATAAGCTTCTGAAAACGCTTTGGATCATTAGCCACATCCGGCTCACTAAGTGTATTCATAAGCTCTTCATAATGATGTAATAAATCCTCTAACTTATCAAACATATCTTTACCTCATTCCTAAAACAACTCTATCGTTCCCAGCAAGGTCTTTTATCACCTTAACATCTTTGTAACCAGCAAATCTCATCATTGAAGAGACATCCTCACCCTGATCACATCCAATTTCAAAAAGCAGATATCCACCTTCATTAAGATGTTCTATACTTTCATTTACAATTTTTCTATAAAAATACAATCCATCTTCCATTCCATCAAGCGCCTCAATTGGTTCAAACACATATACTTCAGGCATAAGTTTTGGAATATCTTCTCGTTTTATATATGGTGGATTTGATACAATAATATCAAACTTCTCTCTTATTTTATCAAACAAATTACTTTGTTCAAATACTGCATTTACCTTATTTATCTTAGCATTTTCTTTTGCAACACTAAGAGCCTGCTTTGATATATCTACACCTAGACCAGAAATATCAGAAACATTTTTCATGACACTTATAAGTATACATCCAGATCCAGTACACATATCAAGAACTTTCATCTTTGGTTTACACTTTTTAAGTGTTTCTTCAACAAGTGTTTCTGTATCCTGTCTTGGAATAAGAACACTACTGTTCACCTTAAATACCAAACCCATAAAAACCTGTTCACCAATAATATACTGTAATGGAACATGTTCTGCCCTCTTCTTAATTAATGACTTATACTCTGATTCCTGTTCATCAGATATTTCCTCATTCATATGCATATAGAAATATGTACGATCAATCTTACATGCCTCTGCAAGCAAAAGCCATGCATCATTTTTTGCATCAACCACATTCGACAATGTAAGAACTTTCTCCCCACACGTCATTGCATCGCGAAATGTCATTTATATCCCTTCTTCTTTCTGCCATTTCTTCCAATCAAAAACCGCCTCAACTGAAGCAATGGCCACTTCTATCATATCTTCATCCGGCTCTTTCGTCGTAAGCTTCTGCATAAGCAATCCCGGCTTACTTAACCAATTTAAAACTCCATTATCATATCTTCCTGCAAGGCGAATAAACTCATACGACGCTCCTGCGATTACAGGAATTAAAACAAGTCGCAAAACAAGTCGCAAAACTTTTGAGTCCACCTGAATAAACATAAAAAAAACAATACTAATAAGCATTACTATAAGCAAAAAGCTTGTCCCACACCGTTTATGTTGCTTAGAACTCATCTTAACATTTGACACATTAAGTTCAAGCCCATTTTCAATACAATTTATACATTTGTGCTCTGCTCCGTGATACATAAATGTTCTTTTTATATCTGGAGTAAGTGAAATAAGCAAAATGTACAAAATAAAAATAGCCAATCTGAGTATTCCTTCTATAGCCGCTATTAATATTTGTGAGCTAATTATTTTTTCAAAGAAATTAGACAAGAAATATGGCAAGGCAAAAAAAATCCCAAGAGCAAGAACCACTGAAAAAACAAGGGTACCTCCCATCATAATCTTATCCTGTTTATCCTCTTTCTTTTTTAGTTTCTCTTTTTCTTCTTTTGTAATCCCTTCTTTTTGACTTGGTCTTACTTCCTCTTCCTCAAAAAACGAAGCAGAATACATTAGTGTACTCATACCTAAATACAAAGAATCAACGAAACTAAAAACTCCTCTGATTATTGGTACTTTCCTTATCTTTGGAAATCTTTTTCCAGCGGTATAATCACTAATTTTTATTTCAATTTCATGATTTGGTTTTCTTACTGCAACGGCGTATTTATCTTCATTCTTCATCATAACGCCTTCCATAACAGCCTGTCCACCAATTCCAGAATATTTCATCTTTTCCCCTCACAAAAAAGGTTGAGGTCTTTTGCAACCTCAACCTTATCAGAAACTTTTACTTCTATTTCATACCATACTTCTTGTTGAACTGCTCAATACGTCCACGAGCCTGTGCAGCCTTCTGCTGTCCAGTATAGAATGGATGGCACTTTGAACAAATTTCTACGTGAATCTCTGGTTTTGTAGATCCTGTAACAAATGTGTTTCCACAGTTACAAGTAACAGTTGCCTGATAATAATCTGGATGGATTCCTTCTCTCATGATTTTCACCTCTTCTATGTCTTATCGTTTATTTGTTAGTTACACTCTTTATACCCGTATGCCCGATCCGCATATGATACTTACTGCAAGAGTGACACGTTGCGTCCGTTTACATCCCGATAAACAGCTTATTTATTGTAACATATGAGTCTATTCATTGCAATAGTATTTTATAAAATTCTATTTTTTCTTACTGTATTAATGAATTCTTTATTATTCTTTGTATGTGCAAACATATTAAGAATATTTTCGACAGCCTCATCTGCTCTCATTCCATTTAATGCTTTTCTCATAGTCTCAGATGCCTGAAGTTCGTCTGTCTCTAAAAGTAAATCTTCTCTTCGTGTTCCTGATTTTACAATATCTATTGCAGGGAATACTCTCTTTTCTGATAACTTTCTATCAAGAACAAGTTCCATATTTCCTGTTCCTTTGAACTCTTCAAAGACCATGTCATCCATCTTGCTTCCCGTATCTACTAATGCAGTTGCAAGTATTGTAAGACTTCCACCTTCTCTCATATTACGCGCAGCACCAAAAAATCTCTTTGGCATATGAAGTGCAGCGGGATCTAGACCACCTGAAAGTGTACGTCCACTTGGTGGAACAGTTAGATTATATGCTCTTGCAAGTCTCGTAATACTATCCAATAGAATTGTAACATCAGCACCATGTTCAACCATTCTTCTAGCTCTTTCAATAACCATTTCTGCCACTCTCTTATGGTGTTCAGGGGTCTCATCAAATGTAGAATAAATAACTTCAACATTATCACCTTCAACAGTCTCTTTTATATCTGTAACTTCCTCTGGTCTTTCATCAATAAGAAGAATTATCAAATGCATTTTGGGATCATTATAAGTAATTGATTTAGCAATATCTTTAAGCAATGTTGTCTTACCTGCTTTTGGTGGAGCAACAATCATACCTCTTTGTCCTTTACCAATAGGAGAAACCATATCTACCACACGCATTGCAACACTTGCTCCAGGTCTTTCGAGTCGTATTCTTTGATTTGGAAAAATTGGAGTTAAATCTTCGAAATTTTTTCTTTTCTGCGCCTCCGAAGGAGAAAAACCATTTACACTAGTAACGTAAAGCAATGCTGAGAACTTCTCTTTTTCAGTCTTTACTCTTGTATTACCAGATACAATATCTCCTGTTTTTAAATTGAATCTTCTTATTTGAGAAGGGGATACATATATATCGTTCTCTCCTGGAAGATAATTTTCCGAACGAATGAATCCATATCCATCCGCTAATACCTCAAGTACTCCATTTGCAGTATAACCACTATCAAGACTTGATAAATCTTCTTTTACAGCAGTTAATTCTGCTTCGTCTCTTTTTTCATCTGAATCTTTATCATCATTGTTATTTGATTCGTTTTCTTTTTTATCTTTTTTATCTTTTTCATCTTCTTCAAGCATCTTTTCAATAATCTGCTCTTTTTTCAATCCAGTCAATCCTTTTATTCCACGAGACTTTGCCAAATCACGTAATACGGTCACTGACAATGTTTCATATTTTTCTCTCATTTTATCTATATTCTCCTTGAAAAATACTAATTAATTATCTATATTTTGACTCAATGTTCTTACAAAATACCTTTTAAAAACCTACTCACAATGTGTAATAAACGCATTATACAACAGTTATCATTTTTTAGGAAGTCCTTTTTTTCTTGATTTGTACTTTTAACAATGTTATTATGAAACGCGAAGAAGAATGTAAAGGAGACAGACCATGGATAATAAAGAAAAAGCACTTCAGCTTCATGCTGAGTGGAATGGAAAGCTTGAAACAATAGCAAAATCGAAGGTTAATTCAAGGGAAGATCTTGCACTTGCATATACCCCAGGTGTAGCGGAACCTTGCAAGGTAATTGCTGAAGATAAGGAAGCCGCTTATACGTATACTTGGAAATCAAATACTGTTGCTGTTGTTTCTGACGGTAGCGCGGTCCTTGGTCTCGGAAATATAGGACCATACGCAGCTATGCCAGTTATGGAAGGAAAATGTGTACTTTTCAAAGAATTTGGTAATGTCAACGCTGTTCCAATCTGTTTAGACACACAGGATACCGAAGAAATCATTGAGGCAGTTAAAAATATTGCTCCTGGTTTTGGTGGAATCAATCTAGAGGACATTTCTGCTCCTCGTTGCTTTGAAATAGAAGAAAGATTGAAAGAAATCCTTGATATTCCAGTTTTCCATGATGACCAGCATGGTACTGCTATTGTCGTTCTTACTGGTATTATCAACGGACTTAGAGTAACTGGCAAGAAAAAAGAAGATTGTAAAGTAGTAGTTAACGGTGCTGGTTCTGCTGGTATCGCAATAACAAAACTCTTACTTACATATGGTTTTAAAAATGTTACTATGTGTGACCGCGAGGGAATCATCGGAAAAGATTATCCTAATCTTAATTGGATGCAACAAAAAATGACAGAGGTAACAAATCTCGACAATGCAAAGGGAACTCTTGCTGACGCTTTAAAAGGTGCGGATATCTTTGTAGGAGTTTCTGCTCCTAATATTGTTACAGCTGAGATGGTTGCTTCGATGAACAAGGATTCCATTCTTTTTGCAATGGCAAATCCAGTTCCTGAAATTATGCCAGACGTTGCCAAAGCAGCCGGTGCACGAGTTGTTGGTACAGGACGTAGTGACTTCCCTAATCAGGTAAATAACGTTATAGCATTTCCTGGTATTTTCAAGGGTGCCCTTGAAGGACGTGCTACAGCAATCACAGAAGAAATGAAACTCGCTGCTGCCGAAGCACTTGCAGGACTCGTTTCTGACGAAGAGCTTTCTGAAGACTTTATCATGCCAGAAGCTTTTGATCCACGTGTTGCAGATGTAGTAAGTCAGGCAGTTAAAAGTTATGTCAAATAATTGTAATAACAATCACGGCATCCTGTTAACAAACGGGATGCCATTTTATTCCCTTAATCAATATTGTAAAGATACATTTGGCGAAAAAGTTTATAGACTTTCATTAAATGCTGGTTTCACCTGTCCTAATAGAGATGGATTACTATCTAATATTGGTTGTCTCTATTGCAGCGAGGGAGGTTCTGGTGATTTTGCATCTCCTTGTGAACTTTCCATTCATGAACAGATAGCTTCTGCCAAAGAAAGAATTATGGCAAAATGTAAATGCACAAAATTTATTGCATATTTTCAAGCATATACAAATACTTATGCTCCTATTTCAAAACTAAAACAGGTTTTTACAGAAGCAATAAATGAACCTGATATTGTAGCGCTGTCAATTGCTACAAGAAGTGACTGTTTAGATGAAGAAATTATTAATTTACTATCAGAACTTAACCTTAAGAAACCAATTTGGATTGAACTAGGACTTCAAAGTATTCATCAGTCATCTCTTAATATGATGAATACACATACATGTGTCGAACAATTCGACAATGCCGTAAAAAGACTTAACGCTTGTAATATTCAAGTTGTTGCCCATCTAATCTTAGGACTTCCAGGCGAAAGCAAAGAAATGATGCTACAATCAATAGATTATGTTGCCAATTCAAATATTAAAGGAGTAAAACTACAATTGCTACATATATTGAAAAACACACCTTTAGCAGAAATATATGAAGCAAAGCCGTTTAAAACTTTTGAACTAGAGGAATACTGTGATTTTGTAATAGACTGTATCGAAAGATTACCATCTGATATGGTCATACATCGAATGACAGGCGATGGACCTCGTTCTCTACTAATTGCTCCACTTTGGAGTACAGACAAAAAGAATGTTCTAAATACCATTCATCAAAAATTCAAACAAAGAAATACTTGGCAAGGACGCCTATATTCACCAAAGGAGTAGACAAATGGCAGAACCATTTACTATATATAAACTTACAATACTATTCATGCTCGATAAAGCTGGATTTCCTCTGACTAATACTCAAATTTCTAATTTCTTTCTTGAGCAGGAATATACTGATTATTTTAGAGTCCAGGAAGTTATTCAGGATTTAACAGACGCAGAACTAATCCAGTTTGAAACAACTCATTCAAACACACAATACACACTTACCGCTGCCGGAAAAGAAACACTTGGTTTTTTTAAAGAGAAAATCACAGACGGAATTGAATCTGATGTCAAAAAATTTTTTGACGAAAATAAACTTGAATTCAAACAGGAAAACTCAATATTAGCTGATTATTATAAAACAACTACAAAAAATTATGCAGTCCGTTGTCAGTATAGACATGAAAGCACTACTATGATTGATTTAACACTTTCTGTAAATACAAAAGAACAAGCTGAGGCAATCTGTAATAACTGGAAAAACCAAAATGAAGATGTGTATGCATATCTTATGGATATACTTCTAAAATAATATAAAACAAAAGAGCATTTTCTTTGATTAAATCATCAACAAAAATGCTCTTTTTTAATGCTATTTTCTTTTCTTTTGTATACTATATCCAAATTTGCCAAGTTTCTCTCCAAGTCTGAAATATTCTCCATGCGAATACATTACAAGACCAGTATCATTAATATTAAACTTGCCTTTTTCATCTAAATAGTTTTCATCGACAGTTACACCAACTACGTCTGCAATAAACATCGAATGACTTCCAAGCTCTTTTATTTCATTTACTTTACATTCTATATTCACCGGACTTTCAGCTATCCCTGGAGCTTTCACATGAACAAGTTCACATTCTGTAAGCCCTAATTCTCTAAATTTATCTACCTCTCTGCCACTTGTAACACCACAATAATCACATGATTTTACAAGTTCTTCTGTTGTAAGATTTACAACAAATTCGCCTGTTCTTTTAATAATATCATATGAATAACGCTCAGGTCTTACTGAGATTGATAACATTGGTGGATTAGTACATACCGTTCCAGCCCATGCCACAGTAATGATATTACTTTTACCGTTTTCATCAGCAACACTAACCATAACTGCTGGAACAGGATTCAACATGTTGCCGCCTTTCCAATGCTGCTTACCCATTTTTTGTCCCCATTTCTTCCAAAATTTCTGCAATAAGTTCTCTCTCATCCATATGATACTTTATGCCATTAATTTCCTGATAGTCTTCGTGCCCCTTTCCAGCGAGAACAATAATATCTCCATCTAATGCATTCTGAATGCAATACGCAATAGCTTCCTTACGATCTGGAATAGTCACATACTTACCATCAGCTTTTTTAACTCCAACCAAAATATCATTTATTATATCCATTGGCTCTTCCGTTCTAGGATTATCGGATGTTACCACTGTAAGATCAGCAAGTCGGGATGAAACCTCACCCATCTCATATCTTCTTGATTTTGCTCGGTTTCCTCCACATCCAAAAAGACAAACAAGTCGGCCTGGCTCATATTCTTTTAATGTAGTAAGCAGGCTTTCTAATGACATTGCATTGTGTGCATAATCAATCATCATAGTATATTTTTTTGATACAGGTACAAGTTCAATTCTTCCCTTTACATTTACATTCAATAAAGCGTGTTTAATTTTTTCTTCATCTACATTAAAATGATGGCAAATTGCAACAGCTGTAAGAGAATTATATACACTGAAATTTCCTGGAACATTGACTTCTACATCAAATTCAACTTTTCCACTAATATGATATTTTACGCCTAAAGCACCATGCTCTTTCTTTAATTCAACATTATTTGCTATATAATCGTTGTCTTTTTTATATCCAAATTTTTCCACATCACAGGTATGCCCCTTAAGAATACCCTCGATATGTTCACTATCACCATTAAAAATTCCCAATTTACACTGTCTAAACAAAAGACTCTTACAATACATGTAATCATCAAAGTCTTTGTGTTCATTTGTACCAATATGGTCTGGCTCAAGATTTGTAAATACACCAATATCAAAAACAAAACCTGATACTCTGTGAAGCATAAGAGCCTGAGATGAAACTTCCATTACAACAGCTTCAATCCCCGCTCCAACCATCTGTGCAAATAATTCCTGCACCCGATACGACTCCGGAGTAGTATTTGCTGCTGGTATTTTCTCATCACCCACGATTGACTCAATCGTGCCAATAAGTCCGGTTTTTATTCCAGCCGATTCTAAAATTGATTTAACCATATATGTTGTTGTTGTCTTACCTTTGGTACCGGTTATACCAATCGTCTTTAATTTATCAGCTGGATGTCCAAAATATGCTGCAGACATATAAGCCAATGCTTCTCTGGTATTTTGAACCTTAACATATGTAACATTAGGAATAATTGGAACCTCTTTTTCAACTACAACTACTGATGCTCCGCTTTCTATTACATCCGGAATAAAATCATGTGCATCTCTAACTGTTCCAGAAATACACACAAAAACAGATCCTTTTTCAACTTTTCTTGAATCATATACTAATGTTGTAACTTCTGTGCTATTACTTCCAGCCAATATTGTATATTCAAGTTCCTCTAGCAAAGTTTTAATCTGCATTTTATTTCCTCCTAATATTCTCCATTAAAGACTTCAGTAGCTGGTCCAGTCATAAATACATGATTAGTTTTCTCATCATACTCGATAGTAAGGTCGCCACCTCTTAAGTGTACCAAAACTTTATTATCCGTAAGTCCATTAAGAATACATGCCATTGCAGTAGCACATGTTCCTGTTCCACAAGCCCATGTCTCAGCAGACCCTCTCTCCCAAACTCTCATAGAAGCTTCATTTCTTGAAATAACTTTTACAAACTCAGTATTTGTTCTTTTAGGAAATCTTGGATGATTCTCAAAATGAGGTCCGTATTTTTCTAATTCAAAATTTTCTACATCATCAACAAATACAACAGCATGAGGATTGCCCATAGAAACGCATGTCATTTTCCAGGTTTTTCCACAAACCTCAATTTCTTCATCAATAACTTTTTCCCCATCAGCAACTACAGGAATTAAATCAGGAGTTAAAATTGGCTCTCCCATATCAACTCTAACCTGGGAAACTTTTCCTTCTTCAACAAAAAGTTTTAGATATTTAATTCCAGCTCCAGATTCTACTGATATTTCTGTCTTAGTTGTTAACTTATGATCATATACATACTTTGCAACACATCTGATTCCATTACCACACATTTCAGCCTCTGAACCATCTGCATTATATATTCTCATTCTAAAATCGGCTACCTCTGATGGTCCAATTGTAATAAGTCCATCAGAACCAATTCCAAAATGTCTATCACTAATTTCAATTGATAATTCAGCTGGATTTTCAATTGTTTCCTCAAAAAGATTAACATATACATAATCATTACCACATCCGTGTAATTTCGTGAATTTCATTATTATGCCTCCTTTTACATCTCGGCCAAAACATTAATTAAATTTGGAATTAACTGTTTCTTTCTAGAAACAACACCTTTTAACATTAATCCAGTTTCATCATGTTGCATCTTAAACGCCTGTGCTGCAACCGAAGCTGAATTATCCCCCGAATAAATAAGATATGTTGATTCATTAAGGATATCTGTTAACATAACAAATATCATATCAACCTTCTTATCTACTCTGATTTTTTCCATTATTGGAATTATTCTTTCCTGCACCTTGTCAAGTTCCTGTCTGCTCATCGCACTTACCTGCGATACACCGAAAGAATATTCGCTAGCATAAAAAATCTTAAAATCCTGATTTAATATTTCTTCTTCTGTTTTATTTGCAAAATTACTGCCCGCCTCAAACATTTTCTGTGCAAATTCTTCAACTTCAATTTCTGCAATCTCTGCAAGTTTCAACGCTGTTTCTTTATCAATTGCAGTACATGTAGGTGAACGAAACATCAAAGTATCTGATAATATTGCAGAACAAAGGAGCCCCGCAATTTGTGGTGTAACTTCCACACCTTTCTCACAATACATCTGATAAATAATTGTTGCAGTACATCCTAATGGCTGATTTCTGAAATAAACCGGAGCCATTGTCTCAAGACTACCAATTCTATGATGGTCAATAATCTCAAGTATCTCTGCTTCCTCAATATTATTTACAGCCTGACTTTTTTCATTATGATCAACCAAAATAATCTGTTTTTTCTTAACATTCATCAAATTTCGTCTTGAAAACATTCCAATATAATTCTGATTATCATCTAAAATAGGAAAATCCCTATGCCTAATCTTAGCAACTGTGTCTCTTACATCATCAACATAATCATCCTGATTAAAAAATATGATGTCATTCTTTGTCATAAAGAACTTAATAGGCATACTCTGATTAATTAATCTCGCTACAGTAAATGTATCATATGGAGTACTAATGATAACTACATCTCTTTGTTCAGCAGCCTCTATAACTTTCTGACTGATTTCATAATTATTTGTAACAATAAGGCAACTACAATTTGAATCAATACATAATAGCTGGTTTTCTTCTCTATCTCCAATGATAACTAAATCATCATCTTCAATACAGTTTTCAAGGACCTCGGCCGTGCCAACACCAACCACAACCTTACCCTTTACAAAATATCCATGTTCATTTCCAGTAACAATTTTACCTTCAAGGGTTTCCATAATATTTCTATACTGTGTTCTTGCTATAGAAAGAATAGAGTTGTCATATACATCCATATAAGATTTTGCTATGTCACCTGTTACGATTAATCCCTCAAGCTTATTTTTCGCACTAACTACCGGAAGTGTAACAACCTTCAATATCTTCATCATCTCCCATGCTTTCTTCATAGAAATATGACTACTAACACCTTCAGTCTTACGAATATTTATATCTCTAACCTGTGTTCCAACATCTGTAATAAGTTCAGGTTCATCAGCTTTAAAATAATTCAAAACAAAGGCTGTTTCAGCATTAATTTCCCCAGCTCTTTTTGGAATATATAATGCTTTATTTGATTCATCTGACTTCTCTGAATTTTTCAAATATGAATATGTTATTGCAGCACAAATTGAATCAGTATCTGGATTCTTGTGTCCTACTACCCATATATTATTTTCACTCATTGTATATACCTCATTTTCTATCCAAAAAAGCAATTCCCGTTTCCAGGAATTGCATCTTTAAGTTCAAACCATTTGCAATTATTAACCAAACAATCCTAATGTATACAAAGTTATTGCCACAAAACCAAATGTGTTAATAATAGAAACCACAAGCCCAATAAGTGTAATACCCTTTACAGACTTAACATTCTGGTCAATATCAGGAACGGAGTCCATCTTATCTCCCATAGTTTTAAAAAGATCCTGAATATTTCTAAAGCATTTGACATTTTCTGTATGTATCTTATCTGACAATTCTTGTTTAAGAGCAGTAAGATCTTCATTTAGCTGACTAAGTGTTGCAAGCATCTCTGTGTTTGCCTGATTTACAGCATTTCTTACTTCAGTAGTTTGTTCTTCTGTAATACGTCTTGTCTGTTCTAATGTACTGCCAAAATTATTTTCTAAGCTTCTAATATCATCACTAACAATACGCGAAATATTATTTATCTCGCCAGACATACTTCTTCCAAGATTATTTACTTCACCAATAACATCTTTTGAAAAACCATTAAAGCTTGCATTGAGGTTTGTACTCATCGAATCCTCAATTTCCTGCATCTTAGCATTTACTCTTTCAATAAGAAGATCAATCTGCTTACCAACTGCTCTCTCAATTCCAGCGGCTTTCTCTTCTCTCTCTTCAAGGATTAATCTAAGTTCTTCAGCCTTTTCTTCTCTTTCTGATACTATTGTCTGGAGCTCTTGAGCTTTAGTCTCTTTTGTTGCAAGCATCTCTTGAAGTTGCTGTGCTTTCTCTCTAAATTCATCTATTTGAGCTAATAAAAAGTCATCTCTATCCACTTTTCTATGCTTCCTTTCAAAGGACTTACGTCCTCTATTCTTTTCTCTTTGTTTATTTCGATACATAAGAGAACTAAGCACACCAAATAAACTTGCCATAACTTGCCCCCTCATCTGCATCTTTCCTAAAATATTGTATCATTTCATGTTTACTTTGTAAATGGTACAATAGTCTTTTTTTTACTTTTTTCCACAAAATATAGTGGTTTTATTATTTCACAACACAAATAAAAGCCCTTTAGTCACCCATAAGCCCAAAAGAGCCCCAAGATATTCATATCTTGGGGCCCAAATAAGCTCAACTATATAATTATATATTTATATAATATTATTCTTCTGATCCGTAAAGCTTAACTAACTTCTCTAAGTGCTCGAAGCGCTCTGTAGCAGCCTTCTCAGACTCAGCAAAGAGTCTCTCAGCTCTCTCTGGGAATGGCTTAATAAGACGAGTATAACGAGCCTCGTTATTAAGGAAGTCTTGGTAAGATCCATCTCCAGCCTTAGATGTAAGTGTGAATGGATTCTTTCCTTCTGCCTTAAGAGCTGGGTTGAAGCTGAATAAGTTCCAGTATCCAGCCTTAACAGCAAACTTCATCTCATCCTGACAGTGATTCATTCCACCCTTAGCGATTCCGTGAAGCTCACATGGAGCATATCCGATGATAAGTGATGGTCCTGGATAAGCCTCAGCCTCTGTAATAGCCTTAACAGCCTGTGCTGGGTTAGCTCCAAGTGCGATCTGTGCAACGTATACGTATCCGTAGCTCATAGCGATTTCAGAAAGTGATTTCTTTCCAATTTCCTTACCAGCTGCTGCGAACTGACAAACTTCACCAATGTTAGAAGCCTTAGATGCCTGTCCACCTGTATTAGAGTACATCTCTGTATCAAATACCATTACGTTAACGTTCTCACCTGATGCAAGTACGTGATCTAATCCGCCGAATCCGATGTCATATGCCCATCCGTCTCCACCGAAGATCCATACAGACTTCTTGCCAAGGTAATCCTTCTTAGCGATAGCTGCCTGTGCATCTGGACATCCAGCTGCTGCTGCCTTCTCTAACTCAGCAATAAGTGCTTCTGTAGGAGCAACGTTTGCCTTTGTATCATCCTTTGTAGCCATGAACTCATCGTAAGCTGCCTTAAGCTCTGAAGATGCCTTGTCGCTTGTAGCACAAGCTGTAGCGCTCTCGATAGCCTGGTCACGAAGGTACTTCTGTCCAACATACATACCAAGTCCATGCTCAGCATTATCCTCAAAGAGTGAGTTAGACCAAGCTGGTCCCTTCTTAGAGTTAATGTTAACTGTATATGGTGATGTAGCAGCTGGGTTACCCCAAATTGATGAACATCCTGTTGCGTTAGAGATGTACATCTGCTCACCGAATAACTGAGTAATTAATCTAGCGTATGATGTCTCTGCACAACCTGCACATGATCCTGAGAACTCAAGGAGTGGCTGGTTGAACTGTGATCCCTTAGGTGTTGTATCTACCATTCCAGCATCTGTCTTCTTAGAAACGTTAGCTACTAAGTAATCGAATACTGGCTGCTCTGCTGCCTGTGACTCCTGTGGAACCATAGCGATAGCAGCTGTAGGACATACTGTGATACACTCTCCACATCCCATACAGTCAAGTGGAGAAACACTCATTGTATATTTGTAAGCTCCTGCCTTTGGCTTCATATCAGCAACCTTCATGTTGCTTGGAGCTGCCTTAACTTCCTCATCAGAAAGTAAGAATGGACGAATTGTAGCATGTGAACATACAAATGCACAGTTGTTACACTGAATACACTTCTCTGCATCCCACTGTGGTACTGTTACAGCTGTTCCACGCTTCTCGTAAGCTGAAGCTCCTGTACAGAACTGTCCATCAGCGATATTTGTAAATGCAGATACTGGAAGTGAATCTCCATCCATCTTAGAGATTGGATCAAGGAGTTCATTAACAAGCTTAACAACCTCTGGACGACCTGTACGAGCAGCCTTAGGAGCGTCTGCCTCTGGGTTCTTCCATGAATCTGGAACCTCTACCTTATGTACAGCGTCAACACCAGCGTCGATAGCCTTGTAGTTCATCTCAACTACTGCGTCACCCTTCTTAGAGTAAGACTTCTTAGCTGCCTGCTTCATAAAGTCAACAGCCTCATCGATAGGCATTACATCTGCAAGCTTGAAGAATGCAGACTGGAGAATTGTGTTAGTTCTCTTACCCATTCCGATTTCGATAGCCTTATCAATAGCATTAATTGTGTAAAGCTGAATGTTGTTATCAGCGATATATTTCTTAGCATCAGCGTTTAAGTGCTCAGCTAACTCTTCATCAGACCACTGGCAGTTAATCATGAATACTCCGCCTGGCTTAACATCCTGTACCATCTTCATACCCTGAATTACGTATGCCGGATTATGACATGCTACGAAGTCAGCCTGGTTGATGTAGTATGGGCTCTTGATTGGGTTGTCACCAAATCTTAAGTGAGAAATTGTAACACCACCAGTCTTCTTAGAGTCATACTGGAAGTAAGCCTGGATATACTTATCTGTGTGGTCACCGATGATCTTTGTAGAGTTCTTGTTAGCACCTACAGTACCATCTCCACCAAGTCCCCAGAACTTGCACTCTTTTGTTCCAGCTGCTGAAGTAATAGGAGCTGGCTTAACCTCTGGAAGTGAAAGGTTAGTAACGTCATCTACGATACCAAGTGTAAATCTGTTCTTTGGAGCATCCTTCTCAAGCTCTGTATATACAGCGAATACTGATGAAGGAGGTGTATCCTTAGATCCAAGTCCGTAACGTCCACCAACAAGAACAACATCGTTCATTCCTGCCTCGCGGAGTGTTGTAGCTACATCTAAGTATAATGGCTCACCAAGTGATCCTGGCTCCTTTGTACGGTCTAATACAGCGATCTTCTTAGCTGTCTTTGGAATAACATTAAGAAGAGCCTCTGAAGACCATGGACGATATAAACGAACCTTAACAAGTCCGACCTTCTCGCCCTTAGCTGTTAAGTAATCGATTACTTCTTCAGCTACGTCGTTGATAGAACCCATAGCGATGATTACTCTCTCTGCATCTGGAGCTCCGTAGTAGTTGAATAACTTGTAATCTGTACCAAGCTTAGCATTAACCTTATCCATATACTTCTCAACGATTGCTGGAAGATTATTATAGAATGAGTTACAAGCCTCTCTATGCTGGAAGAAAATATCTCCGTTCTCGTGAGATCCACGAGCTGCTGGATGCTCTGGGTTAAGAGCGTGTGCTCTGAACTCTTCTACTGCATCCATTGGACACATTTCTTTAAGATCTTCATAATCCCACTTCTCGATCTTCTGAATCTCGTGTGATGTACGGAATCCATCGAAGAAGTTAATGAAAGGAACTTTTCCTTCAAGAGCAGCAAGGTGTGCTACTGGAGAAAGGTCCATTACCTCCTGTGGGTTTGTCTCACAAAGCATTGCAAAACCTGTCTGACGACAAGCATATACGTCACTGTGATCACCGAAAATGTTAAGTGCGTGTGATGATACTGTACGAGCAGATACATCAAATACACAAGGAAGGTTCTCACCTGCGATCTTGTACATGTTAGGGATCATAAGTAAAAGTCCCTGTGAAGCTGTAAATGTTGTTGTGAGTGCACCTGCTGCAAGTGAACCATGAACTGTTCCTGCTGCACCAGCCTCAGACTCCATTTCTACTACCTTTACTGTGCTTCCAAAAATGTTCTTCTGTCCTGCTGCTGACCACTGATCAACTGAGTCAGCCATTGGAGAAGATGGTGTGATTGGGTAAATACCAGCAACTTCTGTATACGCATAAGCAACATGAGCTGCAGCTGTATTACCATCCATCGACTGTTTTGCTCTTGGCATGATAAATCCTCCTTTAATGATATAAATTCATTATAAAATAGACACCAATTCAAAATGTCTCTTATAACCAATATTAGGACAACAAATCCCAAAAATCAAGTATTTTTGACAGTACATTAATTCATGTACAATTTTTCAAATTCTACTGCCGGAAGAGGCTCATTACACAGATACCCTTGTCCATTTTTGTATCCACATTTTATAAGAAGTTGTCTTTGCTCTTCGGTCTCAATTCCTTCAAATATCGATTCTTTTCCGGAAATTGTAATAATTCTTTCTATTTCAGTAATAAACTGTATCTGTTGTTCAGTCAAATCTTTATCAATAAAACTCTTATCTATTTTTATAACATCTGCTGGTGTATCCATCAAAACAGACAATGATGAATAACCTGTTCCAAAATCATCAATTGCAACTCTGTAGCCTTTTTCTCTTAAAACAGTAAGGCATTCCGTAAGAGCTGCTTTGTTCTTTACCATTACACCTTCTGTAATTTCGATTTCAATAAAGTTTGGAACAACTTCGTATTTTATTGCCAGCGCATCAAGTCTTGACATAAAATCTTTTCCATCAGAATCAAAATGTATTCCAGAAAAATTAACAGAAATTGTAATTTCTTTTCTGCCTTCCTTCTTCCATTTTAACATCAATTTAAGCAATTCTTCATATATGTAAAAATCAAGTTCTGTTATATATCCAATTTTTTCAAGTGCTTCAATAAAACCTGCTGGAACAACTATCTTACCATCACTTTTCTGCCATCTTGCTAAAGCCTCCGCGCCATAAACCTTCTTTGTTTGCAAATCAAATTTGGGCTGAAGGAAAAGCTTAAAATCATCTCTTGTTAGTGCTTCATAGAATTCTCCGATTATTTGTTGCTGCGCATTTCTTTCTTTACGCATATATTCTTCGAAAAATACAATATCTTTTTTTCCATGATTCTTTGCATGCTTCCATGCCAGAACTGCACATTCAATTGCAACATCAACATCTATTCCGTTTGGAGGAAGGAAATATACTCCTGCTGCAATCCTCATGCTGCTACTAGGATATTGGTAGCTCTGTATATTTGCAAATTTCCGATTGAAATTCTTAACATCATTAGCAAGCTGTTCCATATTCTCTCCCCGTACAAGAAATGCAAAAAAATCTGAATATAATCTGCATCCCACTTCACAGAAATCCTGTTCCATATATTCTGCTGCTAGCATTTTCAGAACGTTATCTCCAACTTTATATCCATAATTTTCATTAACGTATCCAAAATTACTTATATCAATATATACAATAGCATATTGCTTATTATCTAGTCTGTAATCAGCTCCTCTAACAATTTTTTCTTTGAATGCATCAAGTGTATATAAGCCTGTAAGCTGGTCTCTTTTTTGAATTCTCCTGATTTCGGCCTTGCTTTCGCCCATTCTGAAACGAAGCGACACAAATACTGCTATCATTCTTGTAAGTTCACTAAATACCTGAAGTTCACTTTTCGTCCATTTTCGATTTGGTTCTGTTGACAGAAAACATACACTACCTGTTCTTCCACCAACATACTCGAATTTACCAGAAACCGAAACAGCATTTTCACACATCTCATCAGAAATTTTATTATCGCGTTTTTCTCCTGAACTTCTTAAATATTCAAGCGGATTTTTTTCGTCGACAAAAACCTCTCCTGGCATTGCATTATCTATCTGCTGGGAAGCCTTATCAAAAACCATCTTGCTATAAAATGTAACCAGATCACTATAATAATTTGTCAAAATAACATGTTTCTTATCTTCATGTTCTTCATATATAGCAATAAAACTAAGTTTGTATCTGCTGGCTGTCTGCTGTAAAAGCATATTCAAAGACCCATCAATATTCCTCGCATGAGTCATAAGACCATTGGCATAATTTAAAAATTCTTTATCATTCTTGGCAAGTCGACCTCTCCACTCAGTTATTTTTCTAACTCTTCGCAGTGGACCTTCATCATCAACTTTTGCAAAAGCATAACCATCTTTACCCGATTGCTTTGCGCGGTACATTGCCCTGTCTGCTTTTTCAAATAATTCTTCGTATGTGGTTCCATCCTGTCTATATACTGCCATTCCAATACTTGATGAAATTCTTCTTCTTACTTCACCGCCACTGTATTCCTTAGACAACCTCGAACATAATTCAGCCGCCTTTCTTGTTGCACATTCAACGGGAACATTTCTCATAAGGACAAAGAATTCATCTCCACCAATTCTTCCAACCACATCACTTTCTCTGAACATCTGTCTAATTTCTTCTGCTGTATCAGAAATAACTGTATCTCCAAATGTATGACCAAATGTATCATTTATGGTCTTAAAGTTATCGATATCTATCACGAAAATCACATGATTTTGTTCAGAAAATTTCTCTAATATTTCCCGAGCCCTATTCTCTGACTCAATCTTATTCAATAGTCCTGTCATAGGATCTCTTTTTACTTCTTCCTGCAGAAGCTTATCCTCATCGACATTATACATTCGTCCAAGAATTCTTATGACCATATCTTCATCAATAATACTCTTATAGTTAAGTCTAAACCACATATACTGAGGAAGATTTCGAGGTTCAGCAACATTTATTCTAATGTCTATAGTACCTGTCTGCTGACTTATTGTAGCTTTTTTAATTGTAAATAAAAATTTATCTCTATCCTGTGGATGTATTCCCCCTGAAATATGTTCGAGAGGGTAAAACTCATCCTTTGGGTTTTCTAATCCACGAAGCCGTGATAACTTGTGTGAGTAAAGAGCCAAATCATTCTCAACATCATACTCAAAGGGAATTTCTAGTGCAACCTCTTCCATAAGCAAGTATTTTTCCTGAAGAATTTTATACTTAACTTCATTATTTTTATGTGAGTTCATATCCCACATAAACATCATTACACTTCCGTCAAAGCCTTCTTCTGAAAAGCTTGTAAGCCTTATACTTACCCAGTACTCTATTCCACTACTATGCATTATTCTGATTTCTCTTGAAAGATTTGCTTTTCCAATCGCAACAAGTTCAAGTAATCTATTAACAATAGGAATATCTTTATGACATATCAAATCTCTGCAATCATGAATTTGAATAATTTCTTCTTTTGGCATTCCAAATAATTTACCCATCTCATCATTGCAATCCTCTACTGTCCATATTTCATCAAATTTTAATATTGCCATTGCTACTGGCAAATTTGTATCACATAATTCTCTATAGTACATCGCTTACCTCAAAAAAACATACATATATAAAATTATATCACTATAAAATGTTCTTTTCCACATAAAACACTTGCAAATTACAAATTATACGATAAAATAAAAGTCGATTGCAATTTGTATATTTTATATTTATATATAAGAAAGGGATTTATTTATGATTAGTGCAAATAACATCACCCTTCGTCTTGGAAAAAAGGCACTTTTTGAAGAGGTAAACATTAAATTTACAGAAGGTAACTGCTATGGACTTATTGGTGCAAATGGTGCAGGAAAGTCTACATTTCTAAAAATTCTTTCTGGTCAGCTTGAACCTACTAGTGGAGATATTGTCATCACACCTGGTCAGAGACTTTCATTCTTACAACAGGACCACTTTAAATATGATGAATACACAGTACTTGATACTGTAATTATGGGTAATAAAAGACTTTATGATATCATGAAGGAAAAGGATGCAATCTACATGAAGGAAGACTTTTCTGATGAAGATGGTATCAGAGCCAGCGAACTCGAAGCTGAATTTGCTGATATGGATGGTTGGAATGCAGAGTCGGATGCTGCTACATTACTTAATGGTTTAGGTATTCCTACTGAAGAGCACTACTCTATTATGGGAGATCTTCCTGGTGCAGTTAAGGTTAAAGTATTACTTGCCCAGGCACTTTTTGGTAATCCTGATATACTTCTGCTTGACGAGCCTACTAACCACCTTGATTTAGATGCGATCCAGTGGCTTGAGGAATTCCTCATCAACTTCGAGAATACCGTTATCGTGGTATCACATGACCGTTATTTCTTAAATAAAGTATGTACTAACATTGCTGATATGGATTATGGAAAAATTCAGCTTTATGCTGGTAACTACGACTTCTGGTATGAATCAAGTCAGTTACTTGTTCGCCAGATGAAGGAAGCAAACAAGAAAAAGGAAGAAAAAATCAAAGAGTTACAGGAGTTTATCTCTCGTTTCTCTGCTAACGCATCAAAATCTAAGCAGGCAACTTCACGTAAACGTGCCCTTGAGAAAATTCAGCTTGATGACATTAAGCCTTCAAGCCGTAAATATCCATACATTGATTTCCGTCCAAACAGAGAAATTGGAAACGAAGTACTTACAGTTGATGGAATTTCAAAGACTATTGATGGTGTAAAAGTTCTTGATAATGTTTCATTTATCGTAGGACATGATGATAAGATAGCGTTTGTAGGCGGAAATGAGCTTGCAAAGACTACTCTTTTCAAAATTCTTGCTGGTGAAATGGAACCTGATGAAGGTTCATTTAAATGGGGAGTTACAACAAGCCAGTCTTACTTCCCTAAGGATAATACAACAATCTTCGATACAGATGACTTAATCGTAGATTGGCTCACTCAGTTCTCTGAGATTAAGGATGCTACTTATGTTCGTGGCTTTCTTGGAAGAATGCTTTTTGCAGGTGAAGATGGTGTTAAGAAGATGCGCGTTCTTTCCGGTGGTGAGAAGGTTAGAGTTCTTCTCTCAAGAATGATGATTATGGGAAGCAATGTTCTTATGTTTGATGAGCCTACTGACCACCTTGACATGGAGTCAATTACAGCTCTTAATAACGGAATGATTAAGTTCCCTGGAGTTATCCTTTTTGCTTGTCGTGACCATCAGGTTGTTCAGACAACAGCTAACCGTATCATCGAGTTTCTTCCAGATGGAACCTTTATCGATAAGGTTTCTACTTACGATGAGTACCTTGAGAGCGATGTTATGGCTCGTAAACGTCAGGTATATAACACAAGTATTGATGAAGAAAATGATGATTAATATATAATTTTGTATAATTTAAAACGGATGTGGCTATCATTGATAGTTCACATCCGTTTTATTATTGTAATAGATATTGTATCATTTTAACAACATTTTCTGTTCTTTTGCTGTTAACAGCTACTGCAAAATAATATTTACCTTTTTTGTCTACAAATTCATTTATAAATTTGCTATCTGTAATCTCAATTGCACATATATAATTTTTATCTACTGTATCATCTGGATATTTGCGTTCTATTAGTCTATCTGACATATTATTAATCATTTCAGAATCTAACAACTCCGACAAATCAAGAAGCATCCCTCTGTCACTTATTATTTCTAGGCCTTCTTCATCAGTTATAAAATAATCGAGATCCTTAGCTGCCATTCTTACATCAACCGTCATTGTAGTCTGATATGAATCGTTCTGGTCATGATTCATAACTCCCAGTTGGGATACTGCTGTAGCTCTCTTCTCAAAACCTTCTGCAGCAAGAAAGTCCTCACACAGATACTGTTCATACCCTTCCTTGATTATTGATGTATTCAAGATTTCACCTGATATCGCTATTGGACTAGGTGTTACAATTGATACGACAGTATAAATTATTGCAGCTATTACCAATATTCCTATTATCACAAGCTTGAGATAGTAGTTGTTAAAATACTCTATCTTTTGCTTTCGATTCATGTTATTCCATTTATCTTTTGTCATTCCATCTGCCATAATATTACTCTTCTTTTCTAAATTTAATAGTTTTTATTGCACTAGTGTAATATTAACAGAATATGTAGCACAGTTCTACTATTATTTGCTTTTCAATTCTTATCATTTACCCCATAACTCCAAGCTTACTAAATACAATTATTGCTATTGTAATTATGCTAATCGTATTTAAAAGCGAAATAATAAGTATTGCCATTAGAATTCTGTTACTTAATTTCACTGCCTTCCTCGATGGCAACCTATCCGTTGAAGCATCAAAATTGCAGATAAGGTCTTCTGGATTATTTTCTTCATTAATTTCTAAATCTTCTTCAAACACATCTCTAGAATTATTATTCAGCCTTGCCCCTGATTCCATTGCAACATCAGACACATTTTTTATAACGGTTTTGCCGTTTACCTTATTAACAGCTTCTTTAAAGGCGTTTCGTGTATATTCGGCTGCACTACCACGCAAATTTGAAAGACATACTTCACACACAACTGAACTTGAGGCAGGTTTTCCACACAGGATACAATCACAGTCTTTACATTCTCCCTTACTTAAGGAATTTAACCTTGATAAAAAACGTTTTCCAAATTGCGTTTTTCTCAAAACTTCTATTTCCATTGCAACACTTAATGTATCTTCAACCAGACCTTCTTCTGTAAAATCAATTCCGTCTGTAAAATTTACAATTTCAAGTATTGCACTTTTTTCATCTATTGCCATTTATTCTTCCCCTATGGAATTCTTACACAATAACATTACTAATTTTTCAATACGGAATCAACATCAACTTTGCCGCATTTTCATCTTTGCGTTCCTTCAATCAGCTAATGCCATTTGTGCAAAAATTATGGATATATAATACCTTAAACAGGACTATATATCCATATTTCATCTTATAATTCCTTCTCGCACATATCAAGTACAGATGCGATTGTCGCATCCATGTCATAATACTTGTACTCTCCAAGTCTTCCACCAAAGATAACCTTTGGCTCTTTATCTGCAAGTTCTTTGTATTTTGCATAGAGTGCACCATTTTTTTCGTCATTTACTGGATAATATGGCTCATCTCCAGGTTTCCACTCTGATGAATATTCTTTTGAAATAACGGTCTTTGGAAGGTCGTTACCATTGTCGTCCTTTCCAAACTCAAACCATTTGTGCTCAATAATTCTTGTCCAAGGAGTCTGTCTATCTGTATAGTTAACAGCTGCATTTCCCTGGAAGTTAGGTATATCAAGTAATTCATTTTCAAATCTTACTGATCTATACTCAAGATATCCTAATGAGTAATCAAAATATGCATCAATTGGTCCAGTATAAACTATCTTGTCAGCGAGTGCGTCTAACTCCTCTTTGTTCTCAAGATAATCAGTGTTAAGTCTTACTTCAATTCCTTCAAGAAGATTCTCTACCATTTTTGTATATCCACCCATTGGAATTCCCTGATAAAGAGCATTAAAGTAATTGTTGTCGAATGTAAGTCTTACTGGAAGTCTCTTGATGATGAAAGCAGGAAGATCTTTACAATCTCTTCCCCACTGTTTCTCTGTATATCCTTTTACAAGTTTTTCAAAGATATCTCTTCCTACAAGTGAAATTGCTTGCTCTTCAAGATTCTTTGGCTCTCCTTTGATTTCGGCTCTCTGTTCATTAATCTTAGCTTCTGCCTCTTCTGGTGTCACTACTCCCCACATTTTATTAAATGTGTACATATTAAATGGCATTGAATAAAGTTCACCATTGTAATTAGCCACCGGGCTATTTGTAAAACGATTAAACTCCGCAAATTGTGTAATATAATCCCACACTTTCTTGTTGTTTGTATGGAAAATGTGTGCTCCATACTTATGAACATGAATGCCCTCAACATCCTCTGTATAGACATTTCCAGCGATATTTGGTCTCTTATCAACTACTAATACTGATTTTCCTTTTTTCTTTGCTTCATGGGCAAAAATTGCTCCATACAAACCTGAACCTACTACTAAATAATCGTACATATCAATTTCCTTTTCTGACTTTATATTTCCCCACACTCTTCAAGAATACGCTTGTTGATATAATCATGCAAATCGTATGCGCACTCTCTCATTTCAAATTTTACAGATGTATTATCACTTTTCTCCAAAAGTGTTTCTGCGATAAAAAGTGCATCCTCTACGGAAAACTCTAACGCTACTTTTACTTCATCCATATTGCCTCTCCTTATTTATCCCTGGTCTAAAATGACCATTATTTTTCCCCCATGATAATAATAGCACTTAAGGAGATATTTTGCTAGTTTATTGTTATAGATTTCCTTAACCGAAGAAACATTGTTTACATTTTCATTTGAGATTTCTATTGCTTGATTAATAATCTTCTCTTATTACAGTTTATGATGACAAGACTTTTTGCAAGACTATAGTACTATTTTTTAATTTTATTTTTGAATATTCTCAACAACTTTGACAATACCCTTCTTCCAAAGGATTCTTGCACAAAGAATTGAAAGTGGAATCATAATAAGCATAAGCCAGCTTGCTGTACCCATAGTTCCTATTCCAAGTATTGCTAAGATAGATACTAATACAGCTGGAAGAGCTACAGATAATACACGGTTCTTAACATAAGTCTTTCCGCCACCTCTTCCAAATAATGAAAGCGCCATACATCCAAATAATGCTGGCATTATGTAATCAGATGCTGTTGCTACATTCTTATTCTCAAGTAATGGTTGAAGCTGCACGATAAGTAACAAACCGATTGCCATAATAATAATAGTAACAATTGATGATACGGCTGTTGCAATAAGTGCTACTGCATCACCTTCTGCAGTACCCTGATCTACCTTTGCAACCTTCTGTGCATTTAATACACAAGGCATCTTTAAATTCATAAGGTTACCAGTTGCAAATGTCAGATAACTTGATGACCCAAGAATTGGTGTATAACTTCCAACTTCAGCAATTGCTGTTGGAACCATTATTATAAGAATTGTAACAAGCCCTGAAATCATCATCTTGATTGTTGGGAAACATCCATATACTGCACAAATGATTAAAGGCATTGCTAACATATATACAATGAATGTTATAAGAAATTTTCTTCCTGCACTATGAGCCCATTCTACAAATGGATCTAATTTCATTTCCTGTTTTTCTTTATTCTTAGCCATTATCCTATCCTCCTACTTAAAAAGTGATACCCAAAGTACACTTGAACACATTCCTACTATCATTGCAATTGCCATTGTGAAATTTCCAAGCCATTTAAGCTTAGATGAAAGCACTCCACAAACAATTGTAACAATAAAACTTGTCAATAAAGTTAATGTTGTTGGGAAATCTGTAAAAATCATTATTGGAAGATAAACAGCAAACATACCAAGGAAGAATACTCCGGATAATACCTGTCCCCAGTCACTTGAACCACTAGCTTTCATAAGTCCTGTAGAATACTTCTTTGCAAGTACTGCTACGATAAGTGGCTCAATCATAATACCAATTGTCATTACTAAAATAATGGCACCAAAATATCTGGCATCTCCTGATAAAATACCTGATAACTCAATTCCCATTCCACTTGCTGTATATGTTGATGCCATAGTCTCATATGAAAGCGAACCAATTACTGATAATCTCCACCAAGGCCATGCAGCGCCTAGAGATACTGAAAGCGTAACCAGACCAACAAGTACCGCTATACTTGGTACGATTGCTGATGAGATACTTGTCTTAATCACCTGATTAATTGTTTCTTTTTTGATGCCAAGTTCAAGACATCTGTTGATTGCTTTTTTTGCACTTACAATCGAAAAAATTACTACTGCAATAAGACCAATTGCTATTAAAATGTACAATAATGGACTATTTGCAACTTCTGCTCCTGTTCTCATATTATCCCTCTTTTCTTATGTTTCTTTTCTAAAATATATTTATTTATCCTTATGTTCAGCAAGCCAGTTTAATGCCATCTGCACGTGAACTGCTGTACCAAGGTATAATACTGAATCATCAAATTTCACTTTAGGGTTATGCTGTCCATACATATATCCATCATTTGTACTTCCTGCAACCAAAAACATGCTAAGTGTTGGAACTTCGTGACTTACAAATGCAAAATCTTCACTTCCGCCTCCTGCTTTTCCACCAGTCACCTTAGACATATCAACTGCCCCTTGTCCAATTAAATCAGAAACATATTTAAACCCATCTTTTGCTAATTGTTCATCAATCTTCATACATGGGCAATAATCACTAAACTCGATTGTGGCTTCACATCTCATTGCTGTAGCCACTCCCTGACATATTTCTGTCATTCTGCTCTTTATAAATTTACCAACCTCATTGTCATCATCTGTTGTTCGAATTGTTCCCCACATCTGAGCACTTTCAGGAATAACATTAGAAGCCTGACCAGCTTCAAAATGACATGTTGTAAATACCCCATAAGCATTAGCATCAAGCTCACGGCTATTAATCTCTGCAAGTGCAAGATGAATCTGTGCTGCCGCTGTAATTGGGTCAACTGCAAGGTGTGGTGTTGAACCATGTCCACCTTTACCCTTTACAGTAATGTGATACTGCTCACATGATGCCATTGATATTCCACCACCTGGAACAAGAACCAGGCCTGATGGCATTGGCTGTCCTGCAATAACATGAATCATAAATGCTGCATCCACATGAGGATTTTCCAATAAACCATTCTTAATCATATCCACAGAACCCTGAAAATTCTCTTCTGCTGGCTGAAACTCAAGCTTAATTGTTCCTTCTATTTCATCCTCATGATTCTTTAAAATCTTTGCAACTCCTAAGAGCATAGCTGTATGCATATCATGACCACAGCCATGCATCTTGCCGGTATCTAAACTCTTATATTCAACATCAGCCTCTTCTTCCATCATAAGAGCATCCATATCGGCTCTAAGTAAAATACATTTTCCCTGCTTCTTTCCACCTGCCAGTACAATAATACCTGACTTTCCACATTCCTTTGGCTCATACCCCATAGAAACAAGTTTATTCCAAACAAATTCCTTGGTATATGTCAAATCAAATGCAATTTCCGGATGCTGATGAAGTTGTCTTCTATCACTTACCAGCTCTGGCTGAAGCGCCATAGCTTCCTTTAATATCTCCTGCTTATCCATTACATTTTCCTTTCCCATTTTTACTTTATCATGATAAAACATCATTATATTAAAGCTAAATTATAAAAAAGATGCTACCACAAAACAAACAGAAGAGTCAAGTTTATTAATCATCAGATTCTTGAGTAATTTCTTTAATAATATAACTGTATGCTGTTGCAATTCGTCCAATAAGCCATACACGTCCTAATACATATTCAACTGTCTCAAAATCCATCATTATCATCCCTTCCTATAATCTATTTATATAAAAAAAGATGAAATTTATTCTTACATCCATCAGTTTTGTGAATATATTCAATTGTTTTTTTGTATCTTTCTGATAATTGCTCCAGATTTAATATAAGATATGTTAAATAGACAAAACAATTTAAAGATGCTAAATTGTCTATCCCATACTGTTCTATACCACACTCATTCCTTGTAGTCATATAAGAGACTATCTTCGACTGTCCCAAATATAATACGGATATATCTCCTTGCACCGTATTTAATATCTTTATTGGCTCATGCACATCAAAAAGACACTCTTCATTATTTGATAACATTCTAAAATGTGATTTAGAATATAATTCATTGTTGACTCCAAAAAGAAAAAGCCACATCAAATTAATTGTAATATATATACTAATAATCTTTCCCTTATTTTTATTTATCATTCTATAACTCCTATTTATTTTGTTATTTGAACGTAACAAAAGGCTGCATCGAATATTCAATGCAGCCGAACCATCATAACCTTACGCCGTAGACTTCCAACTTTGCGTCCTAATGTTTCCATCAGTTTGCTTTCAACTCTATAACATTTTTGATATAATAACACATTTGTTACGAAATAACAAGGACTTATATTAAATTTATAATAATGGTGCGAAAAGACGAAGTACCAGCTGTCCTAACCTCATACCCGAGCTTCGTCCTGTTGTATACTGCTCTGTAACTTCCCTGCACTGACTCATAATATTCTCAAAGTCTTTTTTGGTATCCATAACTGCATCGCAGTCAATATACAGACAGCCATTTTCAAAATGATGATAGAGACTTCTATAATCAAGATTAATTGTTCCACAGGTTGCTGCTTTATCGTCGGTAATACACATTTTGCAATGACAAAAACCCGGTGTCCATTCATAAATTCTTACACCGTTTCTTGCAAGTGAATTATAATATGACCTGGTAACACTATATACAATCTTCTTATCCGGAATTCCTGGTGTAATCACTCTTACATCAACACCCTGTTTTGCCGCAAGTCCCATCGCGTGAATCATCTCATCGGTGATTATCAGATATGGCGTTATAAACCAGCAATATTTTGTGGCCTGATTTATCATTCCAATATAAACCTCTTCACCTACATGCTCATCATCTAAAGGACTGTCTGCATAAGGCTGGATAAATCCATTCTCTCGTGATACATATGTCTCCTTAGCTATATATTTTTTTATATCCTTATCAAGAGAGCTTTCCCTTTTTACAGCATTCCAGTTTTCCAGGAAGGTGACAGTAAGACTCTTTACCGCATCTCCTGTCAGTCGTATTCCTGTATCCTTCCACATTCCATACGGATGAGTTCTGTTAAAGTATTCATCTGCTAAATTATATCCGCCTGTAAAGCCCACTTTGCCATCTACAACTGTAATCTTTCGGTGATCTCTGTTGTTTAGGAATACATTAAGTCCTGGAATAAATGGATTAAACACCCTGCATTTAATTCCCAATGCTTCCATTTTCTTAACAAAATCCATATTAATAAAGACTATGGAACCCGCATCATCATAGAATACTCTTACTTCCACTCCCGCCTTTGCGCGCTCAGCAAGAATATCCTCAAGCTCCTGCCATGACTGACTATCCTCTATGGCATGGTATTCCATAAAAATATACTTTCTGGCATTCCTTAAGGCTTCCTTTTGGGCTTCAAGAGCCTCTAGGGCATCAGAATAATAAGAGATATCTGTATTCTGATATACCGGATAACCACTTTTTTGTTTTAAATACTGACTTACTCTGTATAGATGAGAATCATATTTTTCCAGACTATTTTCAACATCAGCTGTCTTTATCTCCCCAACATCTTCCTTTAAAACTGGTATCAATCTTTGATTGATATCCTCATATCTTTTTCGCATTTTCTTGGTATTAACATCCATACCAATAATCAGATACAGGCCTACACCAAGAATTGGAAAAACAAGAATAAGAATTATCCATGGGGTCTTCATACTGCTGGTCTTATTCATGGCATATATAACCAGAACAAGTAACACTGCAAAAACACGTGTTGCCCTGTCAATCCATATAACATATTCGTTTAAAGAAAGAAACGAGTTAATTATGAAGAATGCCTCAAGCAAAAAAACAAGCATTGAAAATATAAGCCGGCTTATTCCGTTTTTTACCGCATTTCTTTTTTCAATTCCGTCATTCATATTTTATTCTCCAAACAATGGTGTTGAAAAATACCTCTCCGCTGTATCAGGAAGCACCGTAACTACAGTCTTTCCCGGCCCAAGCTTCTCAGCAAGCTTAAGTGCAGCAGCTACATTTGTTCCACTCGAGATACCGCACATAATTCCTTCCTCTCTTGCTAGTCGTTTCGCCGTTTCAAGCGCTTCACTATCCGATACTATGTAAATTTCATCATAAATTTTCTGGTTTAAAATATCAGGTATTATTCCATCTCCAATTCCCATCTGAAGGTGGGTTCCAATTGTTCCACCTGCAAGAATTGCTGCATTTTCAGGCTCAACTGCCCAGATTTCAATATCAGGATTCTGCGCCTTTAACACCTCTCCAATACCTGTGATTGTTCCACCTGTTCCAATACCTGAACAGAAGCCGTGAATTTCTCCAGCCACCTGCTCCATTATCTCAAGGGCAGTATGATTCTTGTGAGCACGAACGTTATTGATATTCTCAAACTGCTGTGGCACAAATACCTTTGGATCCTTCTTTGCCATTCTAAGGGCGGTCTGAAGACACTCATCAATACATGCTCCTATATCTCCTGCATCATGGATTAACATAACCTCTGCACCATAATGACGAACCAGCTTTCTTCTCTCCTCACTTACAGAATCCGGCATGATTATTATTGTTCGATACCCTCTTACTGCTCCTACAAGAGCCAGTCCGATTCCCTGATTGCCACTTGTAGGTTCAACAATAATTGTATCCTCCTTGATAAGTCCTTCCTTCTCAGCCTGGAGAATCATGTTGTAAGCTGTTCTTGTCTTAATGGACCCCCCTACATTCAACGCTTCAAATTTTACTAAAATCTCTGCATTTCCCGGTTTATTCATCTTGTTGAGGCGAATCATTGGTGTATGTCCAATCGCCTGTAATACATTATCGTATACCATTATTTTATCCTCTCCAAATTCAATTACATATAAAATTAAGTATAGTTTATTTACCAAATTAAGTAAACTGGAAACTTTAGAATTAAAGCTTCCAGTCTATTCATTTCAGTTTCCTTCACCACTACTATTACATTTACATGCCCCACATGTATCCACATTAGGATTAAAACATTCTTTTTTAATATACTGCTCATTATAAGGAGCTCCAAGATCCAGTGGTTTGATTGCTAAATCCAACAGATCTCCTGCCACAAATCTCATACAATCAGAATTATCCGCTGCCATAATACTTCCTTTTGGTGTATCAATTTTTCCACAGCTTTTCACCTTATATCCTGCAAAATACAAGCTTTGAACTACAAATGTAAGTCCAACTGTTACTGTATCTTCATCCAGATTAAAATCCAGAAGCTTTGCAAGACCGTACATATTAATTCCCTGAGTCACATAATTATTTGTAGTAGAAAAACCTATATAGTTTAAAACTGCTACCGGGCTTGTGCCCCCTGTATTATAGGAAATACCATATGGTGCAAAAATCTCCAGTTCTACTGATGTAGGGTTTGTATCTTCATCGTATGTCTCTGCTGTAGTTTCCGATGGAAGATATACTGCTGTTGGATAAATTGTTGCGATTAATCTGCATGAATCATCATATAAATTAAGTGCAAAAGTCACAGTTATATTTGTAAGTGTAACAAGATAACAGTTTGGTCTTCCAGGAATAGGATCAATAGTCACTCCACCTTCTCCATTTGTAAAAGTTGCATTTATCACACGAATGGTTGCGTTTGTTGCTGTCGGATATGTTGTCGAAATATCTACGCCTGTTGCAAATGTTGTACATAGATTTATACCCATTTCATCATATATAAGAGGTGCCATAATACTTAGTATATCAGGCTCACCACATATTGGATTAGTACACACATCCTTGCAACAGTTTTCTGCCAGATTACGCACCTGGTTGCTGACAATTCTTGCTTTTGTCTTGCATTTACATTTAGGCATTGTAAAAGTCCTTTTGTTTTTATTTACTACATAATATGTTCTAAATTCGCAAATGTTACCATAATTATTTATCAATTACACAATATTTTGGGAGAACAAAAATATGTATTATAAAACGAAAAATGATGGAGGAATTTTACTTTACAATATTCAAAATAAGATTCTGATGAGAAATCATGTAAATGACCGAATGAACCCTTCCGTAATTTTGGCAACAGACTATTATTCGGGACTTACGGATTCTGCATATCATGGTAATCTGTATTATTCGTATATTAATACTAATCATCAGATTATAGTAAAAATATCCTCCTCAAATGATATTCTTTATTTAATGAATTGCAATTACAATTGTGAAAATCTTCCTCTTATTTTATCTGTTTACTCTAATTTCCTTATACTTTTCTACTGTGAGGAAGTTTCAGATAATACCTTTAATCTTTGTTATACCACACCTATTGGAAATCGATATAAATATAGAATTCCTTTTGAATTTGATTACAGTTCTAAAGTAAGTATCCTTGTAGGGAATACTAATTGCATTGTAGAATTTTCAAACAATAAAAAAAGTACCCTATACAGAATACTTCCAAATCTTTCTTTTGATGAGATAAATAATTCTCAGAATATTAATGAAATTAAACATAAACATCAAGATGAAATCAAGCAACTAAACGACCAAATAAATAGTGCATCCTCACAGTACAATGAACTAATGAAAGTAGCACAACATTATAAAAACGAGGCTATAAAATGGCGAAGCAAATTTGATATGTAATACCCAATCCACAAAAGTACATGTATATAACATTGTATACATGTACTTAGGATTATTTATCCACCTAAGGTTATATCCTGTTTGGAATACCACTCTAAGGCATCCACAAAATCAGCTTCCTTATAATCTGGCCAAAGACTATCTACTACATAAAAATCAGAATAAACTGACTGTATTGGTAAAAAACCTGACAATCTTCTCATACCTCCCCAACGGACAACCATATCAATTCTTGAAATATCTGCTGAATATGGTTTTCCGTCGATTTTTATATGAGACAAATCCCACTGCCATCCATAATTTACAAGAAAATTTACTTTTATTCCTCCACCATTAATAGGTGTACGCTTTGTATACCTGGCAAGCTCCTGGGGAAAACACTTCGAAGTCGAATCTCCAATTACCAAAAGATTTGCGCCTTCCTTTGTTAACAGTTCAACTGCATCAACGCAGGCAGCCTTAAATGCTTCAAATTGTTCCTTGGGACGTTTGCAATTATCTACAGTAAATCCATAATAAGTAATTTCCTCTATTCCGTTCTTCTTAGCTTGTTGTATAAGCTTAAGGCCTGGTTTAAGGCCATAAGCATATCCATCTTTTTTTGACAAACCGTGTTCTACAGCCCATCTTCGATTTCCATCGGGAATAATTCCAATATGCTTTGGTTTACATTTTTTCATGAATAATATAACCCTTCCCTTATCTCATTTTATAAAAATGGCTGTAAATCACCTATCATATTTTCTTCTAATCGTCTCAACTTCTCAGCAATTGCAGAACTCTCCTGATCAGCCCCTTTATACTCATTTAAAAAACCGCTTATTGACTTAATTCCCATATTACAACCGTCTATCAAAATTGATGCAGCCTGATGCTTATCATCCTCTACCATCATCTTCAATGAACTTTGAATATTTGCCATGGCTTTTGCAAAAACATTTGCCTCTTTATCCATGTTTCCGTATTCATTTAACTTCTGTCTGCATTTAGCCTCTAACTGAGAATGTCCATCATAATACTTATTCATAATCTCTAATAACTGCTCATCTGTCACCATATTCTTCATATGCGCCAAACTATCCATTGCCATCTTACAGCCAGCACTACACTCCTGTAACAAACATATTGTATCCTGATTTTTACCTGACATATAACTTACTCCTTTTACAATTTACTATTATGTTATTAACAATTGTAATAAAAGTATGTCTTATTAATGACTTTTTTATTCCACTATGGAAGTATATATCCTGCTGCAAGATATAGTTCATACCACTCCTGACGAGTTAATTCAATATCACATGCCCCAATAATATCTTTCAGTCAGTTTTCACTAGATGTACCTGCTATAACCTGAATATTTGCCGGATGTCGTAAAATTTATCGTTCTATCTAATATTATAAAAATCCCCCAGCCCAAAGGCCAGGGGAATAAAATTTTACTCTCTGTGCATAGAGAATGTTTCCATATGGTAATTTTCAATATTTGCACGAATCTCACGGTCATCTGCTCTTCCAAGTAATTCATCTCTGAACTTCTTAGTAGAAACCATATCATTGTATGAACTTGGACCATTTACACATCCGCCTTCACATGCCATACCTTCGATGAAATCCTGTGGAAGCTTTCCAGCCTTCATAAGCATTAATGCCTTCTTACACTCTGCAGCTCCATTTGCAACACATACGTCACAATCAGGATCTACACCCTTCTCTTTAAGTGCCTGAAGAACAGCAGCTGTAACTCCACCTGAGTTACCAAAACGCTTACCATATACAGAACCCTCCTGATATGAAGTATCATCAGCCTCAAGAGTTACATCCTTGGCCTTCATGATTGCACGAATCTCACTGAATGTAAGAACATAATCAACATTATCTTTAATCTTCTGATCAACAACCTCTGACTTCTTAGCAATACATGGTCCGATAAATACTGTAACAGCATCAGGATCCTTTGCCTTAATCATTCTTGAAACAGAAGCCATTGGTGAAATTGTTGTTGAAATACAATCGGCAAGCTCTGGGAAGTGCTTACGAACCATATTTACAAATCCTGGACAACATGAAGTAACCTTCTTCTCACCCTTCTCATATGCTTCATACCACTCATCAGCCTCATATGCTGCTGTCATATCAGCTCCAAGAGCAACCTCGATATAATCGTTAAATCCAACAGCCTGCATAGCCTTCTTCCAGCTATTCATTGTAATATTAGGACCAAACTGACCCTCTGCTGCTGGTGCGCACATTGCATAAACTTTCTTATTATCATCCTTAAGTGCTTTAATTACATCAACAATAAATGTCTTAGAACCGATAGCTCCGAATGGACAGCTGTGGATACACTTACCACAACGGATACACTTCTCATCATCGATTACAGAAATTCCATGCTCGTCATATGTAATAGCATTAACCGGACAAGAGAACTTACATGGTCTCTTAAGGTGAGCAATTGCATTGTAAGGGCATGCAGCTGCACACTTACCACACTCTTTACATTTCTGTGGATCAATATGTGAGCGATGTCTTCCTGCCTCGATAGCTCCAAACTTACATGCATTGATACATGCCTTTCCGATACAGTTCTGGCAGTTTTCTGTAACTGTATAACTTGAAATAGGACAATCCTCACAAGCCGAACTAATTACCTGAATTATATTACCATCATCATTGATTCCCGGTGCCTTACCCTCAGCAAGTCTAACTCTCTGGCGAATAATCTCGCGCTCCTTATAAATACAGCATCTAAACTGTGGTGTTGGTCCTGGGATGAGCTTGAATGGAATCTCATCTCTCTTCTGCTCAAGTTCTCCTGCAAATGCAGCCTTGGCAACTTCATACAAAACCTCATGTTTGATTTTGATTACGTTCTCGTCAGCGTACATAATTTCTCCTTTATAACACTAATTTCCTATTGTTTCATAAAGACATAATACAAAAAAATTTCATCTTTTTCTAGCCTTGTACCCATCTAAATACAATTTTTTAAAAATATTTTTTATAATACTAAAAACAACTTGATATTGCTTATCTTTAAACCACTTAAATAAAACTTTTATCAAGAGGAATACAGGGTATAAAAGACATATTATCTGCAGAATAAGAATAGCTGTCGTAATATCTTCATATGCTCTTGCTCTATTCTCCCAAAATGGATATGTGACACCATAGAGGTTCATAGAGCGTTTTCCAATCTGACCTATTCTAAAGAATCTGTTCTTTAAATTAAATCTGCTTGAATTCTCAATTATTTCTACCTGTCCATCTTCCAAACCAATAATTTCTTTCAGCTTATCTTTTCCAAAACCATTTACAGGATTTTGAACTAAAAGTTCATAGCATGAAACCTTGCTACTTTCATTTAGCATTTCTTCCCCGGCTACAGCTTCTTCATCAAATGCTCCTTCACTTAATGAACCACCCTGAAATTCAGATAATAAATCAAAATCTACGTATACAGTTGGAATTTCTTCTTCTGATGCTTTGGAAAATAATCCTTCATCACATTTTATAACTCCTCTGATAATACATGCTTTTCCACATATATCTACATACATTCCAGCTACTTCTCTTGCTCCGAATAAGGTCCATGCACTTTGCTCATCGAGTATAATACCATCTGCATTCTCATCATTATTATCAAAATAATTTCCTGAAAGTAATTTCTCCGGATGAAACATAAAATAATCCTTCGAAACACCAAACGCTCTTACTGTTGTTTCATTTTTTTCTGTTGATACTGTAAGTGTAGTTTGTTTACTATATGCATCTAACAATACTCTTGCTGTCTTTTCATCTGTATCTATGGCCGCCTCTTTTAATGCATCATACATCATAGCACGATACTGTAAAATCATATCTCCATCCGGCTCATATCCTTCTTTGAAAAAAACACTTAGCTGGGCATATTTTTCATCACTCTGCCATCTTTCAACCAGCTGCTGCGATGAAAGCCCGGATGCAAGGTTTCTAAAAACAAGTTCAAGAATCAGCGCTGTCAGAACCAGAAAAACTATCAGTACCGGCTTTATATTTTTTCTGTCAAAAATCTTTTTTATATAACTCATTACTTATCTCTCTATTCTGCCAGTCTTACCTGTTGATTTATATCAACTGGTTTGGATGTTGTTGTTATTACAAATTCGTAACCCTCGAAAGCTCCTGAAACAGCTGAATTATTATCATCAGATGCAAGCACTTCAACATCATATCTTCTTGCATAATAACGATTGCCAAGTGGTGTACTCTTCGACTCTAATACAAGAACAAATTTGCCATTTGAATCTTCACGTATACAACTGCTTGGAACAATACATTCATAACTTGAACTTTTCTCTCCAATTGAAAGAGTATAGGAATCACCTGCTTTTACCTGCCCAGACATTGCACATGAAACTGTACAGTTCTTGGTATTTTCCTTGTTCTTTTTTATTGCATATACTGTTGCCTTAATGTCGTCTCCACTCCAATTATTTAAAACCTTTGCCTCATCACCAATTTTTATTTTCTTTGACTGTTCTGTGCTGATTTCAAAATTTAGTGTAAATGCTTTGTTTTCCGGCTGAATCTGCATCATAACTTCTTCTGCCTGCACAGTCTGTCCTGCTGTAAACATAATCTCAGTTACAATACCTGCTATAGGTGATTTAATCTGTCCATCTATTGCATTGCCTTCTAATTCTGTCACTTTTTTCTGAAGCTCCTGTAAAGCCTCATACTGATATTTCACATTTATCTTATTGACCATATCTGTTGAAATCTTCTCATAAGATGCCTGGGCACTTTCAAGTTCAGCCTGGGCACTTGTAAGCTCTGATGATTGACTTCCGCCCTCTGCATTAAGCTTGGCATTTAATTGATTCTGTGCATTTGTTTCTGCTGCCTCAAATGGCACAAGTGCCTGCTGAGCCAAAACATATTTATCTCTTGCCGAATCATACGCCTTCTTTGCAGCATCAACTGTTGCTGCGTCAGCATCAGGATTTGCTTTTACTTCATCATAAGCTGTTTGTGCTGATGTGAGCTCAGCATTTGCGGATTCCACCTCCGCCTGTTTTGCAATTTTATCCTGCTGTGCTTTAATTAAGGCTGCCTGTTCTGCTGAAGTATCTAAACTTGAAGAGGTCACCGCCTGATTTGTAAGTGTTTTTACTCTTTCCTGTAAACTGTCAACATTCTGCTTTGCGCTCACTATTGCATTTTGCATCTGTGAAAGACTCTGCCCCTGTCCCGATTCGATTGCAGTTCTTTCTGACACTGTAATTCCAGCTTGCAAAACTGCTGTATCATATTCTTTTTTTGCAGCTTCTAGCGCTTCTCTTTGAGTCTTAAGTTCTTCGCTCTCAGAATCCTCTAATGTAAAAAGAACCGTATCTTTAGCAACTTCGTCTCCAGTTTTTACATCAACCGTAGCAATTTTTCTGCTCTCCGAAATAGAAACACTGTATCCCTCGCTTGCTTCAACTACACCAGTTCCTCTTACTTTTGAAGTAAGTGAATCACTCATAATCTGCTGGGTACTAACCTCTACAAGCGAATAATTCATTATTGTATTTGAAAAAAGTGTAAGAATTAACATAATCACAAGAAAAATAATTGTGATGGTTTTTATTCTATCCTTTCTCTTATTTTCTTCCTTCATATAATTCCTCCATTTTATCCCTTAACTCCATCCTGATATGCTATACCCTCGACAAGCTGTTCCTCGCCATAAATATACATAAGCAAACATGGAATCATATAAAAACAAGCTGCTGCAAACGCCAATCCAATTTCCTGAGCATTAATCTTTGAAAGAAAGATTGAAAGCGGATATTTATCCTGATCACTAAAAAAAAGAAGTGGCTGTTCAACCATGTTCCAGTAATCCATAAACACCAGAATTGCACAGGATGTAGCAATCCCCTTACAAATCGGAGCACAGATTTTTGAAAAAATCTGCCATTCATTTGCCCCATCAATTTTAGCAGCCTCTATAATTGACGTTGGGATTCTCTTCATATATTTTGTAAGAAGATATACGCTAAACGGTGAAAAAATACCAGGAAGCCATATTGCCCAATTGGTATTTAGCATATGCATCTTATTTAATACTATATAGTTTGGTACAAGTGTTACCTGATATGGCATAAGAAGCAAAATAATATAGGCAAAAAAAATCAGCGCCGCAAGCTTCCCCTTTGCTCTTGTAAAACCATATGCTGCAAGCATTGCAACAACAAGCTGGAATACTACAATTGGAACCACAAGAATTAATGAATTCCAGAATTTAAGTAAATAATCAGGACTCTTAAATAAAACCGTACCATACTGTGAAAAACTAACCATGTCAGGAATAAATTTCAGATTAACCTTATCTGCTATATATACCTTACCACCTGTATCTGTCTTTTGAAAAATCACACCATAATTTGAACTTATTTCAGATGCGGACATCAAAGAATTGGTCATTGTAAGAACAATTGGAACAAGGACCATTATCGCTAAAAAGACAACTGCAACTGTAAGAAATCCATGAACAATTCGTTTTTTCATTCTTCTTCAATATCCTTTCCGAAATGATGTTCAATCGCAAACATTATTCCTATAATAACAATCATTATTGCAGACATATATATTGCTGCTGTAGATAGCTTCTGATAATCAGCTGAAGCAAAAGTATTATTCATATAATGCTGTAACATATAAAGCCCTTCAACCGGATAATCTCCTGTAAGCATATATATTTCTCTAAATATTTTAAATGAATTTATAAGAGACAATATTGTTGTAAAAGTAATCATTGGCGATAAATATCTAAGTTTGACATGAATGAAAATCTGCCATCTGCCAGCTCCATCTAACTGTGCTACTTCAACACAATCCTTTGGAATATTTCCTATTGCTGCCATGAAAAGAACCATATTATAGCCTACATTTTTCCATAAAAACAAAAGCACAAGCACAAATATTCCGGCTCCACTTTTCAACCACTCTACACTTCCACCGCCAAAATGTTTAATTATATCATTTACAACACCCTTGTAATCAAATAGTACCTGCCAGATAAGAACTATCGATGCTGTAGGAACCATAAGTGGTGTCAGAAATGCACTTCTAAGCTGTGTCTTACCTGATATTCCAGAATCAAGCAAAAATGCAAGTCCCATTGCAAGGATTACTGCAAGAGGAACCGCAATAACTGAAAAAAACGATGTATTGCCCATGGCTCTTCTAAACGCCTGATTCGAAAAGACATTTATATAGTTTTCTATACCGACAAAATTTGCACTTATCGGATTATCAAGTAATGAATAAAAAATCACCACAAAAAATGGTAAGATAAAAAATAACAATACTCCCAAAACACTCGGTGCCAGGAAAATTCCTGACACCGAAGCCTTAATCTTTTTACTTTGTTTCACTTAAATAAATCTCCATACGGCTCTGAATCTTTTCAACTACACTCTCTACACTCTGTTCACCATTGAAATAGTATGCAGCTTCTTCATTGATGATATTAATCATCTCCTGACCGCTTTCACCTTCTACCGCTGTAGTATTTTCAATTAAAGTTTTTACTTCATCAACCATTTCCTGACTTGGAGCTTTAACATCTACCTCGAAATCTCCCCAGCCATATCCTCCGCCTGAGAACTCTGGATCCATTGCTTTTTCGAAATACTTTTCGTATGCTTCTTTATTTGTTGAAAATCCATATCCATAATCTTCAGACTCTTCTTTTGGCAAATAAATCTCTCTTAAGAATTCCCATGCGGCATCCTTTTCATCACAATTCTTTGAAATACCATACATATTTGAAAGAGAAAGCATTGCTCCATTTCCTTCATTTGTTGGATAACCAATGTATGTAAGCTTATCATTAAAAATCACTTCATATAACTGAAGCTCACCAAAATCACCAAGCATCATAGATGAAAGAAGAACTTTTCCCTCATTCATAAGTACAGCCTCATCTACATCATCCTCATACTCAAATTCTTCTGGGAACATATTTGCAAATTTAAGAACATCCATAAACTCCTGACAATTGAAATTACATGTACCTTTATCTTCGTTTACATAATTTCTATATCCAAGATTCAGGCAATATGAAAGCGCCATATCTCTTGTCATTCCGTAGAATAACTGTGTTCCTTCTGGCTTAGATTCAAGAAGGTTTTTCATATCATCTACAGTCCAACCCGGTTCAGTTCCCACATCTGACTGTTTTCCAACTACAGTTGATACAGTAAATCTGGTTGGAATTGTAGCAAGTTTTCCATCAAATTCACATGCAGATATGATATTTGGAAGGAAATCATCCTTTGATAAATCTTTGTCTGAATCAAGGAATTCATACATATCTAAAAGCAATCCCTTTGATGCAAAGTTTCTAGCCTGTGCAATCTGATCAAAACAAATAATATCTATAGAGTCATCAGCTGCAACTGCTGTTGTAAAATTCTCAAGCATAGCCTCCCAGTCTTCTTCTGAATCATCCGCATATTGATTAATTGTTACATGATAATCCTCATGATTTTTATTAAATTCAATTGCCTTCTGCTCGAATTCATAGTCGCTCCAAAGGCATGCAACCTTAATCTGTTTTATATTTGCAACTTCGCTCTTATCGCACTCTTCAAGTAATACGATCTCTGTTGTTGAACCATTATCATTATAGCTTGTTACTACAGCACAGATTCTACCGTCTGAAAGCATACCAAACGAACTCAGATCACTACTTGAAATATTGTAGTCCATCCATTTTAAATACTTCTCTGATTTATTCTTCTTATAATCAGCAATACATAGACTTGTTCCATCATTTGCAAGAAGTTTACCATCCTTATATGGAATAAACTGATTCATATTTGAAACTTCATATGTATCTGTAACCTTACATGATTTTGGATCAATTACAGAAATTTCCTGCCCTTTTTCACCATATGCACAAAATGCAACTGTCTCATCATCAAGACGTCCCATCGTATCAACCCATTCGAGATCATTAATGGTTCCTGTCAGTTTTCCGTCTGCATCATATACATTAATGTAGTATTTATCATTCTCACCATTTTCGTCCCACTCATTAATTGCAACATATAAATTTCCTTTATTATCTGTTGTAGATGCATTTACAGAAATATATATATCCTCAGAAGCTTTTTCAAATTCTTCTTCATAAATCTTATTTCCTTCTCCATCAATTTTAATGAGCTTATTAGTGCTATCATATTCTGTATTCATTTCTTTGAGGAATTTTCCATAATTTACAGTTCCATCCTCTTCGGTATACTCTTGTGCCCAGTATTCTGTCCAGCTATTTTTTGCATCTTCTTCAGATGCTTCATCCCATTCTTCTACCAGAAATTTGATAACATCTTCTTCAGTAGCATTCTCATAGCCCTGACCACTGCCTTCCTTTGGTTCTCCAATGTCAGCAATAAATAAAAGATTTCCTTCATCATCCGCCGTCATACTGTTAACATTTGCGTAGCCGTCCTCGGATGAAAGAGCTGACACATCAAATAATACTGCATCTTCTCCACTTGGAATATCCAAACAGTTAATAGTTAATGCGCTTCCATCATCATCAGATGACTGATAGTAAATTTTATCCTTGTACTGATATACAGAACCATAACTATTTGCAAGTTCTGCCGGTACAGAATCAAGATAAGTTTGTTTAAAATAATGTGCCTCTTCTTCTTCGGCTTTCTTCCCACCGCATCCTATCAATGAAAAACACATTGTTCCGGCAAGAACTAATGCCATTCCTTTTTTATATAATTTTTTCATAAAACCTCCTATAATTCATCTGGTTGTTTTTACCATGTCAGTATAGCACACATGTGTTTCTTATTTCTTTAAGCTATTCTTAATTTTATGTATAAATTTATTAATAATACATATGATTAATAAAACTCTATTCGGATTAAAATCATGAGTAATAATCAAAAAATAGAAACCATGCTTCTTGCTGCTTTAGATTCAACCCCGGAGCAAATCGAAAGTTCGTCTATTCTTTCGGCTGGCATCGACCTTAGCAATGACGTATGGCAGTTAATTGTAAGATACACTAATGACTTATCGGAACTTGAAAGAAAATATCCCAGAATAAGAACTATCACTCTTTTAAATGGATACGGCATTATTTTTACTCCACGTGAATTTATTGACGCCATTGCCTCTGAAGAGAGAATCATATATATAGAAAAACCTAAAAGTTTTTATTATCAGACATTCTCTGCCCGACAAACCTCATGTATTAACAGTGCCCAGAACCGTTATTCAAATTTACTTACCGGGCGAGGAACCTATGTGGCAATCATTGACTCCGGAATTGACTATTCACATCCTGATTTTAGAAATCCTGATGGCTCTACCCGGATAAAATATCTATGGGACCAGACAATCAACCAAACTGTATCCTCCCCCCATAACCTGCAACCTAATATTAATCCCATTCCTTTCGGTACAATTTATGATGAAGCAACAATTAATATGGCCTTATCGGCAGCTACGGCGGAAGAAAAATATAACATCTGTCCAAGCATTGACATATCAGGTCACGGAACTCACGTAGCCGGTATTGCTGCTGGAAATGGTGCTGCATCAGATGGTATAAACCGCGGTGTTGCATATGAAGCCTGGCTAATAATTGTTAAACTTGCCCCAATTAGTAATACTTCTTTTCCCGGTACAGTTTCAATCATGACAGCTGTAGACTTTTGCATAAGACAAAGCCTTTTGCTTAATTCTCCGGTTGCCATTAATCTTAGCTTTGGAAATACCTATGGTTCACATAGTGGCTCATCTTTACTTGAGACATACCTTGATTCTGTCATGGGCTTATACCAAAGCTGCATCGTAGTTGGAAGTGGAAATGAAGGAAGCAGTGCCGGGCACGCATCATTTTCCAAGGATTCTAACCGGAATACTCAGGAAATATCTGTCAGTGATTTTACCCCAAACCTTTCTATCCTGCTTTGGAAAAGATTCTGGGATGATGTCACTTTCGAACTTACCGCGCCAAATGGACAATACCTCTTACTCCCCTCAGAAGCAGGCGGCTACAACTTTACAATTGGTAATGATAATGTTTTTATCTTTATTGGAGAGCCTACGCCATATAACATATTTCAGGAATATTATATAGAGCTTCAGAATGACAGAAATTCATATATTTCTCAAGGTATATGGCGAATTTCATATAAAAATAATTCCCAAAAAGAAATGAGCAATATTTCCCTCTGGTTAACAGCCTCTGGCACACGAAGTCAGGCAA
>JAXJTU010000015.1:0-15735 GCA_036309425.1 Agathobacter sp.
AAGTTCCTCAATTGATGCTGTTGTCTCCTGTGTACTTGCAGCATTCTGCTGCGAAATCGCACTAAGATTTGAAATGATATCAATCACGCTGCTTCTTGATGCGTCACAGTCATTAACCTGAACCTCAACACGCTCGCTTTGATTCATTGTATTCTTAATACCATTAGTAACATTATAAAACTCTTCCTGTGTATTTCTAAGATTATCCTGCTGCTCCTGAAGATGTGTCTTAACCTCAGCCATCTTCTCAATCGAGCGCTTAGAATCAGCCACAAGTTCTGCAATTACGCCCTCTATTCTCTTTGCTGATTCGCTGGACTGATCTGCAAGAGAGGAAATTTCATTAGCAACAACTGCAAAGCCCCTTCCTGCTTCTCCCGCTCTGGCAGCCTCAATTGAAGCATTAAGTGAAAGAAGGTTTGTCTGGCTTGCAATTGCAGTAATAAGGCTTACTGCCTGTGCAATTTCTTCTACTGACTCATCTGTTGCAAGAACGTTCTTTTCTACAATCTGAATAGCCTCAACCGTTTTACTGTTCGACTCATCTAACTGCTTTACAATCTCAATAGCTTTGTTGCCTGCCGTGTCCATACCGCTTGCAACATTATCCAAATCTCCGATTCCGCCAACAATATCTTCTATCTTACCACCCATGTCATTAACTTCTACTGTCGCATTCTCGATGTCTGTTGCCATTGCAACTGCACCTCTTGACATTTCTTCTACTGCACGTGAAATGTCAGTAGCATTAGATGAAGTATTTGTAGCGACAGTCTGAAGTGCATTTCCACTTGATACCAAATCTCCTGATGCACATTTAACCTTCTGAACTATCTCCTGAAGATTCTTTGATAGTCTCTTACGAGATCTGATAATTGAATCAATCTCTGCAATATTACTCTTTGCCGTAGCACGTGGCTTTAATTCACCTCTTGATAATAATTCCAGATTATCTGCAATTATCTCCAGTGGCTCTTTTACTCTTTTAGAAATCCACATTACTATTGACAAACTAAAGGCTACTGTTATTACTGCTAAAACAATAAGCTTAATTACCGCAGAAACATATACCGATCTGTCTGCATATTGTGCTAACTCCAGGCTTCCGACTGTAGCAACTACAACAGTAGATAATAATGTAGGAACAAGAGCAATCAATAGTAAAGCCGCTCTCATAGATATTTTCTTTTGTTCCATTGTAAATCCCCCTCGTGCGCATTAATATACTAAAATACTAATATTGTAGCACTTTTTTCAAAAAAGGGATATAAAATATCTAAAAATTTTAGCTAAGACTTCTCATCCACGTTTTCTTCTTAAACATTACAAGCGTAATTACAAGCCTTACAACCTCTTCAAAGGTCAGAATCGCATATACCGGAACAATTGAAAGTCCAAGCACATACGCTGCAATAAGGCAAAGAGGAATTCCAACAAGCCAGGTTCCTACTATATCAATAATCATTATTATCTTCGTATTACCACCACTTCTGATAATACCACCACCAAGAATCATATTTATTACTTTTACCGGAGAATAAAGTGCAAAAACTATAAGAAGAATTCTTGCAATATGCTTTATCCCGCTCTCTACCTGATATAAGGAAACATACAAACCAGAGCCACCTATAATCGCCAGTGCCAGTATCACTGAACCCCATAAGCCCATCCACATAAGTCTTTTAGAATCTCTGTATGCACCATCGTAGTCTTTCTTTCCTAGCTGTTTTCCGATAATTACTCCTGCTGCAGCCGAAAGGCCACTTAAGGCACCAATTATGAGTCCCTGAATCGGAGTTGTAAGTGTATATGCTGCAAGATCGTCAGTACTTAGATGACCATATACTGCTGAGTTTACATTCTGTCCAAGGCTCCACAAAAATTCGCTGATAAGTATTGGTGTAATCATCACAAGATACTCTTTAAATGAAACCTTCTGCATATGCATTGACAATATCATTTTCTTATTTTCTTTATGTAAACAGAAGAAAAAGCCTATAAGCATCAAAGATAAATTAATCAGCTGAGAAATAGTTGTTGCATATCCTGCACCTTTTACTCCTAATTTTTCAAAGCCTAATTTGCCAAAAATAAGCACATAATTAAGTCCTGTATTGCAAATAACTGCTGCAATACTCGATATAAGTGGAATCGTTGCATGCTCACTACATCTTAACCAGGTAGCTACGATTGTACTTAATGCCATTGGAATAAATGTAAATGATATTATTCTAAAATATGGCACACCTGCTGCAATTGTCTTAACATCCTCGGTATATATTCCAAGAATATTTCCTGCAAAAAACAGACAGGCAAACATAAAAATTCCTGCCAGGGCAATTCCAAATACACTACTTACAGTAAAGCCTCTCCATGATTCCTTTTCATCTCCTGCTCCGATAAACTGTGATATCAGAATTCCCGCTACTGTTCCAATAGCTCCCATTACCACAGAAAAAATCAGCATAAAATTACCGCATAAGCCAACTGCTGCAATACTGTTTTTGCCAAGCTGACCTATCATAAGCTGGTCAATGATTGAAAATGATGACTGCAGCATACATTGCAATGCTACAGGAATCGCTATCTTTCCAACTGTTTTTGTAAACTCTCTCATCGTTATTCATTCTCCCTTAAATCATTTTTCGTACTTTCCCTTACAATCAGATTGACCGGAAGGGTTATTTTATTTTCTACTTTCCTGCCGTCTCGCATTTTCTCCAATAAAGACATTGCAAGCTCTGCCCTGACATCGGCATCCTGATGTATCGTTGTAAGGGACGGGATATTCTCTCGGCTGGCAGTATTATCATCAAAGCCTATTACCGAAATATCCTCGGGAACCCGAAGTCCCTCCTTCTGAACATAATGCATGAATTCTAACGCATAGAAATCTGACACTGCAAAGGCCGCAGTATACTGTTTTGTTTCCTCAAGATGCTCCTTGTAAAATTCATATCTTTCTTCTTTTATAATTGGTATCTGAAGCACCTTAACCTGACCCGGGGCAAAGGCTGCTTTAAAGCCTTCGATTCGCTCCTCGTCCATACATATATAGTTATCCGAAATGCATAAAGCCTTTGTATGACCTGTTTTCTTAAAATACTCTCCGGCCTGGTATCCTCCGTCGTAATGGTCGATTACCAGATTTACAATCCTGTCTGTCTCCTCGAAATATCCGTCATATACAACAAATGAGATTCGCATATTCTCTCGAAGCTTTTTATATTCCGCCTCACAAAATCCCATGAGAATCAGTCCATCCATATTCCACATTGATGCAAATACAGGAATCTCGGCGCAGTGCCTTGTTGTCTTAATCATAAGAAAATATCCAAGCTCATTGAGCTGCTTTGACAAGGCATTAAGGGATGCCATCACAAATCCATCCTCTAACACACGGCCTTCATATTTGGGTCCATCATTAATTACTACTCCAATAATTTTGGAATTATTCTGTGCAAGAAGGATTCCTGCCATATTAGGGATGTAATTCATCTCCTCAAGCTTTTCCTGAACCCTCTTTACTGTTTCATCGGAAATCTTTTTGGTTTTTCCATGTATTACATTTGAAACTGTTGCCGTGCTAAGTCCAAGCGCATCAGCAATATCTGCAATCCTTACCCTGTTTTCTGACATTGTTTTTCCCTTTTTCATTACTAAAATTAATTGTATATTTAGAATATTCCATAATACGCGGTTATTCAATGGTTAAACGCGTAACCCTTTACAAAAAATGAACACTTTATTTGTGTATTTTTAACAAACAAAGTGTTCATGTTATTATTTATGGTATATGTCTTCTATCATATCCCTGTCATAGAAAAACGCATCTACAACATCCGGGTCAAAGTCTGTCCCTCTTCCATTTTTTATAATATCGTAACATTGCTCAAGTGGCATTGCATCTCTGTAACAGCGCTTTGCAGATACCGCATCAAATACATCTGCCACAGCCATTATTCTCGCACATAGTGGAATCTGTGTGCCACTTAGACCTTGGGGATATCCCTTACAATTTTTCAAAATTTTACTAGTCCTTATGTCACAGTATAATCTGTTATTTCTATATTTTCAATTTCATTTTTGCGCTTAATTCACTATTGTTTTTATTTCAATTTCGTCATAGAATTCAAGTATAAATGATATGGAGGGTACTACAATGAACAAATGGTCAAGAATTAAGTTTTGTCCTAATCTTCCATTAGGTGAGGATGGAAAAAGAGTTACAGGTTCTAAAGAGCATATTGAGCTCTCAAAAAACGCAGCAAAAGAAGGTATGGTTCTCCTTAAAAATGAGAATAATGTACTTCCGCTAAAAAAAGGTACAAAGGTAGCACTTTTCGGAAAAGGTACCTTTGACTATGTAAAAGGTGGAGGAGGTAGTGGCGATGTAACTGTTGCATACACCCGCAATCTCTATGAGGGTCTAAAGCTTAAAAAAGACAAAATCAGCATATTTGAGGAATTATGCGATTACTATAGAACGGACATTGAGGCCCAGTATGCGTCCGGAAGTGTACCTGGCATGACAATCGAGCCTGATGTTCCTATGGATTTATTAGATAAAGCGAAAGCATATACTGATACAGCTATCATTTCTATCTGCCGTTTCTCCGGTGAAGGCTGGGATAGAAAAAGCGTAGTTGATCCAAACAATCCATCACTTTGGGATTTTGAAAGAGAAATGACTGAAGCTTCTGCAAGACTTTTTAAAAACGGTGATTTCTGTCTTTCTGAGAAAGAACAGGAAATGGTAAATATTGTAAAAACAAATTTCAAAAATGTTATTGTTGTTCTTAATATTGGTGGAATGTTTGATACTTCATGGTTCGTTGATGATGATAATATACAGTCTGCTCTGTTAGCACTTCAGGGCGGAATGGAGGGTGGTCTTGCCGCTGCAGAACTTTTATTGGGTGAAGGAAACCCTTCCGGCAAGCTTTGCGATACCTTCGCTAAGACTCTTGATGACTATCCTTCTACTTACAACTTCCACGAGTCAAGAGACTATGTTGATTATACAGATGATATTTATGTTGGTTACCGTTATTTTGAGACAATTCCTGGTGCTGCTGAGAAGGTTAACTATCCATTCGGTTACGGACTTTCTTATACTACTTTTGATGTCGAGACAATCAGCACCTACATTTGCGACGGAAAGATTACTGTAAAGGTTCATGTTACAAATACAGGAAGCTATGCTGGAAAAGAGGTTGTTCAGGCTTATGTTTCCAAGCCACAGGGTAAGCTCGGAAAACCTGCAAAAGAACTTGTTGCCTTTGCTAAGACAAGAGAGCTTCTCGTTGGCGAAACACAGATTATGTCTCTTAGCTGGGATGTTTCTTCTATGGTCTCATATGATGACCTTGGTAAAGTACAGAAATCTGCTTATATCCTTGAGGCTGGAACATACAAATTCTTCATAGGTACAAGTGTCCGCGATGTAGTCGAGCTTGATTTTGATTACACTCTTAATGAGAATGTTATTGTTAAGCAGCTAAGCGCCAAGCTCGTCCCTACTGGTCTAAATAAGAGAATGCTTGCTGACGGAAGCTATGAGGAGCTTCCAGTGTCAGAGCCTTTTGATACAGATTACTCAGCAATTGGCAACCTCGACAATGGTGTAAAAGAAGGTGTCGCTCCTCTAGTAAGAGCAATTCCAAGCTACCAGTTCTGTAAGGGAATTCCAAGAAATGGTGAGCACAACCTTATCGATGTCGTTGAAGGAAAAATTACCATGGATGATTTTGTTGCACAGCTTACCATTGATGAACTCATTCATTTACTTGGAGGTCAGCCTAACACTGGTGTTGCCAATACATTCGGTCTGGGAAATCTGCCTGAATATGGTGTTCCTTCTGTTATGACTGCCGATGGTCCTGCAGGTGTAAGAATTAATCCTGAGGTTGGTGTCTGTACAACTGCATTCCCATGCTCTACTCTTTTAGCCTGCACATGGAATCCTGAAGTTATTGAAGCTGTCGGAATTGCTGGTGGTAAAGAGCTTAAAGAGAATAATCTGGGAATCTGGCTTACTCCGGCAATCAATATCCACAGAAGCCCTCTTTGTGGAAGAAACTTTGAATACTACTCTGAGGATCCATTCCTTACAGGTGTTTTGGCAGGTGCCATGGTTCGCGGTATTCAGTCTAATAATGTTGGTGCTACCATCAAGCATTTTGCTTTAAACAATAAGGAAACAAATCGTAAAAACAGTGATTCACGTGTTTCTGAGAGAGCGGCCAGAGAAATCTACCTTAAGCCTTTTGAAATGATTATTAAGAATGATAATCCATGGGCTGTTATGTCTTCTTACAATATCATTAATGGACACAGAGCATCTGAATGTCGTGAGTTACTAAACGATATTTTGCGTGATGAATGGGGTTATAACGGAATGGTTACAACCGACTGGTGGACATGCGGTGAGCACTACAAGGAAACCAAGGCTGGTAATGACCTTAAGATGGGTAATGGATATCCTGAGCGCGTGAAGGAAGCCTACGATAAAGGGGCAATTACCCGCGATGAGATTGAGATTTGCGTTAAGAGAATTCTTGGACTTATTATTAAACTTGACTAGTAAGAAGGGGGAATCAGGCACAAGATGTGCCGAATTCCCCCTTGCCAATTGTAGTCAGATTCTGCAAAATTAAAATCTTTTCTTAAGATAAACAACATAATTATAAATCTTCATATCTATGCATAAGCACAAATTCTTTAAATCGTGGCAGTACAAGTTTTACTTTTCCATATTCAGCTCCATTAATTAACCCTTTATCCATTAATCGGTTTCTGTATACAGAAAACTTTGACGAATCCATAGATAATAAGTTTCTTATCTCTTTTACTACTGTAACATCATTTTGCGAAATTACTTTTAACACTTCTTTTTCTGTTTTAGCTAACTCCGACCATATTTTTTCATACACAAACTCAGCAAGATACTGATCGAATATGGTAATTAATTCTTCAAAATCAACTTTTTCACTTTTACTTAATGCATCCCAATACAGATAACCTAAAGCCTGAAAGGCAAAAGAATATCCTTTTGTAAGCCATGCCATATTCTCTGCCTTGTCTCGATTCACATTTAACACCTTCTGATAATCAGCGATAATAGCCGTGATATTTAGAGGGTCTAAAACATGTTCTTTAGCTCTATACAAAAATGTTAATGACTTATCATTTTTAATGGATTTAATATTCTCCTTTAATCCGGTCATTAATACATATATTTCATATCCAGCTCTTGCGTATGAAGAAAGCGAATGTGAAAAACTTGCAATTTCTTTACAATATGTTACCTCATCTATAGTGACCAGGACTTTCTTATTTGCTTTCTTAAGAATCTTCAGCATAAAGTCAATTGCATCATTTTCATTTGAAGCAATAAGCTCTGCTTTTTCAATTGAAACACCAAGTCCTAATACAGATAAATCCAATTTAGCTTTTACAAACAATGCTTTTAAGACAGGAATACGATACAATCCTCTGGCAAGTGAATCTAATATATTACCCTCCGGATTTTCTATATCTACAGTTATCCAATCATCCTTTTCATTCATTTTATTTGAAATATCTGCCATCATAACAGTTTTTCCGCAGCCACGAACACCTGTCAAAAAATGCCCCCTAAATGCTGGAACTTTTTTTGTAAGGTCATTTATAATATCTGTGGTCAGATTCTGTCTTGTGATATATTGAGGTGGTATAAAACTAAACTGTAATGTATATGGATTTTCATCCTGACGAAAAATGTTGTCTGCCATACAATAATAACTCCCATAAGTTTTATAAGTTGTTATAACTTTTAAATTGATTTATAACTTGTTATATTTTGTTATAACTTTAAAACTATTTTATAACTTGTTATAACTTTTGTCTATCATAAACTCTTATATTTTATGGAATATTTCGTTTAAAATTCTTTATTATTCATAATTTTTAAACTAACACAAATAGATACAAGTGTTGCAATTACCGCAAGTAATATAAATAGTATAAGCGCCTGCTCATCAGTAATACCGCTAATTTTCTCTACAATAGAATCAACAGGCAAATCCAATTTTCCCACAATTTTATTAAATCCAAGAATTGCCACTCCTACAACACCCATTACAACGATAAGTGCAAGCCTACTCTTTTCAGCCCCGAACTTAATCTGTACCGGTATCATAAAATCCATAAGAACAATAATTAATGGAAGAACGATAACTGCCTGCATCAACAAATCTGATAATGCTTCTTCTCCTGGTTTATACTGGTACTCAATAATGCATACAGCTATTGAAAACAGCCATGCTAATATTCCCAATGCCGTGCATAAAATGTATTTCTCTATTACATATGTCTTCTTGGTAATAGGCAATGTCATAAGGAATGAGTAACCATTGTCAAATTCATCATAGCTTATCGTTCCAACCGCAATCATAATAATACAAAATGAAGTGTATGGTACAACGAATATTCCACCTGTTGAAAATCCAAGAATTACTGCAATTACAAGAAACATAATAATTGCCTGTTTTCTCTGCAGAATAAGTCGTAGGTCTTTATCTAATAATCCTGTCATATTATTTACCTCCTGTCATCATGAGAATGAGCTCATCAATATTTCCATTTTCAACTACCACCTTAGGGTAATTTTCCAAGTAGTATCTCTTCTGATTTGTCAGGCAGACATATCCGAAGTTTTCCTGCTTTGTTGCAAGAAAATATGTCTTATCTATGGTTTCATAGTCATTTTTATTTACTTTTACGAGAGCATAGTTACTCATGATGTTATCAATTTCCTCATGCAGTAATAATCTGCCATCATGTATCAGATAGATGTCATCACATAATCCTTCAAGGTCTGAAGAGATATGAGAAGAAATCATAATACTTCTGCTATCATCCTTTGCCATATATTCTCTTAACATAGCAAGAATTTCGTTTCGTGCCTCAATGTCAAGTCCTGCTGTTGGCTCATCAAGAATTAGAAGCTTTGCTTCGTGGCTTATTGCAACAAGCACTCTAAGCTTTGCCTTCATTCCTGTTGAAAACTCCTTTATCAGTTTGTTCATTGGAAGCCCTAACTGTTTGCATTTGTCAGCAAAGAAGTCTGTTTGAAAAGAAGGATACATTTTCTTTAGGATTCCAGCTACATCTTTGACTGTTAAGTACATGCTAAATCCTGCTTCAGCCATGGCAACTCCGATATCGCATTTGTCGCTTGTTGTAAGCTTGCTTACATCTTTTCCAAATACTTTTACATTGCCGGATGTAGGATTAATAAGTCCCAGTATTGATTTAATCAATGTACTCTTTCCTGCACCATTTTTACCAATTATTCCTGTAATTACTCCGCCTGGTATATTTAGCGAAATATTTAGACTAAAATCTTCATACTGTTTTACCAGATTATCAACCTCTACCATGTCTCATCCTCCAAAATTATTTCTACTATTTCTCTTACTTCGTCTGCTGTCATTCCTACTGCCTTTGCCTTCTGGATTGCATTTGTAAAGTCATCCTCGACTGCTTTCCTTCGGGCTTCTATCGCCAGATTTTTATCTGCTGCCGCCACAAAAGTTCCTTTGCCATGTACAGTAATTACAAAGCCCTCTTCTTCTAGTCGGTCGTATGATTTCTTTACCGTAAGTGCGCTAATCTTAAGCTCTGCCGATAAGGCCCTGACTGACGGAAGTGCTTCATTCTCAATGATCATCCCGGCAATTATCTGATTCTTGATCTGGTCGACAATCTGCTCATAGATTGGTATCATTGAAGAGTTATTAAGAATTATATTCATTGTTTTTACCTCTTAAACCTAAATCCCATGTGATTTATAAACAGTGTATAACAGTTTATAGCTGTTGTCAAGTGTTATACACTGTTTACTTTATAATAATTAAAATCCTTTTCCAACTGTATCAAAAAAACGGCTGAATGCTATTTTATAAACATTCAACCGTTTTTACATGTAATACATAGGAAGACCTTCCATAGTTTACATAATCATTTTATTCTATTCTCTTCATATCTCTTGAAGAAATCCTTTGTTTCTTTTACAACTACACCACTTAATGCAAAAATTGCAATCATATTTGGAATCGCCATCAAACCATTGAAAATATCAGCAATGGTCCATACCGCCTTTACGGTCATGTATGGTCCTATAAATACTGCCAGAATGTATAACCATCTGTAGACCTTAACCGCTTTATCATTCTTGCCCGACAAATACTCAAGACAACGCTCAGAGTAATAATCCCACCCGAGAATTGTTGTAAATGCAAAGAAGACAAGGCAAAGCATTAACAAAAATGCCACTATCTGATTTGGTAATGGAAGTCCCTGTTGGAAAGCGTATGTTGTCACCTGAACACCTTCTAAACCATCCTGCTTCCATGCACCCGTTAGTACAATTGAAAGACCAGTCATTGTACAGATGATGATTGTATCAATAAATGTTCCTGTCATTGATACAAGACCCTGACGAACCGGCTCCTTTGTCTTTGCTGCGGCTGCTGCAATTGGAGCAGAACCAAGACCAGACTCATTAGAGAAAATTCCTCTTGCTACACCTTTTTGAATAGCTACAATTACAGAACCAACCACTCCGCCTGTTACAGCTTTTGGATTAAACGCGCCATATACAATTGTCATAAAGGCATCCGGAATCTGTCTGAAATTGCAGATTAAAAGGAACACGCAAAGCAATACATATATAATTGCCATAAAAGGTACCACAACCTGTGACACACTGGAAATACGCTTAATTCCACCAATTAATACAAGTGCTACACACACACTAAGAACCAATGATGCTATAACGACAGTCCATGAATATGTACCAATTGCAGGAATATTTACTGTCCATGAATTATCTGGATCAAAAAATCCCATAATTGCAGAGGAAATACCATTTACCTGAGAAAATGTTCCGATACCGAATAAACCGACACAGATACCGAAAAATGCGAATATCTTTGCAAGCCATTTCCATTTTGCCCCCATTCCTCTTTCGATATAATAGAATGGTCCGCCCAGTGCGTGATTTTCTTCATCTATAACACGATACTTTACTGCCAGAAGACCCTCTGCATATTTTGTTGCCATTCCGAAAAATGCTGTAAGTATCATCCAGAATAATGCTCCCGGACCACCTGCACCAATTGCTGTTGCAACACCGACTATATTTCCCGTTCCTATTGTTGCTGAAAGGGCTGTACAAAGGGCTCCAAATGATGAAACCTCTCCTTCACCAGCATCCTCGTTCTTGACCATCCATTTCAGGGCAAGTGGTAATTTACGAAGCTGCAACACTCCCATTCTAATGGTTAAAAGAATGCCACCCGCAATAATTAGTATCATAAGCGGTGTTCCCCAGACAAGATCATCTACTTTAACTAAAAAATCATTAATTGTCTCCCACATTTTCCTTACTTCCTAATCTTATTTCTATATATATGATTGTAGTCTGTGTTTTAGACACAGCACGAGTTCTATATTAAACAATTTTTACCATTTTTGCAAGAATAACAGGACATTTGCCAGAGTTTTTTCCCTGACAAATGCCCTGTCTCTATTAGCATACCTATTTCCATATTCCTTTACTTTTTCGTACGTAGTAATATAAATCATTTTCCATGGCCATGACTTTTTCAAGAGGAACACTCTTAAATACTTTCATCTTCATCTTGACCTTAATCCAGATTGCAGAATAAATTCCAAGTACGATAAAACAGCCTCCTGTCAAAAGCCATATCATAAGGCGCTCCTGTGGGTCACTTGAAATATTTAAAATCATATAAAGTGTTCCAACTATTCCGATAAGCGGGAAAACTATTCCGCCCGGCACCTTGAAGTTTCTTGGTGCATTTGGAAGACGTTTTCTGAAAACCAGAAGATCTATATGGGCAAGCACATATGAAATCATCCAGAATACTGAGCCTGCAAGAATAAGGAAGGAAATCATGTCTGCCGAACTGTCGCTTAAGTATCCGAATACAAGTATTGCAACGCTTACGAACACCTGACCAAACCATGGTACATTATGCTTGTTTGTCTTTGAAAAAATCTTTGGAAGCATGTTCATTTTTGCCATTCCCTGACATATTACTGCAAGTGAATTTACCGTTGAATTCTGAGTACTTATTACTGCAAGGGCTCCAACTAACATCATCCATATTTTTCCTGCATCACCCAAAACGGCAAAACCATATACCAGATGAGGTGCTGCGGAGTTTGAAAGCTCGCCCCATTCTACATAATTGTGGAAGCCTAACACCATTACTGATTGCATGATAAAAATCAAAAAAAGACCTATCATCATTCCAAGTGGTACATTTCTTTTGGCATTTTTTACTTCCTTTGAGATTGGAATTGCATATTCAGCTCCGATAAAAAGCCAGAATGCTACAGCTGTCATTGCTGCAATATTTTTAAAATCTGCCTCAAGGACATATGGCTGGTCTACTTTTACTCCGGTTCCCATACCAATCATTCCGATAAATCCCATTGCCACAAGTGAACCTACAAGCAAAAATGCTACGATATCCTGAATCTTTGCAAACATATCTACACCGCGAAGATTAGCAAGTAAGATAACTACTGTCATAATTAATGTGTACACAAAGCTTGGAATATTAAGGCCTAATGTATCAGCCAGGGAAAATGAAAAAATAGATGCCTCTACACCACATGACATTGTGTTACAGATTATGTATCCGCCAACCATTGATATAAGTGTTGGAAATGGTCCTAGTGCTGCTAATGTATACTGGGCAAGACCTCCTGTTGTGTTTGGCATAAGTGCATTAAGCTCTGACAATGATGCAACTGTTGTCATATTAAGAAGCATCGCGATTGCCATTGCCAAAATGAATGTAACACCAAGTGTTCCTGCTCCTGAACCAAGAGATACGAGACAGCTTGTTGCTATTACCAGACCAACTGATACTGATACTACATTTCCTAATCCTAATTTCTTTTCATCCATAGACAACTCCTTTTTTTCTTAACGACTTCAATACGCCAGAGGCTTTTATCTCAGTTGGAGATTGAGACTCCCCACTGAGACAAATATCATCTATACTCACCACTTATAGAAATGGGAGTCTTCTCTAAATAGAGATAAAATCAAGTTGAGTCATAAGCTTGGCTTATTTATTTTGCAATATTTAAAGAGCATCAACTCCCTCGTCACCGGTACGAACTCTTATTACATTGTCTATATCATAGACAAAGATTTTTCCATCACCGATATGACCTGTGTAGAGTTCTTTCTTTATGATATCAAGAATTTTATCTACCTTTTCTTTCTCCACCACAATATTAATCTGCTGCTTTGGAAGTAACTCCATCACTTCGTTAATTTCTATCTCGTACTCCTGTGTTCCCATTTCCACACCGCAGCCAAGTACCTGCATTACTGTAACGCCTCTTACTCCGACCTTGCTAAGCTCCTGAATAAGATTTGTAAGCTTTGACATTCCTGTAATTACTTCGATTTTTGATATTCCACTCATATGCATTTCCTCTCTTTTAATTTCTATATTCAATAATTTATTTGTTTATAGTAACCAGTCATTTTACAAGACATTTTGTTGTGTCTTATTCAGCTTTCTGTATTGCTCCAATGTCATTCCTGCATAATTTTTAAATTCCTTCATCATGTGGGCTTCATCGTAATATCCACATTCAAGTGCCAGCTCATCGTATCGCATATCAGAGTTTTTCATCTTATCCAAAAGAGTCTGAAATCTTACATACTGCGAGAACTGTTTGGGAGATATACTATGATAATTCTTAAACACTCTTCTTAAATAACATGCCGAATAATTTGTCTCATCCTCAAGCTCGTTCATATTGACATTACCTCTTGAACGGGTAATTCTGCTTACAAGATATTCATTTATTTTTTCTTTATCCGAAAAAATCGTTCTGCTGTATATCAGCTTCTCATATGCTTCTCTGAATATCTCACTTCTCTTTGTTATATCCTCTGCCATGGCTATTTTTTCCGTCAGATTTTCCCCAAATATGTTGCCATCAATTTCTATGTCATCATTTACGAGCATATCCATCGATAGTTCTTTGGGCAAAACTCCCTGTCCGGGCTGAAACCGTACGCCAAAACACCTGTCAGCATCACCAAGCTCCCATGCTTTTACTCCAAAAACCGTTCCACTAATGTAGGTCGTAACCTTATCATTTCCTATGTTAAAAAGTAAATCAATACTTCCGTCTGGCACAGCTTTTACTTCATGAGGTCTTCCCTGTGCTAGCGAAAACTCATAAAAATGTGAGATTCCAAGCTTAGAACAGTCTAGCTTATTAAGCTGGTCTACTCCCAATTCTATGTATGGCTGATGTGGATTTATAATTGTGTTTTCTTTCATCATAGATAATCCCCTTATTAAGAGATATCACGACATTATGCCCTAATGAAGCTCGGGCTCATCCCAAAGCGGAAGCTTGATTCCGATTCCAAGCTCTAAGGCTTTTTTATAAACTGTTTCACCCCATGCAATATCTTCTACCGGCATTCCACCGACAGAATAAATTATTCTTTGCTTATCGTTGTCTCTGCCTTGGAGCTTTCCTGTTATAACGTCTGTGATATCAATTATTTCTTCTCTGGTGATTTTCTTGTCATGTAAAAGATCCATAAATTTGCAGCCTACTATCTGGACTGGGTCGTAGCTTGGATATGGATATTCTTCAGCCCATGCCTCGTAAAGTTTGTAATTGTCTACTACAAGTTTTGTGTCCTTATCCAGATAAAAATGTTCATCAAATCTTGCTGCTGATGGCATACAAATCAGTGCACCTTCCTTTATCCATGCCTCATCTATGTAAGGGAATAATGCTTCCTTATCGCCTACGCAGGTTGTTGTGCTTACGATGTCACTATCCTTTATCGCTTCTTCCATCGTCTCGCAGACAATAATGTCTTTTATCTGTGGATATTCCTCTTTTACATATTCTACAAATGAATCAATTGATTTTTGTCCACGACCTTTGATTTTTACTGTGTCGATATTAGGACAGACACTCATGAATGCGGCAAGGGATGTTTTGCCCATTACTCCTGGTCCGATGATGGAAACTACTTTTGAGTCTTTTCTTGCAAGATATTTTGCTCCAACTCCCGGGATTGCTCCTGTCCTGTAAGCACTTAAGAGATTTGCTGACATAAGTGCAAGTGGTGCCCCTGTGTCCTTGTCGTTAAGCATCATCATGAGGATTGAACGTGGAAGACCTTTTTGCTTATTCTCTGTGTTCGAACCATACCACTTCATTCCTGCCATCTGGAAGTTTCCGCCTAAATAAGCAGGCATTGCCATGAAACGTCTGTCCTCACCATTTTTAGGCATTCCTTCAAACTCCGGATTATCTGGAAAAGTAACCATGCAGCCGTGTGAGTTGTGATTCTCGCCACCCATTACATAGTCACCTTTTTTTAATGTAATCATCATGTCCTCCATGACCTCTACACATTTTCCCATGTCCTTTACGCCGGCTTTAATCATGTCGGGTTCGCTTAAATATAAAAAATCAATTTTTGCACTCATTTGTTTTCCTCCGTTTCCGCATATAATATGTTATACACACACTACAGAGGATTTAATCACCAAAAAAGGCGCCAACAGCTATACTGTTGACGCCTTTGTCATGTATGTATACTAACATATCCAACTTTTACAGTCCATATGCTTAAGATTATTAATCATATTTATT
>JAXJTU010000016.1:0-11162 GCA_036309425.1 Agathobacter sp.
ACTCCACCTATTCCCCAGATTTTGCTGATATATGCCGGAGTTTTTATTTTCTTTGAAGAAATCTTTATCTCATTCTGGTTTCTTATGGCTTCCATCGGAGACACCTTCGCAGCTTTTCTGGCACTTCCTGCTGCCGAAAAGAAAATTGTAAGTATACCCAGCGCTACTGCAATTAGAATTGCCAGAATTGATGGATTAAAAATAAGATTAAACTGCAGCATACTGCCAAGCAATGTATTACTGATAAGTATTAATACAAATCCTGCAAAAAGTCCAAATACTACACCAAGAAAAATTCCTACATATCCCATAATTGCAGCTTCTGTGTATACGCTTTTCTTTATCTGCTTTTTTGTAGCTCCGATACTTGATAACATTCCATACTGTCTGATTTTCTCAGAAATCGAAATATCGAAACTGTTCTTGATACAGTAAACTGATGTAAGAATTATTATCACTGCAACTATTGCAGCTAATATAAATAGAACTAACATTGAGCTATCTATCGGCCAGATTGTCTCGTATCTCATAAGCCAGGTATTAGGATACAAGTTGTATTTTGCTTTTTCCATCTCTCTGTCATATGCTTCAAACTCTTTATCTGTAAGCACTTCCGATGAACTGTTTGCTTTCTTGTACAAATATGGATTAACATCAATGATTCCTGCTATCACTTCATCTTTATTCTGTAATCCCTGTCTGTTAAAACGTACATATGCATCTATCTTTGCATCTTCACTTACAAGACTCTGCTTTGATATTTTTGTCACAAATGTATAGCCAGGTGCTTCATAGCTTTCTATACCATATGCTGGACGCTCAATTATTCCTACTACAGTATACTTTTTGGTAGCTGTATCAATTATTTTCTCATCGCCAGTATATTGCAGCTCTGCTGCGATAGGAGAATCATCTTCGCTTAAAACTCTTTTTCCGACTTCCAGCTCTAAAGTTTCACCTATTTTGTATTCGACCCTTCCATTAGTCTTAAGATGCCTTGGGATTACTATTTCTGTATCATTTTCCGGAAATCTTCCCTCGATTAATTTAAAGCTGGCGCCTTCATATCCCTCTTCATCTGTTTCAACAATTCTTGCATACGGTTTGTATTCGTTCTTACTTTCTTCAATTGTGGCATATCCAACCTCCCCAATTGTAAAGTAGGATTCTATTGCCCTATTGTTACATAAGTCAGACAAATTATTTTTATCAACTTCTTTTATAGCCACATGGAAATTACCGGTTTTATTTTTTTCATATTCAATCAAGCTCTTATGAAAGCTGAAAACCATAGTCGATAATGCACTTAGCAAAGCAACTGACAGAGTAATTCCGATTATTGTAACTACAGTTCTTTTTTTATTTAGCATTAAATTCTTGTGTACGAATTTTCTAATCAGATTCATTTAATTTTTCCATCCTCTATCATTATTATTCTGTCAGCTTCTCTTGCCAGCTCCATATTATGGGTAATCATAATAATAGTCTGGTTCAGATCTCTGTTGGATTTTTTGAGCAATTCCATGATTTCATTTCCTGATTTGGTATCGAGGTTTCCCGTCGGCTCATCTGCTAAGATGAGTGATGGTCTTGTGATTAATGCTCTTCCTATTGATGTTCTCTGCTGCTGACCTCCTGACAGCTCATTTGGAAGATGAGTTCTTCTCTCTAAAAGCCCAAGATGAATAAGCATCTGGTCCATCTCAGACTTTTCAATCTTTCTCTCGTCAAGCTCTAATGGAAGTGCAATGTTTTCTTCTACATTTAAAATTGGAATCAGATTATAGAACTGATAGATGATTCCAACATGTCTTCTTCTAAAAATTGCAAGTTTATCATCATTTAATGAAAAAATATCGGTGTCATTGATGTACACCTTTCCATCTGTTGGTCTGTCAACACCTCCTATGAGATGAAGTAGTGTTGATTTTCCCGAACCACTTGCTCCTACTATTGCTACGAATTCACCTTTTTCTACACTAAAGCTTACATCATCTAAAGCTTTTACCTCATTTTGTCCCTTTCCATAGATTTTTGATAAATGTTCAACTCTTAAAAGTTCCATGCTTGTCTCCTCATACTTTTTTATTTGATAATTTTGTTCATTTGTTTTGTTTGTTTTGTCTGCTTGCTTTCTTTGCTTGTTTTGTCTGTTTGTTTTCTTTGCTTGCTTTCCTTTCTGTTCATACTATAACTCATATTAAGTTACAGGTAGGTTACAAGTTTATTATTTTTCTTTTTTGTAACTAAGTGACATTGCTTCTTATCAGCTACTCTTTTTTTAATTAGGAAGTAAAACTCACTAAAAAATCGAGCTTGATTATTTTATAAATATAAAACCAAGCTCGATTTGATTATTAACTACTTATTTGTTTCTTTGATTAGCCATTGTACCATGCATAACCATCGCGGCCTTTTTGCTTAACTTCATACAATGCTTTGTCAGCTTTCTTTTCTACCTCATCTAAAGAATTCCCCTGTTGGGTAACTTCTACAATGCCTGCACTAAAATGAATTCTGAAGACATTTCCCATATCATCCACCAGAAAGTCAAGCTCTTTTAATCTTCGTCTAAACTCATCTAATTTAGCTTCAACCGCATTTCTGCTATCAAGCTTCTGGATGAGAATAATAAACTCGTCGCCTCCAAATCTTGATACTGTACAGTTCTCACTAAATATCTCACTTGAAATATCTGAGAACTCTTTTAGTACACGGTCACCCATTGCATGACCAAATCCATCATTTACCTGCTTAAAATAGTCAATATCGAAAAAGATTAATGCACCCTTGCCTCCGAGTGAAATGATATTATTCAAATAACTGCTATAGATAGACTCGAAAGCTCTTCTGTTCGCAAGCTTTGTAAGCGGATCATGAATCGACATATATTCAAGCATCTTTTTCTCCTGATTGGCACTTCTGTTTGCAAGAATGAACAGTACAAATAGTGATGCAATCAGCAATGTAATCAATATCATAATTGCCATATTAAACAATCTAAGGTTATTAGATAATGCATCATTAGGAATTCTTACTACAACACTCCAGTCTTTCATAACATCAATATTGACAAAGACCTGAGTGTAAACAGTACCATCCATTTTAAAGAAGACTACTTCTCCATTCTTTCCACTTCTCATTTCGTCTTCCCATTGTGCATATGTCTTATCTCTTACTGTCTCAATCTGCCCATAAAGAAGCTTTGTGTTATTCCAGCTTCCCATAAGAGTTTTGTCTGCTCCAAAGCACATTATGTAATTATTAGAATATGGATTCATAAGATATATTTCCATGTCGTCCTCGAGAACATTACTATTTGCCATGTCCTGAATTTCTTCAAGGTAATATGTCATGAATAATTCTCCTGCCCTTTCCCCCTCCTGATAGATTGGAGAAAAGATAGTAAATACCATTTTACCACTAGTAGCCTGTCTGTATGGTGCTGAGAAAAAAACTCCTTCTGACTTCTGCGCCTGTTCCTTAAGCCCCCACTTCTCAAATTCAGCATTCTCATTGTCTTTACCATACAAATTATTATCCATATCTAAAAGACCAATACTATTACAGCCCTCTGCACTCAAATTCTCAGACAAACTTAGATACAGTTCATTCCAATCATCAATTTTATCATGCGATAAAATCTCAGCTCTTCCACGTACAGATTCTGTAATATATGTAATAGAATTATTCATTTTTTCAGCGATCAATCCACACATATTATTCGATATTACCAGATCATGCTTGCTGATCATATTATTAAATATCGGAATACTGACAATCAATCCTACTATACAAATCCATAAATAAATACTGATAATTCTTGTATAAGAATTACTCTTTTGATTATTTACTGATTCCATATTAGTTACCCCTATTGTTCTTGATAATTCCAAGAATCTCTTCTGTATTCATGGTTTCTTTGTTAAGAACTGCAACACCTGTATCTATAAATTTAAGTTGTATACTTTCTCCGTTAATAAGTGATATAGCAGATTCAACACCTCTATATCCCATATCATACTGTCTCTGAAGCATGATGGATACATTATATTTGCCGTCATTTACTATTCTTGCAACCTCAGGCGAATAATCAAATCCAACCATTGCAACATCCTGCCTGTCTAATTTCATTATGGCACTTGAAAATCCCATTGAAGATGCATTATCTGTTCCAAATACACCATTTACATGCGGATATTGATTGAAAAAATCCTCACTCATTTCCACTGCCAGTTCTTCATCGCCATCATTACATTTTATCTCATCGAGTATTGTCCATGTTTTTGGTGCATATTTTGCCCAATACTGACAGAAACCAGCCAGTCTCTCATTGATAGTCTGGGATGCTCTCGCGCCTAACTGAATTGCAACATCTACCTCTTCATCCTCAGAATGTCCCTGTTCTTTTAGCATTCTAAGCAGCTCCTTCGCAGCATTCTCCCCTGCAAGTAAATTGTCTGTCATATAACATACATCATAGCTTTCAGAATTGACAATTGTATCCACTATTATTATTGGAATACCTTTTTCATGAACCCTCTCTACTGCTGGTGAAAGTAAAACTGAATTATCAGGTCCTAAAATTATTGCATCTGCCCCATTATCTATTGCAAGATCCATATATGCTTCCTGTAATTCCCACTCCGTCTCCAAATTACTGCCTGCGGCATATACATTACAATCCAAATCTACTCCAGCTTGATATGCCCCTCTTAGAACTACCTCCCAGTAACTACTTTCCATAGATTTAACAATTATGTATATATCTGGTCTGCCTTCCTTGATTTCAGTAATTGGAATAAAGTCCTTGGTTATTTTTATTTCATTTTTATATGGAGTTTTTTTACATGATGTCAATACGAATAGCATCATTAACAGCATAACTGCAACAAGACATTTTCGTATATTCACTATCTTATATTTCATTTTGTATACCCTAATCTATAATATATAGTATAAATAGCCTATTGTTATACCATTATACTAGAATTCTTTAATTACTATCAAGTATTTATCGAGTATTTATTGCGTGCTTATCAAATATATGACAAAAGAGTAGTAGAGTATATCTTTCCTTATAAAAGCAAAACAGCACCAACAAGGGTGCAGCTTTACTATTATAAACATATAATTATTTTTCTATTTTTGGTAAATTAGCTAATGCTTTAGCAATTTCATCATCTGAAGGAATATAATCATTCATCTGTCCATCATTAAATTTCTGATATGCAACCATATCAAAATATCCTGTTCCAGTAAGACCGAATACAATATTCTTCTCCTCACCTGTCTCCTTACACTTTAATGCCTCATCAATTGCAATCTTAATTGCATGACTACTCTCTGGAGCAGGAAGGATTCCTTCAATTCTGGCAAATGTCTGGGCAGCCTTAAATACTTCTGTCTGTTGGACACTTGTAGCTTTTAAATACCCCTGATCATAAAGCTCAGATACAACTGAACTCATTCCATGATAACGAAGTCCGCCTGCATGACTTGCTGAAGGAATAAATCCTGAGCCAAGTGTATACATCTTCGCAAGTGGGCAAACCTTACCTGTATCACAGAAGTCATATGCATATTTTCCTCTTGTAAGACTTGGACATGATGCTGGTTCAACAGCTATTATCTCATAATCTGCCTCACCACGAAGCATCTCTCCTACGAATGGAGATATAAGACCTCCTAAATTGGATCCACCACCAGCACAGCCTATTACCATATCAGCCTTAACACCGTATTTATCAAGTGCTGTCTTTGTCTCTAATCCTATAACCGACTGATGAAGAAGAACCTGGGTAAGTACTGAACCAAGAACATAGCGATATCCTTCCTGCTTCGTTGCAGCCTCTACGGCCTCTGAAATAGCACATCCAAGACTTCCTGTTGTTCCTGGGAACTCCTCATTAATCTTTCTTCCAATCTCTGTCTCCATAGATGGAGATGGTGTAACCTTAGCACCATAAGTTCTCATAACCTCCCTTCTGAAAGGTTTCTGTTCGTACGAACACTTAACCATGTACACCTGACAATCCAAATCAAAATATGAACTTGCCATTGAAAGTGCTGTTCCCCACTGACCAGCACCTGTCTCTGTTGTTACCCCCTTAAGCCCCTGCTTCTTTGCATAATATGCCTGAGCGATTGCAGAATTAAGCTTATGGCTTCCAGATGTATTATTACCTTCGAATTTGTAATAAATATGTGCTGGTGTACCAAGCTTTTCTTCAAGACAGTATGCACGAACCAAAGGTGAAGGTCTGTACATTCTGTAGAAATTTCTAATTTCTTCAGGAATATCAAAATATGCAGTCGTATCATCAAGCTCCTGCTTAGCAAGCTCTGTACAGAAAATCTGTGAAAGCTCATCAAGTGTAACTGGTTCTAATGTAGCAGGATTTAATATAGGTGCAGGCTTTTTCTTCATATCCGCACGTACATTGTACCACTGCTTAGGCATCTCGTTCTCTTCTAAGTAAATCTTGTAAGGTATTTCTCTCATATTACTTGTTCCCCTTTTCCTGTCTCATTTTTATCATAAAATTAAAAACTATAATTGCTTCTCATAACATATAAATGGCTGGTCAAACAACTCACATTCACCTACTATATTGAACTCAATTGCAGCATAAGACTTAATTGCCTTGATGTTATGTTTATTTACAAGAAAATGAATACTCTTATATCCTCTTTCTTTTAACACTGTCATTCCATGTTTTAATAACAGTCTTGCAATGCCCTGGTTCTGATATTCTGGCATTACAGCAAGTCTTGACATCTCCGCCCCTGGCATCAATTCATTACTCCAACATTCAAGTTCTTCAACCTGCTCATCATAATCTATTGATGCAGCAGCTATAATCTGTCCATTATCTCTTATTATAAAAAGACTATCTCTCGATATATCAAACTCTACTTCATTCATAGTCGGATAATGGTCATCCCAGGGACAAAACTCTCTGCCTTTTTGAATATTGTAAAGTGCCAGAATTTCTTCTTTATCCTTTGGCGATGCATTCTCAATTATATAATTCATATTACATACTTTCCATAAAACCTTTTAAGTCTTCAATAAGGTCATCAATATCTATTCCATGAACAGCAGCTGCCTGCTCTAATGTCTCAGCTCTTGCTGATGGACATCCGGTACAATGCATTCCAATACCATTTAATACTCCGGCAAGTTCTGGTGCCTTATCTAATAATTCTCCAATTTTAAGATCTTTATTGATTCTAAACATACTATTCCTTTCCAGTTATCTTATATAAAATTAATGCTAAAACTTATATATCCTTGTCTTTAACAATTATATGTTCTTCTATGCTTCCATCTTCTGAAGAAATGCCCTGGTACGCTCATTGGATGGATTATCAATTACATCTTCAGGCTTTCCTTCCTCCACAATTACTCCGCCATCCATAAAGATAACTCTGTCAGCTACTTTTCTGGCAAAATCTATCTCATGAGTAACAATAATCATAGTCATCTTCTCATCTGCTAACTGACGAAGAAGTTTAAGAATTCCAGCCGTAATTTCAGGGTCTAATGCTGAAGTAGGCTCATCAAAAAACAAAAGCTTGGATTTTAATGCCAGAGCTCTTGCTATTGCAACTCGCTGCTGCTGTCCGCCCGAAAGCTGACATGGATAGAAATCTTCTTTTCCTTCCAATCCAACCTTTGCTAATAATTCTCTTGCCTCCCTGATAACTTCATCCTTATTACGCTTCTGCACTGTTACAGGTGCATCTGTTATATTCTTAAGGACATTATAATGTGGAAAGAGATTAAAGTTCTGGAATATTAATCCAAAACGACTCTTGCACTCCTTTATTGTTGCTTTATCAGAATATACTGCTGTACCATTCTCATCCTTACATGCCACCACATCTCCATATTCTAATGAACCTGCATCCATCTTCTCTAACATTGTTGCACAACGAAGTAAAGTAGATTTACCAGATCCTGATGGTCCTAAAATAGCAACAACCTCTCCCTCTTCAACCTTGAGTGAGATATCCTTTAATACTTCTAAATCGTCAAAATTCTTTTTCAAATTGCTAATCTTTAACAAACTCATCTACTTCACCTCCTACTGATAATATGCCATCTTTTTCTCAATATTCTCCATAACCATAGCTACTACAAAGTTAAAAATGTAATAGAATAATCCAGCTATGAATAATGGTAAGAGACTGGCCTCAGCGGATACAATCTGCTTGGCAAGAGTAAACATCTCTGTGTATGCAAGAGCAAATGCTAATGAAGTATCTTTTACCAATGTAATAATTTCGTTTGTTACTGGTGGAATTACACGCTTGGCCATCTGTGGAAATACAATCTTCCAGAAAGTCTGCATACGTGAATATCCTAACACATTGGCAGCCTCATACTGTCCAACTGGAATTCCTTCAATTCCGGCACGGTAAATCTCAGCAAAATATGCTGCATAATTAAGTGAAAATCCAATTATTACTGCATAAAAACGATATCCTGAAGGTGTATCCACACCAAACAAAATATGTGGTCCGAAGAATACCACTAATAACTGCAGCATAAGTGGTGTTCCTCTCAATATAGAAATATAAATCTTTGCAACCCACTGGAATACTTTAAACTTAGACATACGAACCCAGCATACAAGTAATCCTAATGGCATTGAAAAAATAATTGTAAGGAAGAAAATAAGCAGTGTTGAAACCATTCCTCCTGCAAGCTGTTTTGTAACACTGATAAATTTATCCTTAAATGATGTCTTTTCCTTAGTTCCTGCATCCTGTCGATAAGCAGAATCTGTACCTGGCTTACCAAGACAGGCACAATCTGTAAGTCCCCATTTTTCAGTAATCTTGTCATAAGTTCCATCATCTAACATCTCATCGAGGCTTGCCTGTACACTATCTCTAAGCTCTGTATTTCCTAAATTAAATCCAATACCATACTGCTCAGATGACACCTGTTCTTCTAACAGTCTAAACAGATTACCTCTCTTTTCAACTTGGAAATTAGCCACACCAATATCCATACAGATAGCATCTGCTGCACCAGCTTCAAGATTAAGAAACGCACTGTTATAATCACCAACCTGCTGAAGCTCTTTAAAGGATGCACATAAATCCTTATTCTCGTCAGAAGCATCCTCCCCTGTAAATGCTGCAAGAGCAGAGGAATCAGCCTGAACAATTACAATCTTATCTTTTAAATCTGATAATTTCTCAATATCAGAATCATTTCTTACAATTACAACCTGTGAGTTATCAATATAGGCCTTAGACCATGTATATAATTCCTCTCGCCCATTGATTGTAAAGCCATTCCAGATACAGTCAATGTTGCCTGATGACAATTCCATATCCTTTGAATCCCAATCAATAGGCTGCTTAACCAGCTCCCATCCATTTCGATCACAGACTTCCTGTGCCAAATCCAAATCATATCCTACATATTCGCCACTTTCATCCTTATAGCCATATGGTGGAAATTCTGCATCAAAACCTACAACAAATGTATCCTCATTAGTCTTACAACCTGAAAATATACCTGCGAACATTGCTGTAAGTAATAGACAGATTAATAATCTGCTAAATGATTTTCTCGTTCTCATAGTATCTCCCCTATTTTTCTTTAGTTCTGTCATAGTATCACTTTACTTTGATAATGTGCTGACATACACTTCTCTATAATACCAAAAAAAATAAGAGTCTACAAGGAAATCTATTTCATAAATTCCACTGCATGTTTTCTAGTCCATATTGGAAACATATTATTCTGGCATCTTTCATTCTTCCTCTCTTCAATTGCGATAGTGTCAAAGAATGTCTTCCACAAATCAGTAAACTCATCATTAATCTGTTCCGTCTCTAACAATCTGTTAAATTCTTCATCACTCAGGCTTCTAATGTAAAACTCTTCATCCTTCGGATGTATAACAGCTTCTTTGTGAATATCATCAATTATCATCCAATGTTCTGAAGGCATTCTATCTTCAAATATTGGACCTAGTGCCACAGCAATTCTACTTTTAGGCTCAAAATGTGCAACATAAATCCCACCACTTACCTTATGGAAACGCATAAACTCCTGAAAACGATTAATTTCTTTTCCAAGTCTTGTTCTAATCTGACGATTTCTCATAACATCTCTATACTGAACCATATTAAGAGCTTCTGGTCCATACGCAAATCCTAGTAACATACATCTATAAATATTATCCAAAACATCCTCTTCATATGCCATGGAAGTGTAGACTAAAGCATGGTAAAAATAAGTAGAAATCTTAAGATTTACCGCATCCATAATTTTACGAACCTTCTCTGTATCCTTATCTACATGTATATACTCATCAAAAAGACTATACTGCTCTACTGGCTCTAAAAGTAATTTAATATTCTGATGCCCTTTCTTACTTGACCATGCATCATATATGCAGGTTAGCATATCATCCCATTCAGGTCTACAGGTATAAAATGTCATACTCCCACCTCCTGTAACTTAAAATCAGTAAACAAATTCATCTGTGTACAACTTACTTCCTTCCCCTCAATCTGCATAATACTTGTACGTTCAAGGTCCGTAAGCTGATTGCGAATAAATCTCTCTTCAATTGGAGTTCTGTAGAGCATCTTTCCATTGCATGTTATAAAATACTGTGCTCTTTTTAGAACGATATGCATCTTCTTAAGCATCTCAAAATTTACACTACCATAACGACGTGCCGATAATATTTTCTTAACTCCTGTTGGTCCAATTCCCGGAACCCTTAATAAGGTCGCACTTGATGCAGTATTAATCTCAATCGGAAACTGCTCTAAATGATGAATCGCCCAATTACACTTAGGATCAAGCTGATTATCCAAAAATGGATTCTCTTTGGACAAAAGCTCCTCTGCAAAAAATCCATAATAACGCATAAGCCAGTCAGCCTGATATAATCGATGCTCTCTCAAAAGGGGCACTGGTGTACCTATCTGGGGAAGATTATCGTCCTCATTCAAAGGAATATATCCAGAGTAAAAAACTCTTTTCAAATCAAACGCCTGATAAAGATTCTGTGTAGTTCTTATAAGTTCAAGGTCTGTCTCATTTGTAGCACCAATAATCATCTGTGTACTCTGACCAGCAGATGCAAATGGACGAGAAAGACTTGTATCCCGTCTATCTG
>JAXJTU010000017.1:0-3495 GCA_036309425.1 Agathobacter sp.
AAAATCTTAATCGTTAATAATCAGTTCATCTTTATACACAGACAACTCTTTTCCGTTTGTCAAGCGAACCAATAGCTCCAAACCATAGTCGTCTATAACTTCACCTTCTGAATATCCTTTGTAAGGGTGGAGAAGAGTACAGGTACTACCAATCAGTGTAGTTTCATTGTCATAACCATACATAGCACTAAAATTTTAAGTTTTACTTTTCCCTCATTTATCATCTGACTGACCTGAAGGATGAATTCTGTTGCTTGAAATGGAGCAATGATACTTGTGCAAGGTTTTATAAGAAATACTACCGACTACTGGCGTGTGGAGATTTCGAAATAAATCGAAGACATGACCTTGAAACTAGAAAATCATTGGTTCTACATTTGCAACTGAACTCACCAATCAGGTCGTTGATATAATCTCATAGAAATGACAAACCTCGTATAACAAGATTGGCATTACATTTGTTCAAACAAATACAAGTTAAAGAAAACAAAAAGGGACTTATAACTGTTATATAAGTGAATATGCATATTAACAGGCTAAGATTTTCTATTAAAGTTCTTTTGTGAAACAGCCTTAATCGGAAAAGAAGCACGAGAATTGGAGGGTTTGAACATTTTACTTCAGTCCCTCCAATTTTGGATTATATAATAAAAAAAAATAGAAGGTTAGTCATTCCGATATTGAGCTAACCTCCTATATACCATTGCAAAAATGCAATATAATTATAGATTTATATACTTATATAATTATATAATCATTATTTAACTTTCTCCATAAATTCCTTGGCAGGCTTGAATGCCGGAATGTTGTGAGCAGGGATAATGATTGTTGTATTCTTAGAAATGTTTCGTGCAGTCTTTTCCGCTCTGTGCTTAATGATAAAGCTACCGAATCCACGAAGGAACACTTCATTTCCATTGATCATTGAGGTTTTAATGGTATCCATCATACCTTCTACAACAGTTAATACAACCTGCTTCTCCAAACCTGTCTTTGCAGCGATTTCGCTGACAATTTCTGCTTTTGTCATAGTTCTCTATCTGATTATTTATAAAATTCAAAAAAGGATTGCAAAGGTAATGCTTTTAAAAGAAAGAAACTCTTAATGCCTTGGCTAAATCAGCTAAAATGAGGAAAAAATCAGGTTAACTCAATGTTCAGTGAAGGATTATCACTACCTTTGAGGACAATTTAGACAAGATACCATTTATGAGTGAAAAGGGAAAGACATATCGCTTCACAGTCAAGCTACGAAAGAAGCCACTTCAAGGAGGCCGTTTCTCGTTGATACTTGACTACTACAACGGTAATGTTGAATACCTATCAAACGAGCAGCGTGGTGAAAGAGTGAGAGAGCATCTTGGTCTTTATTTAATTCCAGAAAATTCCCCTGAAGACAAATTGGCTAATGAGAGAACTATGGAGTTAGCAAGGGAGATTTTGGAAAAGAAAAAGGCAGAGCTTGATGCCTTGAAGAAAGATGGTCTACAGCCAATTGTAAAGAAATCAAAGGACGAACCTATTGAATTGCCTAGTTCGCTGGCCAAATCTTCAAATACCGTTTCTAAACTTTTGATGGTGAACGCTTCAAAATGCGTAATCAACAACATCAATACAATTTCAATTCACATAGGACATAGGAAGATAAAGGATAATCGTCTATCGCTTTTCCTTGACTGCAACTTCGGATCCAATATCATCTATCTAGGAAATGATAAATTCGAAGGTCGCAAGAGAAAATTCCTTGGGTTATACCTTACAGATGATGATACTCCAGAAGCTCGTATTGCTAATAGTCAAAACAGACTTCAGGCAGAGTCTATACTTGAAAAAGTAACCGAATATCTTAATGAACTGAAAAGAATTCATATACTATCTGAAAATACAAAATCTGTAGAATCACCATCTACAACACCGTTAATGTCAGATGATACGTCCAAAACAGAATCTGATGATCCGACTATCTTGACCGACTTGAAACTTACAAAAACGGAGGAAGAAAGCTACCATAATGCTTTGGACAAATTAGACCAGATGCTTTCAGAAATTTGATTGCTTGACAAAAGAAAAATGAACAGAATCTGATTTAATTTCTCTTCTTTTGAGAAGCAAAAAGAGTATATTTGGCACTTCTCAGAAACTCGTATTAAAAGGTAGACAGATATAAAGAAACACATAACATCTGCAAATGAGAGGAACAAAGTCCATTTTAGAAGAGTGTAAAGCCACTGCTATAACAGACCTCTTAGATTTGACGATGAAGGCAGTTTAGTTTACTTCTATTCTATATATACATTGGACTAAACTAAACCACTAAATTTAATAGCTATCGCAGGTGCAATTTCTGCTCAAATTAAAGGCCATTTTACCATGCAACGAAATGCAAATATGCTAAAAAATCTAAAAAAAGTGCATTTTTGCAGATTGTATTAGTTTCTTTGCAGAAATGCAGTCCCCAGTTTGTCCCCCCGAACGAACTTATGTGCTTCGGTAAAACTCTGCAATATATTATATATCAAGTACTTACAAGAATATAAATAGGCGTTAAAAAAATATTTTGCATCGGAAAGTAGTAAAACGTACAGCATTGATTATCAGCGATTTACACTTTCCGCAATAACAAATAAAAAAAACCTACTAAATAAGTGTGTATCTCATTGATATACAATATATTGAGTCTGTATTTAAGCAATTTTTACGTTTTGCTAAAAAGTCAATTTTGTCCCCCGGTTGTGCCCCAGGCACTCGAGGGACGTATTTTTTTTGTCCCTTCTTGTCCCTCGGGCACTTCGGGGGACAAAAACAGCTATTTTTAGGGATTAAAACACAAGATTACAAAAATATATAGCCTAAATGCAAATGATTATTTCTGCAAATTGATGCTTGTAGTTGTATTTAATATGATTTTCTTTGCCAATTTCTTGTCCCCCGAGAATATCTTTCACAAATATTCTCCAACATTTTTTCGATTTATATCTAATTTGGTTACCCACATAGAGCGTAAGACGCTATTTATCAGTGATAAATATGGAAATATTGCATAAAAAAAGGAGTACGTTTTAGTACTCCAGATAAACATATAGGTCGTTACGTGGCTCTTTTAATCACCAACTTACCACAATTTATTCAGCCATTTCTCTTTGTATTACCCTTTGATTGGTGCGGCTCGACATAGTGAGCAGGTGGGCAATCAAGCCCACCTGCCCTATATGATAGATTTTAATTTCCTTATTCTCCGTAGTTCTTTACTGTCCAGCCTTCAGGGATGCCGCTCACGCCTGTTGTCAACGATGTCATAGCTGCGGCTTTGGTAAATGTACCTGTACTTGCTACACCACTTACCCAATCTGTTATGCAATCAGGTGCCGATATATCCGTTGCCAACATCGTAATATTATCCAACTTTTTACAATCCAAGAACATCCACAGGTAGCAACCTTCTGCTAATGTTGTTGCCGGAAGTTCGGGGGCAGTAGTCAGACCGTTGCAATCACG
>JAXJTU010000018.1:0-1864 GCA_036309425.1 Agathobacter sp.
AATTATACACCAATTCAAATGAAATTTCCAGTAGATTTAGAAAAAATTATTGAAATTTCTGATCCAATCTACACATTTAATGAAATTATGGAGCAAATTGACCTATACAAATATTTTGCTGGGAAAGGAAGCAAAACAGGTCGTCCGAGATTTGACTCCGTAAAATTGTTAAAAATCATACTATTTGCCTTTATGGAAAACGGATATGCATCTTTAAGAAACATTGAGAAGCTGTGCAAAACAGATATTCGTTTCATATGGTTGCTTGATGATTTGAAAGCACCGTCATATTCAACTGTTTCAAACTTTATGAATGAAATGTTGATTGATAGCATAGAGGACATCTTCAATGATATAAATTCGTATATATTCAAAGAAGAAGGTGTTGATTTGAACCATGTATATATTGACGGCACAAAGTTAGAAGCCAATGCAAATAAATATACTTGGGTATGGAAGAAATCGTGCATAACAAGTCGGGAAAGAATATATATGTATCTTACACAGTTAATACAAGAGATTAATACAACAGATTTGTTTTTCCATAATGCTGAAATCGGGACCAGAAAAGAATACACAATTGAATATGTAGAATATATATTAGCACAATACAAAAAGATAATGCAGATAGATGTTTCTTCTTTCGTCTATGGTAGCGGTAAAAGAAAGACCGTTGAACAAAAACATTATGAAAGGTTAGAAGAATATCTGAAAAAATTAAAAACATATGCTCACCATATTAAGGTGTGCGGAGATGATAGAAACAGCTATTCCAAAACAGATACTGATGCAACATTTATGCGTATCAAAAGAGATTATATGGGTAATGACCAATTACTTCCGGCATACAATGTGCAGCTTGGAATATGTGATGAATACATAGCTGTAATGGATATGAAGCAATATGCATCAGATATGGAATGTTTTGTGCCTTTGATGGAAAAATTCAACACTACATATGGATTTTATCCTCAGTATCCTGTTGCTGATGCAGGCTATGGAAGTTACAACAATTATCTTTTCTGTGAACAAAAAGGCATGGAAAAATATATGAAGTTTACAATGTTCAAAAAAGAAACAACCGACAAGAAATACAGAGAAAATGAATTCAGGGCAGTAAATTTCAAAAGAGATTCAACTGGCACTTTGATTTGTCCAAATGGCAGAAAATTTCAATATTTATACGATAGAGCTGTAAAAGGCAACAAATATGGAAGGACAGAAGAATTTTATCAATGCGAAGATTGTAGTAATTGTCCCTTTTCAGACAAATGCAAAAACGGCAAGGGAAACAGAACAATTAGAATGAATGAGGAATTGACACAAATCCATAAAGAAGTTCTTGACAATTTAACCTCTACACATGGATTGCTACTAAGAGCAAACAGGAGCATCCAAGCAGAGGGAACTTATGGAGTTATCAAATGGGACAGGCAGTACAAAAGAATACGAAGAAGGGGTTTAAAATCTGTAATTTTTGAATTTACGTCAATTTGTATAGGTTTTAATCTCTACAAATACCATTTGAAGAGGCAAAAAGGATTGATTGCCGCATAAATATTAAAGAAAATATTTCAAAATTTACTCATTTCAACATGAGTTTATTTTGCTTGCGGAAAATTAATCGATTTTTTTATAAATACAAAAAAGGACCTCGTTTAGAGATCCTTTTCGTGATTTAGGGAGTTTTTAAACATCCCCATTTTTTTAGAATTTATAAATTACTATCCCTGTAACGGGTTTCGGGAATACGCTAAGGCTTCTTTTTGGTAAAAGCTCATCAGAGAGTATAATATCTGTCATCTGATTTCGTCTTACAGGGTTTACTGCGAACATACATCCGCATTCTCCGCTTTTTACTGCC
>JAXJTU010000019.1:0-26036 GCA_036309425.1 Agathobacter sp.
AAGCATATGATAACTTTATCCAGGCATATCCAATTGCAGAGGATCCAAGAGTACATCTTCCAATTATGATCTGCCAGGATGGATTTATTACAAGCCATGCTGTTATGAACATCGAGCTTATGGAAGATGAGGATGTAAAGAACTTTGTTGGAACATACCAGCCGGAAGAATATCTTCTTAATCCTGGAAAACCAATTGCTGTAGGCCCATACTCAGTAACAAACTATGCGATGGAAGCCAGAAAGAACCAGGAAGAAGCCTTAGAAAGAGCAAAAGAAGTAATCCTTGAGGTTGCAGCAAAATACGAGAAAATCTCAGGAAGAAAATATGGACTTTTCGAAGAATATAAGACTGTAGACGCTGATTATATCATGGTTATTATCGGTTCAGCAGCTGGTACAGCAAAGCAGGCTGTAGATGACCTTCGTGCACAGGGAAAGAAGGTTGGTGTTATTAAGCTTAGAGTATTCAGACCATTCCCGGCACCAGAACTTGCAGAAGCTTTAAAGAACTGTAAAGCAGTTGCAATTATGGATAGAACAGAGAGCTACAACGGTAACGGTGGACCACTCGGAAGTGAGATTATGGCAGGTCTTTACCGCAAGAAAGTAATGATAAATGCAGTAAACTATATATACGGACTTGCAGGAAGAGATTTTACTGTTGATGATGTATACAATATTTTTGCAGAATTAGAAGATTCTGTAGTAAACGGAACTGAAGTAGAACAGTTTAAGTACATCGGACTTAGAAAGTAATTACATTCACACAGTGGTAAAAGGAGATAAAAATGAGCGGTTATAATTTAAAAGAAGTTATGAGCAAGCCGGAACGTCTTGCACCTGGACACCGTATGTGTGCCGGATGTGGAGCAACAATTGGTGTAAGGGCAGTTCTTCGAGCTTTGCATGAAGGTGATAGAGCAGTAATTGGTAATGCGACAGGATGTCTTGAAGTATCAACATTTATGTACCCATACACAGCATGGGAAGACAGCTACATTCACAATGCATTCGAGAATGCCGGAGCAACACTCTCAGGAGTAGAGACAGCTTATAAGGCACTTAAGAAAAGAGGCAGATTACCAGAGGATGAAAACTTTAAGTTTATCACATTTGGTGGAGATGGTGGTACATACGATATTGGATTCCAGTCCCTCTCAGGAGCAATGGAGCGAGGCCATGATATGGTTTACGTATGCTATGACAATGGAGCATACATGAATACAGGTATCCAGCGTTCTTCAGCTACACCAATGTATGCAGATACAACAACAACTCCTGTAGGTTCTGAATCTGATGGAAAAATGCAAAACAGAAAAGATCTTGCAAGTATCATCGCAGATCATGATGTTCCATATGTTGCACAGACAACATTTACACAGGATTTTAAGGATCTTCATCAGAAGGCTGAGAAGGCAATCTATACAGAGGGAGCATGCTTCCTTAATATCATGACTCCATGTCCAAGAGGATGGAGATATGATACGGCAGACATTATGAAGATTTGTAAGCTTGCAGTAGAGACCTGTTACTGGCCAATGTTTGAGGTTGACCATGGTAAGTGGACGCTTTCATATGAGCCAAAGAAGAAGCTTCCAATCGAAGACTTTCTTAGAGAGCAGGGAAGATTTAAGCACCTCTTTAAGCCAGGAAACGAGCACTTAATTGAGAAGTTCCAGGCAGAAGTTGATAGACGTTGGGAAGATTTATTATATAAATGTGCAAGATAAAAATAAAAAAATTATTTTTAGGGTTTATTTTGTAAAAAAACTTTGCTATAATAGTACCAGAGGACTAATTAGAAAACAAGGACGTGGAATTATGGCAAGAGTATTAGTATGTGATGACGCTGCATTCATGAGAATGGCATTAATTAAGATATTAAAGGAAGGTGGTCATACAGCAGTTGCTGAGGCTGGAGATGGTGAGGCTGCTGTACGTAAGTATAAGGAGTATCATCCTGATGTAGTATTAATGGATATTACAATGCCTGAGGTTGATGGTCTTGAAGCAACAAGACAGATTACCGAATATGATCCAAATGCACTTGTTATCATGGTTTCTGCAATGGGCCAGCAAGGAAAAGTTTTTGAGGCAATAGCATCAGGTGCAAAAGATTTTATTGTAAAGCCTTTCGATCCAAATAAGATTCTTGAATGCATAGATAAGTATATTAATGTATAAATAAACAAGAAGAATTAGAATTTTTTCTAGTTCTTCTTTTTTTGTGTATATAAATCCTCTTAGTCACAAATAATAGATGTGTATTTAAGGAGGATGAGTATGTGTAACCAAAAAGCATTAAACATTAGAAAAGTCGCAATGATTGGATGTGGATTTGTAGGCTCGGCATCAGCTTTTACATTAATGCAAAGTGGAATGTTTTCTGAGATGGTACTTATAGATGCTGACAGGGATAAAGCTGAAGGCGAGGCTATGGACATTAGCCACGGAGTTCCTTTTGCTGGAAATATGAAAATATATGCAGGTAATTATGAAGATATAGTCGATGCCTTTATAATAATAATATCAGCGGGTGCAGGTCAAAAACCCGGTGAGACCAGACTCGATCTTGTAAATAAAAATGTTGCTATTTTTAAGTCGATTATTCCAGAAATAGTAAAACGTAATTATGAAGGTATACTTCTTGTAGTTGCAAATCCTGTTGACATATTAACCCAGATTGCAATAAAACTCTCTGGTTTTTCGGAAAACAGGGTAATTGGTTCTGGAACAGTATTGGACAGTGCACGATTGAGATATAAATTGGGAGAACACTTAGCAGTAGATAGTAGAAGTGTTCATGCATTTATTGTAGGTGAACATGGCGACAGTGAAGTTGCAGTGTTTAGCAGTGCAAATGTTTCGGGAGTAAAGCTTGATGATTTCTGTGAAATGAGAGGGCATTATCGACATAAAGAATCGACTGAAACAATTGCAAAACAAGTCAAAAACTGTGCCTATGAGATAATTGAAAAAAAGCAGGCAACATACTACGGAATTGCAATGGCAATAAAAAGAATCTGTGAAGCAATAGTCAAAGATGAAAAATCAATTTTACCGGTATCGCACATGATACATGATATTTGCGGGATAAACAATGTTGTTTTAAGTATGCCGGCAATTGTAGGAAAAAACGGACTAGAAAGCGAGGTTCCAATAGAATTGAATGGGGAAGAAGCGTTAAAGCTTAAACAATCAGCTGATTCCCTTTCAGAAATTTTAGATACTGTGAAAAAAGTACTAGGATAATTAGTGTGTAAATGTTATAATTACAGTATATTGTAAAACTAAAGATGGGAGAGTCTAACATGGAAGGAAACGTGAAGAAAAACAATTCAATTCTTTGGAAACTAGTAGCACCTGTTAATATTTCTATTTTAGCAGTTTTAATTGCTATTTTTATCACTCCGAAAGGAATTAGTACAGCATTGTTGATATTTGTTTTGCTGGCACAGTTGATAGTTTTGTATATATCTATTTCAACAATTGTAAAGCCATTGCAGAAGATAGATTATGAACTTGAAGGAATTATTGCGGATATTAACGCTGGTCATGGTGATTTGACAAAGAGAATTACTGTTAGAAGAAATGATGAAATTGGTGCAGTTTCTGAGTGTGTAAATGAGTTTATTGAGACTCTTCAGAATATTATGGCAAGAATTATTTCTGATTCAAATGTACTTGAAGGTGTAGTTGGAACAGTTGCAAGTAATGTTTCCTCATCTAATGATAGTGCAAATGATATCTCTTCAATTATGGAAGAACTTTCTGCAACCATGGAAGAGGTTGCTGCTTCCGCTGGCGAAGTAAGCTCTTCAACAGCGGGAATAGAAGCAAGAGTAAAGAAAATTTCAGACAGAACAGAAGAGATTACAGTTCATGCCCAGGAAATGAAAGAAAGAGCTGCGACTCTTGAATCTGGTGCCAAAGCAAATATGGAGCACACCAATAAAGTAATAGGTGATATTACAAGAGAAATGCAGACTGCACTTGAGGGTAGTAAGAGTGTAGATCAGGTTTCACAGCTTACAGATGAAATCCTTAGTATTTCAAGCCAGACAAACCTTCTTGCACTTAATGCATCCATTGAGGCTGCAAGAGCTGGTGAGGCTGGAAAGGGATTTGCCGTTGTAGCAGATGAAATCAGACAGCTTGCCGATTCAAGCCGTGAAACAGCTAATAATATTCAGTCAATTAATGAGATGGTAATACAGGCCGTTAAAGGTCTTGTTGGCTCATCAGAAAAAATTATTACATATATCAATGAAACGGTTCTGCCTGATTATGAGTCATTTGTTCAGGGGGGACAGTTGTATAATGAAGATGCAACAAAAATAGACGAGGATATGAAAGCCTATGCTCATGAAGTAAGACAAATTAAGAAGAGAATGATTGAGGTTGCAGAGGCAATTGAGGGAATAAATAATGCGGTTGATGAGAGTTCTCGTGGAGTAACTGATGCAGCAATAAGCGTTGATTCGCTAGTTTCTGCAATTACTCAGGTTAATGGACAGATGGCTGAAAATAGTGAGGTTGCCAAAAATCTCAAAGAGGAATCCTCAAACTTTGTTAATGTCTAAAAAGCTTGGAGTATAAAGGGAAAATGTTAACTTAAACACAGTGATTGCATATAAGAAAAATGGGGAAAGACATCATTTTCTTGATGAATATGAGGTATATGATGGGAAAGAAATATAGTTTTGATGAATTTTGCGAATATGTAAAAGAATATTCGCCATGTATGGATGATTATCCATATGTTATAGATTTAAAGGAGGATAAGTACTACATATCTGAAAAAGCAACAGAGCGATTTGCAGTACCTTCATCATTGTTTAGCAATGTAACAGAGACGCATAAGTCCTTTGTATATCCTGATGATTTTAAAATTCTCGAGGAGGATTTGCAGAAATTAATATCAGGTCAAAAAGACACACATAACATTGATTATCGCTGGCTTTCAAAAGATAATGAACCCGTATGGATTAATTGCAGGGGGCGTGTGTTAAAAGACGAAAATGGACAGCCATCATTCATGATAGGTTGCGTTAACGAAATAGGAAGAGTTGCAAAGGCTGATAATCTTAGTGGATTAAAGCAGAGCACTGCATTAAAAGAAATTCTCTCAAACGATGAGGAAGCATCCAAAATAAATTGTTTTTTACGAATTGGAGTAGATGGCTTTAAAGGAATCAATGAAAAATTTGGAATTGATTATGGAGATAAAATTCTTCAGGGGGTTGCAAAGTGCATTCTTGACAATTTGAAAAAAGGTTATCAGGCATTTCACGTTGTATCAGATGAATATATAATAACAGCACCAAGAAATTGTGATGTTGAGGATTTACATGACTTATACAGACAGATAAGAAAGTCGGTAGACAGAATAATAGAGAAAAATAATTATGAGGCCTTATATACAATATCAGGTGGAATAATTAATTACAGTGATGTGGAAAATCACGAATACGGTGCAATGATGAGGCTGTCTCAGTTTGCACTTAGTGAAGCAAAGACCAGAGGAAAGAATCAGGTATATATTTTCCAGACAGAAGATTATGAACGATTTCTAAGGAGTAGAAATATTCTTGTTATTCTTAGAAAAGCCGTAGAAGAAAACTTCTCGGGATTTGATTTGTTTTTCCAGCCAATTATGACAGCAGAGGAAAATGGAGTTGCAAAACTATATGCAGCAGAGAGTTTGCTTAGATTTATAACTCCGGAAGGGGAGAGGATTTCTCCTATGGAATTCATTCCTATTCTTGAGGAGAGTGGTCTTATTATTCCAGTAGGAAAGTGGATTCTAGATAAGGCAGCATCAATGTGTAAGGAATGTCAAAAGGTTTATCCTGATTTTAAGATTACAGTTAATCTTTCATATGTGCAGATATTAAAGAGTGCAATATTAAATGAAGTATTTAACGTGATTGCAAAGCATTCATTAAAGCCGGAAAGTCTTGTTATGGAGATGACAGAAAGTGGATACCTTGAGGATACTCCGGCGGTGAGACGGGTATGGAACAGTCTGAAAAAATTCGGAGTTTTGATTGCAATTGATGACTTTGGAACAGGTTATTCAAATTTGACAAGCATAAGCAAACTTACCCCTGACATTGTAAAGCTCGACAGAGGATTTACTGTAAAAGCACTTGAAAATATCTATGAGAATCAGCTTATGGAACATGTAATCCAACTTGTACATAGTATCGATCTTAAAATTTGCATTGAAGGAATTGAAACTAGAGATGATTTAGACAGACTTTCTCCTATGGGAGCTAATTATATACAGGGTTACTATTACAGTAAGCCATGTTCAAAAGATGAATTCCTTGAAAAATTTGTATATATAAAATAATGCATTATGTGTTATTAGAATATTTTGAGTGGTAAATCATGGAAGAATGTGATATAATGGCTCGAGATACGGCGATTTAAAGTAAAGCAACAGGGGGAAAATCCGATGCATAACAATGAATCAGCAGAAAATTATTTGGAAACAATACTTATATTGGCAAAGAAATTACCCGTTGTTCGTTCGGTCGACATTGCGAATGAACTTGGGTTTAAGAAATCAAGTGTAAGTATTGCAATGAAAAATCTTAGAGAAAAAAATTATATTACTGTAAGTGATGCAGGATTTATTACTCTTACAGAAGCAGGATTACAGATTGCAGATATGATATATGAACGTCATGAGATTATATCAGAAGTTTTAGTCAGACTTGGTGTTTCAGAAGAAATTGCGGCAGAAGATGCCTGCAGGATTGAGCATGTGATAAGTGCAGAAAGCTTTGCAGCTATCAAGAAACATATAGGAAAATAATATTTGCCACAGCATGTAAATGCTGTGGTATTTTTACGAAAAAATAAATTGAAGTATTTTGAGGTGTTTAAATGAAGAAACTGCTTGTCTATTTAAAAGAATATAAGAAAGAATGTATTATTGCTCCTGTGTTTAAATTATTAGAGGCTTCTTTTGAACTTATAGTACCACTTGTTATTGCAGCAATTATCAATTCGGGTATTAGAAATGAGAACACAAGCTATATTTACAAGATGTGTGCAGCTCTTTTAGGCCTGGCATTTATTGGATTCATTTGCTCCGTAACAGCACAGTACTTTGCCGCTAAAGCAGCAGTAGGTTTTTCTACTAAATTAAGACATGAGCTTTTTAGTAAAATCCAGAGTCTTTCTTTTTCAGAGATGGATAAGATTGGAAATTCGACGCTAATAACCAGAATGACAAGTGATATTAACCAGGTACAGTCTGGAGTAAATATGGTGCTTAGACTTTTCCTTCGTTCACCATTTATTGTATTTGGTGCAATGATTATGGCATTTACTGTAGATGTAAAAGCTGCATTGGTTTTTGTTGTTACAATTCCGCTTTTGTCGATTGTAGTATTTGGCGTAATGCTTGTAAGCATTCCACTTTTCAAAAAAGTACAGGCAGGGTTAGACAAGGTACTTGGAAGAACAAGAGAAAATCTCGAAGGAACGAGAGTAATTCGTGCCTTTAACAAGCAGGAAGAAGAGATAGGATATTTTAATGATGAGAATACTGCGCTTACAAATATGCAGCTTATTGTTGGAAGAATTTCAGCGCTGATGAATCCGCTTACATTTATTATTATTAACTGTGCAACAATTGCTGTTGTATGGGTTGGAGGAAAGCAGGTTTCATTTGGAGTGATTTCCCAGGGTGAGGTAATTGCATTAGTAAACTATATGTCGCAGATACTTGTAGAACTAGTAAAGCTTGCAAATCTTATTATACTAATTACAAAATCTATTGCATGTGGAAACCGAATTTGTGAGGTTATGGAACTAGAACCATCAATCACAGAAGCAGAAAATGTGAAGGAAACATTTGTAAATTCATCAAGTGTTAATTTGACAAAGTACGATGATAACGCACTTACATTTGAGCATGTATGTATGAAGTACGCCGGTTCAAAAGAAGATGCGCTTACAGACATAAATTTTTCGTCCAAAAAAGGACAGATAATTGGTATAATCGGAGGAACTGGTTCAGGAAAGTCTACACTTGTTAATCTAATTCCAAGATTTTATGATGTCTCATCTGGAAGAGTGTTAGTAGATGGATGTGATGTAAGGGATTATCCGCTTGTTGATTTAAGGGATAAGGTTGCCATAGTAATGCAAAAAGCAGTTCTTTTCAAGGGAACAATTGCAGAAAACCTTAAGTGGGGTAAAGCAGATGCAACAGAAGAAGAGATGTGGAATGCATTAGAGGTAGCACAGGCTACAGATGTTGTAAAAGGAAAAAAAGATGGTCTTAATCACTTGATTGAGCAGGGAGGAAGAAACCTGTCAGGAGGACAGAGACAGCGACTTACAATTGCAAGAGCAATTATTAAGGATCCGGATGTTCTCATATTAGATGATAGTGCATCTGCCCTTGATTTTGCCACTGATGCAAAACTTCGTACTGCAATTAAGAAGCTTTCTGGTGATAAAACAGTAGTTATCGTATCCCAGAGAACATCTTCAATTCAGTTTGCCAATAAAATTATTGTGCTCGATGATGGAGTAGCAGTTGGAATTGGAACTCATGATGAATTATTAGAAGGCTGTGAGGTTTACAAGGAAATATTTGATTCACAGTTTAAGAAAGAGGAAGGAGGAAAATAGCATGAAAAACAAAGAAACTATTATAAAATTGACAAGATATATCCGCCGTTATATTCCTCTACTAATTTTTTCACTAATACTTGCAGGAGTAACAGTAGCACTTACACTATATTTTCCAATACTTATTGGACAGGCAATTGATTTAATCCTTGAAAAGGGAAATGTAGATTTTGATGGAATTAAAGATATTATTACAAAAGCTGCAATTGCTGTTATGATTGCAGCAGTAGCACAGTGGCTTACAAATGTATGTAATAATAAGATGACATACAATATAGTCAGGGATATTAGAAAAGATGCTTTTGCCAATATCGAAAAAATGCCATTATCTTATATTGATAGCCATTCGCATGGTGATATGGTAAGTAGAATTATCGCAGATGTTGATACCTTTGCAGAAGGTCTTCTTATGGGATTTACGCAGCTTTTTACAGGCCTTGCGACAATTATAGGAACGTTAGGTTTCATGCTTTCAATAGATATCAAAATTACAATTGTAGTAGTTGTAATCACACCACTTTCTCTTTTTGCGGCAAGCTTTATTGCCAAAAAAACATTTTCAATGTTTAAGCTTCAGAGTACAACCAGAGGAGAGCAGACCGCATTAATTGATGAGATAATTGGAAATCAGAAAGTAGTCTTAGCATATAACCATCAGGACGAGGCATTAGAAGAGTTTGATGAAATTAACGAAAGATTACAAAAGTGTTCACTTAGAGCAATATTTTTCTCAAGCCTTACTAATCCTTCAACAAGATTTGTAAACAGTATTGTATATGCGAGTGTAGCGATTTTTGGAGCATTACGTGCGATAGCAGGTGGAATATCAGTAGGACAATTATCTTGTTTCTTATCATATGCTAACCAGTATACAAAACCATTTAATGAAATTTCAGGCGTTGTAACCGAGCTTCAGAATGCATTGGCATGTGCTGGAAGAATTTTTCATCTTATTGAGGTAGAGCCTGAACCAGACGATGAAGCTGGTGCTATTGCCATAGAGCAGGTAAAAGGAGAAATCGACATTGAAGATGTATATTTTTCATATACACCTGACCAGAAGCTTATAGAGGATTTTAATCTTCATGTTAAACCGGGCCAAAGAGTCGCTATCGTAGGTCCAACAGGATGTGGAAAAACAACACTGATAAATCTTCTTATGCGTTTTTATGATATAAATAGTGGAAAAATAAAGATTGATTCTAATGATATTCAAAAAATCACAAGAGATAGCTTAAGAAGAAATTATGGAATGGTTCTTCAGGAGACATGGCTTAAAAGAGGAACTATCCGAGATAATATTATAATGGGAAAGCCTGATGCAACTGAGGAAGAAATCATTGCAGCGGCAAAGGCTTCTCATGCCCACAGCTTTATCAAAAGGCTTCCAGATGGATATGATACTTTTATAACAGAAGATGGTGGAAATTTATCACAGGGACAGAAGCAGTTATTATGTATAACAAGGGTAATGCTTTGCTTACCTCCAATGTTAATACTTGATGAGGCTACTTCATCAATTGATACCAGAACAGAAGTCAGAATCCAGAAAGCATTTATGACAATGATGAGAGGTAGAACCAGCTTTATTGTAGCCCACAGACTTTCTACAATAAGAGAGGCTGACATCATTCTTGTAATGAAAGATGGCAAAATAATAGAGCAGGGTAATCATGAAACCCTGCTCGCAAAGAATGGCTTTTATGCTAACTTATATAACAGTCAGTTTGCAGTTTGATTTATGGCTTAATTCGCCGGTCTAATTGGCCGGAACCGATGGTTCTGGCGGAGCCTGATAAGAAAAGGCGTTTGACTGTTTTGCAGCATTATTTGTAAGAACAACTGGCTCTCTGTAGTAAGCCACTACAGGGGTGCCAACTTCAACCATTTCATACAGGGCCTTGGCTGTTTCAAACGGTGCGTTGATGCAGCCATGTGACCCTGAACTTTTATATATTTCTCCGCCAAAGCTGCTTCTCCAGCTGGCATCATGAATTCCAATATTATACGCAAATGGCATAAAATATTTAACATCAGATGCATAATTTTCACCGACAAGTTTGGCATCTTTTTCTTTGTATACTATTTTGTATATACCATCTACAGAACCATTAGCTGCATTGATGTTACCAGATACAATATCAGACTCCAATATCATCTGACCATCCTTGTAATACCACATATGCTGTTTGGTGTAGTCGATTTCTATGTATGTGTTTCCAATGTCATCGGCTCCACTTTTTTTGGCAGTCTGTTCGTATATTGGCTCACGTTCAACAGGAACACCATTACTTAAGTCGGCAATAATTTGTTCGGCTTCTTTTTTCTTATTAATTACCCAGCCATAATCGCCACCTGCAACAGAAATTACATCACCAGAAGAGGTTGCAAAATTTCTTGCATCGCCATAGGTATTATATTTATATGCCATCTGCTGGACAAAATCTTTAACCTTATCCTCTAGTAAGGTGACATTTCCATCATCTGATATAGAAATCATTTTAAGAATATCTTTCTTGGATAAGTTCTCATCTACACCATCTATCTGATAATGAATAGTAGCATTAGTATATAAATCAAGCTGGCTTAAGGTAGATTTAAGTTTTTCAGAATTTGAACATATTTCAGGCTTAACATAACATTCATCAGAGAGCGTTATGGAATCAAGCTGATTATTGATTGCCTCTTTAATTTCAGTTGTAATATTTTCAAAAATAGGAGTGTTTCCGTACACTTCATCAATAACTGTGTAATCATCATCAGAAATATCTATGTATGCATTATGTGGAGCCTCAATATAATCATCATCAAAAAGTTTCATTGATGAAATAATATCTTCAAGTGCAGCTGAATCATAAGCGGCACTTGATTTTAATTCATACTTTGATTCTTTCCAAAGTGATAAAGGCCACGAAAATGGATTCTGATTCTTAAGTATTGAAACCTCTTCACCAGAAGATACATACTGATAATCAAAATCTGAACCGATAAGATTATAGTTATTTCCTTTCCTGTCTTTTACAAGAAGTAAATAGTTTTGTGCTTTTTTTGTATTGGTGTCTACAACATAATGAAAATCTTTTCCACCACATTTAAGGTCACCAATTGTTGTATTCAAAAGATAATGGCTGGTAAAATATCCAGCCATTCCCAGGTAGCCGGCAAGTAGCACACCTGCTACAATACCACTACCAATAAGTATTTGTTTTTTCATTCTAGTTTCCCTTCAGATGTTCAATATTCATATAAGATGGGATGCCGTTTTCGTAAGATATAGTGACCTCTCCCTGAATAAGTGGGCGAAGATATTCGCTAAGCTCATTTGTAATATCGTTTCCATCTTTGTTAATCCATTCTCTAGGAATTGATTTTGCCTCGTTAGCAATATCCTTGATTGGAGAATGACTATATTCAATTTCATAAGGAGAATTTGAAATTCTGTTAAGACATACCATTGTAGCAGTTTCTCCCTCTTCAGCAAGAGCTACACCCTTTGCCCCCTGATTAAATGACTCTGTAATGTCAGTAAGTGATGCAAGATGAGAGGCACATCTTTGGAGAACATTGATCTCAACAGAACGAACTTTAACACCGATGTTTTCCTTAACAAGAAGCTCAAGTGCTTTTCCGGCACCACTTAACTGCTTATGTCCGAACTGGTCTGCAACAGCATTTGTGGCTGTGATGTATTCACCATTCTCATCTCGAATTCCTTCAGATACTGCAACAATAATATTGTTTTTCTCCTCAAGTGCAGATTTGATGTCTGTAAGGAATTTATCTTTGTTAAATGCAACCTCAGGAAGATAAATGAAATGAGGTGCATCGCTGTAAGCTGTACGAGCAAGTGAAGCAGAAGCAGTAAGCCAACCGGCATCGCGACCCATTATTTCTACAATGGTAACACTTTTAACAGCGTAGATAAATGTATCATGTGCTATTTCAAGCATAGTAGAAGCTATATATTTTGCGGCAGAACCAAAACCTGGTGTGTGATCTGTCATACACAAATCATTATCAATAGTCTTTGGAATTCCAATAATTCTAATGTCACTATTGATTTTTTTAGCATAATCAGATAATTTAAGAACAGTATCCATGGAATCATTTCCGCCAATATAGAAAAATGCTTTGATTCCAAGTTTATTAAACTGATTGAATATATATACATAAGGAGAATCATCGTCCTTTAAATCAGGAAGCTTATGTCTGCACGAACCAAGATACATAGCAGGTGTAGATTTAAGTTTTTCAATTGCTTTTGGAGTATCAAAAATTTCACTAAGATTAAGATATTTTTCGTTCAAAATTCCAAGAACTCCATTTACAGCTCCATAGCAAATATCATAATTTTCAGATTTATTAATAGCTGAAATTACTCCTGCAAGGCTTGCATTTATTGCAACTGTTGGTCCTCCGGATTGAGCAACAAGACAATTTCTTTTTTCCATGATTTATCTCCTTTAAGTAAATAGTTTTTACTTATATATTTTAGTATAATGACATGGGATTAGGCAAGGGTAACATGAAAAAATACAAAGAATATGACAAATGTAATCTGTGCCCAAGAGAATGCGGTGCACAAAGAAATAATAATAAAAAAGGAATATGTGGAACAGCTAATCAGATAATAGTCGCTCGAGCGGCCTTGCATTATTGGGAAGAACCCTGCATATCAGGTGAAAAAGGTTCAGGAGCAGTATTTTTTGGAGGATGTAATCTTCACTGTGTATTCTGCCAAAATCAGGAAATATCCTGTGGCCAGTCTGGAAAAGTAATTGATGAATCCCGTCTTGCGGAAATATTTCTTGAATTAATGGAAAAAGGTGCTAACAATATCAACCTTGTAACACCAGGCCATTATCTTCCCCAGATAATTTCAGCTGTTGAAAAGGCAAGAAACCAGGGCATGAATTTGCCTATTGTTTATAATTGTGGAGGATATGAGAAGGTAGACAGTATCAGACGGTTAGAAGGGATTGTAGATGTGTATCTGCCAGATTTTAAATACTTTTCATCGGATATTTCGCAGAAATATTCAAATGCAAAAGATTATGCCCAGGTAGCAAAACTTGCAATTGAAGAGATGGTAAGACAACAAAATAAATGTGTTTTTGACCAGCAGAAAATTATTAAAAAAGGTGTCATAGTAAGGCACTTGTTATTACCAGGATGTTTGAAGGATTCAAAGAAAGTAATCAGGTATCTATATTCAAAATATGGGGATAATATTTTTATAAGTCTGATGAGTCAGTATACTCCGCTTGCGCATGTGCAAAAATACAAGGAATTAAATAGAAGAGTGACAAATCGAGAATATAATCAGCTTGTAAATTACGCCCTTGAGCTAGGTGTGATAAATGGATTTACGCAAGACAGAGAAGTAGCATCAGAGAGTTTTATACCATATTTTGATGAGACAGGAGTGTAGTGCATCAAAATATTGAAAATAAAAAAATTGCTGGAAATTGATGCAAAACTGTAGTACTATAGTAACAGAAAAGGCGTTGGTGGTTTTATGGGGGATTTATAATATGAGTAAACCTGAAGGCACAGGAAGGATTATGATAGAATGTCCTAGTACTATTTTTCATCTGTATGTCAGAAATGAGGCGGAGCTTTCGAAAATAGAGATATTTATGGGGAATATCAGGAAAGTTAAGCGCTTAAATATTATTGATATCTATAATTGGTGTAACAGGCAGGGAATTATGTATGATACGCATTTTAATTATCATAAAGAATTTTCTCTCTGGAAAAATATTAAGTGGTATTTTAAATATTCTTCAGAAAAACTTAAGTATCAGTTTGCGTATACTATAGTATAGTTAGAGTGTGTAAAAAACACACTCTTTTTATTTGCTCTTTTATAGTGTTATGTTATTATTTAATTAAGTACGAAAAGGAGGATTTTTGAATGAGATATCCGAAATTCCTTCCGGATGAGGGAACGATTGGTTTTGTGGCTCCGGCATTTGGCTGCGCGACAGAACCATATAAGAGTGCTTTTGATAATGCACTAAAGAAATTTGAAAGTATGGGATATAAATGTATATTAGGTCCAAACTGCTATGAAGACAGGGGGATTGGGATAAGTAACACTCCCGATTTATGCGGATTGGAAATAAATGGAGCATACACATCAGAAGAAAGTGATGTTATAATTTCATGCGGTGGTGGTGAGATGATGTGTGAAGTTGTGCCATATATAAATTTTGAAAATATACGTAATGTTGAACCAAAATGGTTTATGGGCTTTTCTGATAACACAAATTTTGTGTTTTTATCAGCAACCCTGGCAGATACAGCGGCTATTTATGGACCATGCGCAGCAACATTTGGAATGGAAGTCTGGCACCAGGCAGTCCAGGATGCATTTGACTTATTAAAAGGAAAAATATCAGCTGTACACAATTATGATAAATGGGAGCTTGAAGGAATAAAGGATGAGGAACATCCTCTTGCCGGATATAATTGTACAGAAAAAATGGTTCCAGTTGTGTTTGATACAAAAGAAGCCGAGTTTTCTGGAAGGTTATTAGGTGGATGTATGGACTGTCTGATAAATCTAACTGGAACAAAATACGATAAAGTCTCTGAATTTTGTGACAGATACAAAGATGATGGAATTATCTGGTTTTTAGAAGCCTGTGAACTTAATGTTATGTCCATAAGGAGAGCTATCTGGCATATGAAAAATGCAGGATGGTTTAAGTATGTAAAAGGATTTTTAATAGGACGTCCAATGTGCATTGGAGAAGAGATGTTTGGAATCGATCACTATCGTGCAGTGACAGACTTACTTAAGGAATACCAGGTGCCAATAATAATGGATCTTGATATTGGTCATATGCCACCAATGATGCCACTGGTGTGTGGAGCAAAAGCAAATGTTATGTATAAAGAGGACAAAGTACAGATAGAATATATTTGGGAATAGGAGATAGTTATGACTAATAAGAATTTTAAAATGGCAGCTGCAATTAGTGCATTTTGCGTGGCTGTTTCAACAGGAAATATTGCTACAATAGTAGCGCAGGAGCAAACAGAAGTAAAAGAAGCTAATCTTACACAAGAAGAAGCAGAATCAGAAGTAGACAACGAGAATCAGAATTCAAAAGAAATGCCAGAAGAAAATAATTCTGAAGAAAAAAAATCAGATGATTCAAAGCAAGACGATAAAACGCCAAACAACAACTCTGATGAGAAGGGAGCTGATGTATCATCTGATAAGACAGATGATAAAAACGCAGCAGTATCAGACAATACTGACAAAGTCGTAATTGAGAAAGATGATAAGCCTTATCTTGCATTAGGAGCAAACTTATCAGATGATCAGAAGAAGACAGTTTTATCATTAATGGGAATAGATCCTGCTTCTCTTGATAAATATGATGTAATGTATGTATCAAATGATGAAGAGCACAAATATTTGGGAGAATATATTCCTTCATCAGAAATTGGAACACGCTCTCTTTCGTCAGTAGTAATCACAAAAGCAGACAAAGGCGCAGGGCTAAGCATTTCAACTTATAATATTGATTACTGTACAGTAGGAATGTACAAAAATGCACTTACAACAGCTGGAATAAGCGATGCAAATATTATTGTTGCAGGTCCGACATCAATTTCTGGAACAGCAGCATTAGTAGGAATTTTCAAGGCATACGAGCAAATGTCGGGAGACAAAATTGATGAGCAGATTGTTGATGCCGCAATGGACGAGCTTGTAACAACTGGAGAACTTAATCAAAGTATAGATGCAGATCCTGAAACAATCGAAGCTATGATTGCTGACCTGAAGGAACAGATAGCAAATGGAGCTCTTGATAACGAGGAAAATATAAGAGAAGCAATAAAAGAAGCTGCAAAGAAATATGATATTAACCTTTCAGAGGAAAATATCGAAAAAATTCTTGCACTTCTTAATAAATTAAAAGATTTGGATCTTGACTGGGAGGCAATTGCAGACAGAGCATCGGAGCTTGCAGATAAGCTTGGAATTGATGTGACATCTCAAAGCTTCTGGGATTCAATACTTGCTTTTTTTGATAAGTTAATTGACGCTATCGCAAGCATTTTTGGATAGTCTGATTAAATAAAACAATTTTTGGGGAGGGTGATTCAATGAAAAAAATATTTACAGTATCTATTATTTTAGTATTACTTATTTCGCTAACAGCTTGTGGAGGAAACAAGCATCCGGATACAGTTGGATACAGAATTTATGACGATTTTGTTGAAATTGTAAAAGAAGACAGTTCTATTACAACAGAGGCACTTGCTGAGAAACTTGCAGCAAATGAAAATGTACCAATGGAGTGCGGTTTTATGGCTGTTGAACCAGGATATTTAAATGGTTTTGATGAAGAAGTAGATGGTTTTAAATCCGGGGCAGTATTTAGTCCATATATTGGAACAATTCCATATGTTGGATATGTGTTCGAAGTTGAGGGTGACATTGATGCGTTTGTAGAGCAGCTTAAGAGTAAGGCAAATTTAAACTGGAATATATGTACGCAGGCGGACGAGATTGTTTGCGAGACATATAAGGACAGGGTATTTTTCGTTATGGCACCACTTAGTTTTGATGATGAAGGAAGTAGCGATAGCAACAATAACGATAGTGAATAATGAGGTAGATGGGTTGCTTTTTTCAAGTATTACTTTTTTATACTATTTTTTACCGGTGACATTGGTGTTATATTTTATATCACCGGCTAAAATTAAAAATATAATCCTTCTTTTGGGCAGTTTGTTTTTCTATGCCTGGGGAGAAGGGATTCTGGTAATCATGCTGGTAGTCACTGTGTTTTCAGGGTGGCTGATTGGTCTGTTTATTGGGAAAAATCAAAAAACAAAGTATGGCAAAATCTGGCTTGCTGTCTCTGTGACAGCAGATTTTGCTATGCTTTTTTATTTTAAATATATAGATTTTTGCATCGAAAGCATAAATTGGGCATTTAAAACATCAATTCCCTTACTAAAAATTGCACTTCCAATAGGAATAAGTTTTTATATTTTCCAAATTATAAGTTATTCAGTAGACGTATATCAGGGGAAAGTTCAAGCACAAAAAAGTTTTCTTGATTTTGCAACATATGTGACCTTTTTTCCACAGCTTATTGCAGGACCAATTGTAAGATATTCTGATATAAACGAGAAACTCTTAAGCAGAGAGCATAGTATTAGTAAAATTTCTAGTGGTGTAAGTCGTTTTATAATAGGTCTTTCCAAAAAGGTAATCATTTCAAATTCGTTAGGGCAGTTATGTGATTTATACCTTAAGACATCACAGCCATCCATATTATATTGCTGGATGTATGCAATAAGTTTCGCATTACAGATATACTATGATTTTTCCGGATATAGCGATATGGCCATAGGTCTTGGGAAAATATTTGGATTTGAGTTATTAGAGAATTTTAAATATCCTTATATTTCCGAAAGCATAACCGAATTCTGGAGACGATGGCATATTTCACTTGGAAGCTGGTTTAGGGATTATGTATATATCCCAATGGGCGGCAATAAAAAAGGCTTGTCACGACAGATTTTAAATATTGTTATAGTGTGGACACTTACAGGCTTATGGCATGGTGCCGCCTGGAACTTTGTTCTTTGGGGGTTGTGGTATTCAATATGGCTGCTTGTAGAAAAAATTGGGCTAAATAAAAAGCTTCAAAAACACAAAATATTTGCCCATTTTTATGTCATTTTAATAACACTTATTGGCTTTGTAATATTTAACGCTCCGACAATAGGCAGCGCTCTGTCTGATTTGGCAGGAATGTTTGGGTTTGCAGATATTGCATTTGTAAGTTTTGAATCCATATATTATCTAAAATCATATGCACTGTTAATCATAGTGGCGATAATAGGTGCAACACCTGTATTGTCAAAAGTAAAAAAACAAAAGCCTGTAATTCTGACAATATTGTTAATCATATGCACAGCATGTCTGGTTGATGGTTCATTTAATCCATTCCTGTATTTTAGATTTTAGGAGGAAACATTATGGAGAAGAAAAAAGAAATATTAACTATAGTGCTTCCTTCTGTTATTATTTTTGGATTATCGGTAATGGGTCTGTTTTTGCCTGATAGGAATTATTCTGATACAGAAAGAAGAGGTCTTGCAACAAGCCCCCAATTATCTGCAGAGTCTGTAGCTTCAGGAAAATATCAGGAAAAATTCGAGACATATGCACTAGATCAGTTTCCATTCAGAGACTTTTTCAGAAAAACAAAAGCATACACAAATTACTATGTTTTTCTGAATAAAGATAATAATGGTTATTACAAGAAAATGGGCCATATTGCAAAGATTGAGTATCCATTAAATGAAGCTAAATTAATGGCTTCTTTAAAAAAGCAGCAGGATATTTATACACAATTTATAAAGGACAGTAATTGTAAGATTTATACATCTGTTATACCTGACAAAAACTATTATCTTGCTCCAACATGTGGATATCTGTCTATGGATTATGACAAGTATGTTGAAACGGTAATAGAAAATGAAACATATGCTCAGTATATTGATATTTTTGATTGTCTTAATTTGGACAGCTATTACTATACAGACCCACATTGGAAGCAGGAAAAAATACGACCTGTCACAGAACGCTTGTGTAAAGCTATGGGAAATAAGAAAGAATCTGAAACAGAGTACGAACTATGTGAAACTCATGTGCCATTTATGGGGGCCTATTATGAGCAGGCATGCCTTCCGGCCAAGCCGGATGAAATAAAATACCTGAATAATAAAATTATACAGCAGTGCAAAGTAACTTATTATGATGCAGATATCAACAAAAATGTGGGGGTATATGACACCGGAAAACTGAACAAAAAAGACCCTTATGAGATGTTTTTATCAGGAGCACAGGCTTTGATAGAAATAGAAAATCCGGATTGTTACTCCCCAAAAGAACTAGTAATGTTTAGGGATTCGTTTGGAAGTAGTTTAGCTCCGCTGTTTATTGATAGTTATTCGAAAATAACCCTTGTAGATATCAGATATGTAAATCCTGAAAGACTTGGACAGTTAATTGATTTTAATAGTCAGGATGTTTTGTTTATTTATAGCACCATGACGTTTTAAAGGGAAAGTTATTGGACTATAAAAATGTAATAATCTCAGTATAAAAAACACCCAAAAGGAGATTATTATGAATAGTTCAGAAAGAAAACACAGGATTGATTTAGAGACATTAATAATAATAATTACAATTTCAATAATGGAATCAATAGGGGCAATCATATTTATAAGTGCAATTACACGGATTGACTTTTTACAGGCTGGATTTGTAAGTGTATTAGGAATGTTTGTTGGAATGAGTGGAATAATATTTGCAATTTTGATGATATTTAACACTAAATAGAGATTCATTTTGTCGAAATATACTATATTTAGATTGACTCAATTATAAGGGTTACTTATAATAAATAGTGGATTACACTATGTATTGGGACATAATAATATAGATGAGGTATAGTATGAGACATAATGAAAATGTAAAGAGAAGAATTTTGAAGGCAACGGCATCAATTATTTTGTCATTATCGCTCGTCGTTGGCAGTGCACATGCCCCGGGAATAGCATATGCAGCCACAAGTGGCACGGGAGTTATCAAGTGTGCTCAGAATGACTGGGTAGCTGCCAGGTCAGGACCAGGCACAAATTATGAAATTGAGCATAAACTTGCGAATGGAAAACCTATTACAATTTTAGAAGATACAAAAGGCACTGATGGAAAAACCTGGTACAAGATAAAGTATAATCTTATTGTAGACAATTCAGAGTGTACAAGCTATGTGCGTTCTGATCTTGTTACTATTACAGGTTCATCAACTGAAGTTACAACAGTAGCTTCTGGCAGTGTTTATGCAACTGCAACAGTTACTGCAAATAATGTATTTTTGCGAGATAATGCAGGAACATCAGGAACTAACAGAATTATTTCGCTTTATTGTGGAGACAAGGTCGACATTGTAGGTGAGAAAAATGTAAATGGTGTAACATGGTATAATGTCAAATGTACAAAGAGTGGAAAAAACTATAATGGATGGGTTATCTGTACATATCTTAATGTTACATATGTCGGTGCAAATGATGAGAATTATGCACAAACATTAAGGAATGCTGGTTTCCCAGAGAGTTATATTAATAACTTAACAGCGCTTCATTCAAGACATCCGAACTGGACATTTAACGCTGTTAAGACAGGACTTGACTGGAATACTGTAATTGCAAATGAGAGTGTAAACGGAAGAAATCTTGTTCAAAATACTGAGAATGATGCAAGGAAATCTACAGCAGCAGGTGCGTATGATTGGAATACAAATAAGTGGACTGTATATGATGGTTCATCGTGGGTATCAGCAAGCCAGAACTATATTGCATATTGCATGGACCCAAGAAATTTTTTAGATGAAACTAATATTTTTCAGTTTGAGAGTTTAAGCTACAATTCCATTCAGAATGCAACAGGTGTAAGTGCTATTTTAGCAGGAACATTTATGTCTGGAAGTGTAAAAGATTCAGATGGAAGTACATTAAATTATACAAATTCATTTGTAAATGCTGGAAAGAATACAAATGTCAGTCCATATCATCTTGCAGCAAGAGTGAAGCAGGAACAGGGCGTTAATGGAACCAGTCCTATGATCTCAGGAAAATATTCGGGATTTGAGGGATATTATAATTATTTTAATTATGGAGCATATGGTTCGACAAAGGATTTTGTATACAAAAATGGACTATCATATGCAAAGAACAAAGGATGGAATACAAGATACAAATCTATCTTAGGAGGAGCACAGCTTTTAGGCTCAAGTTACATAAACAAAGGTCAGGACACATTGTATTTTGAAAAATTTAATGTTGTTAATAATTCAGCATTATATGCGCATCAGTATATGGCTAATGTTAAAGGTGCAATTTCAGAAGGTCAATCTGTAGCAAAGGGATATACAGATAAGAATCAGGCATTTGTTTTCAAAATTCCGGTATACAATAACATGCCGGAGAAACCGGTAGAATTTTATGATAACGGTAATCCAAACAATTATTTGAAGAGCCTGGGAATAAATGGTCTTTCTCTTACACCAGCTTTTAATAGTGAGACCACAAATTATTCAATAGTTGTTCCAAATGAAATAAGTTCAATTACAGTTGCAGCAGAAACTGTAGTCAATACCTCGACTGTTTCTGGAACAGGAAGATACAATCTTAATGCTGGTAATAATATAATAAAGATTAATTGTAAAGCACAGAATGGTTCGGTAAGAACATACACAATTAATATTTCGCGTCAGGGTGAAAGTAATGATACACAAGGTACATCATTTGGTATTTCATCATCAAGTTATAAAATTGGAAATGTAATTACAGGAGTTGGTCCAGGAACAGATGCAAATACATTTATTAATAATATTTCGGCAACAGGCGGAAGTGTAAAGTTACTTGATTCATCGGGGGCGCAACAGTCTGGTAATGTAGGCACAGGAAGTAGAGTTGCAGTATATGATGCATCAAATAACCTTAAGGCTACATATGATATTGTAGTATATGGAGATACTAGTGGGGATGGTGTAATAAGTGTTAAAGACCTTATTATGATTAATCGACAAATTCTTAATCTGAGTAATTTAAGCGGAGCATCATTAACAGCCGCTGATGTAAGCAGGGACGGTAATGTAAGTGTCAAGGATTTGATTATGGTTAACAATAGTATTTTAGGAAAATCAACAATTTCCCAATAGGAGTAAAGTATGAAAAAATTTATTAATTATGTAGTTATTTTTACAATGTTAATTGCTACATTGTTTTGTGTGAAAATGCCTGTTTATGCCGCTGGAAATGTTTCAGTATCGGCATCAAGCACTAGTGTAAATGTAGGTGATACAGTTACAATTACAATATCTGTATCCAGTGGATATGGAGTACAGGGCGCCTTGTCAAGAAGTTCAGGTATTTTTGGTGGAACTTCTGACAACCCATATACTGTAGGGGATGTTGCCGGACAGTCGAATAGTAAATCGTTTTCATTTACAGCTACACAGGAAGGAAGCTGTACATTCTCAGCCAGTGTTGTTGAATCATATGATGGAGAACTAAATCCGGCAGGCATTGGAGGTGGAGCTGTAACAGTAACGGTTAATAATTCTTCTTCAGGTTCAGCCGGGGGAACAAGTGCGGGTAATGGTTCAAATGCCGGAACAGGTAATTCAGGCAATCAACAGACAACAAAATCGAGCGACAGCTCGCTTAAATCACTTGTTATTTCAAGTGGTGAATTGTCACCAAAATTTTCGAGTGATACAAAGAACTATACTGCTACGGTAGATTATAATGTTACTTCTATTGCTGTATCTGCTACACCAAATAATGGAAATGCAAAAGTTAGTTCTGTATCAGGAAATGATAGTTTAGAAGTTGGTGAAAACACAATTAAAGTTGTAGTAAAAGCAGAAAATGGTGTTTCATCTACTTACACAATTACAGTTACCAGAAGAGAAGAAGAAGACCCTGAAAATACAGAGGATGAGAATAAAGAAATGCCATCCTTCTCGGTGGGCGGAGAAAAGAGAGTTATTACTACAACAATTCCGGAAGAAGCTATTCCAGAAGACTTTGTAGCTAATACTATAATGATAAAAGGTTCAGAATATCCTGGGGTATCATTCAAAAAAGGAAGCCTCCAGATGATTTATTTGACACAGGAAGATGGTCAGGGTGGTGCATTTTATGTATATGACCAGAATCAGGATGCAGTTTATCCATTTGTAAAACTTACTTGTGATTCTCATTATGTAATATTACTTTTACCAGATGTAAATAATGTTCCGGAGAATTATATTGAATCCACTTTGGCGATTGAAGGGAAGGGAATATTTACTGCTTATCAAACACCAGAGATGTTAGTAACGCCTGCATCTGGTGAAGGATCATCTCAGGAGGATCCAGAATCACCATCCAATTCAGAAGGTGAAGGAGTAGGAATATTAGATTTTTTTGCACCTGAAACTATATACGCGCAGGAAACACAGGCATCAGAGTTTTATCTTGTTTATTGTATGAATGATAAAGGAGAAACCGGCTGGTACACATATGATTCTGTAGAAGAAACATTTATGCGTTATTATGAAATGCCACAGACAGCAGCACCAGTTATAATAGAAACAAATAATGATAAAAATCCAGCAGATGTGCTTTTATATATCATTATGGGTATTATGGGATTAGTTATCGCTGTGCTTATAATTGCGGTTTTATTTTTGTCAAAGAAAGTAAAAGAAAATCCTTTAGACCAGGATGAAGAATTTGATGAAGAAACTAATGAAGAATCTGGTGAAAATCTCAAATCTGCTTTGAGAGAAAATGAAAAGGCTCCTGACAAAAATGAGGAAGAAAACGAAGGCTTAGAAGAAGACTTAATGATACCAATATCCTTTCAAATGACAGAAGACTCAGAGGATCAGGAAGATTCAGAGGAACAGGAAGACTCAGAGGAACAGGAAGACTCAGAGAATCAGGAAGACTCAGAGAATCAGGAAGAGCCAGAAGAACAAGAAGAGGTAGAAGTTCTAGAGGAAGCAGAATTTTCGGAGAGAACAGAATTTTCGGAGGAAGCAGAATTTTCGGAGGAAGCAGAATCTTCGGAGGAAGCACAATTTTCAGAGAATTCAGGAAGTGTTGAAACAACTGAAATTTTGCAGCAAAAAAATCAAGAAGAGCCAGATGGTGATCCAAAAGAAGTAGAAGTTTCTGAGAAGATAGAAGATTTTGATGAAACTGAAAATTCAGTTCAAGAAGTAACAGACAACTCAATATCGGCCGAAACAGAAGCAATTATGGATTTAGAAGAGGCGCTGATTGCCATGGTTGAAAATGAAAAGATAGAGCAAACGCAGGAAAATGATTTGTATGACTCTAATCTTTTAAAGAAACTTGAACAAGAGCCGATTGTGGCAAATGACGATGATGACAATGACGATGACGATGGAAGTCTTGAAATTATTGAATTGTAAAATAGATTAATTGGAGGTTTGAGATTGAAACCATATACGATTAAGGCTAAGAAAGCATTAGACTATGCAAAAAGAATATCAAAGAACCTGTCTTGCAATTATATTGGAAGTGAGCATATTTTAGCGGGACTTTTAAAAGAAAATTCAGGTGTTGCATCAATTGTATTAAAAGAAAATAATGTTGAATTTGATAAATTACTTCAACTTATTTCGGAATTAATATCATCTGAAGGTGGGGTTGAATTATTGGATAAACCAGGATATTCTCCTCGTTCAGAATTGATACTAAAGCGAGCATCAGAAGAAGCAGACAGATTTGATAACGATGAAATCGGAACAGAACATCTTCTGTTAGCGATTATTTTTGAAGGTGACAGTGCTGCATTCAGACTATTAAATACAATGGGAGTAAACATCCAAAAACTCTTAGCTGATATTATGGCAGCAATGGGTGTTGATCCGGTTAAATTTAAGCAGGAGATGCAAAAGAACAAGAAGAACGACTCTGTATCTTCCACTCCGACTTTGGATCAGTACTCTCGGGATTTGACAGAACTCGCAAGAAATGGAGCGCTTGATCCTGTAATTGGCAGAACAAAAGAAACTAAGCGTTTGATGCAGATTCTTTGCAGACGAGGAAAGAACAATCCTTGCCTTATAGGAGAACCTGGAGTTGGAAAAACAGCTATTGTTGAAGGAATAGCTCAAAGTATTGTAGATGAAGAAGTTCCAGAACTTATTGCAGGAAAAAGACTTGTTTCACTTGATATGTCAGGAATGGTAGCAAAGTCTAAATATAGAGGAGAATTTGAAGATCGAATAAAGAACGTTATAAAAGAGGTAAGTCAAGCTGGAAATATACTTCTTTTCATTGATGAACTTCATACAATAATTGGTGCAGGTGGAGCAGAGGGTGCACTCGATGCATCAAACATAATGAAACCAGCTCTTGCTCGAGGTGAAATTCAGGTTATCGGTGCAACGACAATAGAAGAATATCGTAAGCATATAGAAAAAGATACAGCGCTAGAAAGAAGATTTCAGCCGGTTATGGTTGATGAACCAAGCGTGGAAGAAACTGTTGAGATATTAAAGGGATTAAAACCTTTGTATGAATCACATCATAATGTTTTAATTATGGATTCGGCAATAGAGTCAGCAGCATCTTTGTCAGCAAGATATATTAATGACAGATTTTTACCGGATAAAGCCATTGATTTATTAGATGAAGCAGCAGCTACCATCAAACTGGCTTCGCTTAGTGCAAATAGCGACGCAAAAGAATTAAACAAGGAAATTCATTTATTGCAGGAAAAGATTGAAATTGCATTAAAAGAAG
>JAXJTU010000020.1:0-12955 GCA_036309425.1 Agathobacter sp.
CTAGTACAACGGTTTCTTAATAACTGGACTTTTTGCGCTGAATATTTTTATGAGAGTGCTACTCAAAAAACGTAGGCGTAGCGGGCTACGCTGAGGATTTTTGAGCAGTGCTATCATGAAAATAGGCAAGCAATAAAGTCTAGTTAATTAAAAACCGTTGTACTAGATGCTGCTATGAGATTTCATGTATTCAGATATCTATCAAAACCAATTGATAAACAAAGACTATATCACAATTTAGATGATGCACTTGAATTGTATTCTTCTTTCAATCAAAAAATTGCCATAGAAACAAAATCTGGTGTAACAGCAGTATCAACAGATGATATTGTTTATGTAGAAGCCAAAGGTAGAAAAGTCACTGTTTACACTACCATTACAGACTACGAATCAACTCAATCTATGCAATTTTGGAAAGAAAATCTTCCTTCAAACAATTTTTTTCAATCACATAGAAGCTATATTGTAAATCTTGCTAAAGTAACAAGTTTTGATCATGAACTAATATATCTATGCAATGGTCAATATTCTGCGTATCTTACTCGTCGCAAATTTACGAACTTTAAAAATGCTTATTTACTGTTTATGGAAAGTAGGAGGTAAAAATTTTCTCTTTTAATTGTATATTGCTTTTCACCTATCAAGTGAATGAAAAAAGAGCATCCATTTGTGGTAAATATTAACGAACCTTGACAGCTTAACAACTGCTCTGAACTCTGTCACAGGAATTTTATACCCTTTTGACAGGTTAATTGAGTGGTGTTATGGCTACAAGTATCTATTTTCAGATTCATGGTACAGTTATCAGTTCAGATACTGTTCCGTGAATAATTCAGGTTTAATCATATTTTTTTATCTTGCTTCACCTATTTTTGCATGCTATAATTTTTGAAAAGCAATACATTTTCATAATAAGCATGAACCTATTTTTAGTATGCTTTCTTAATTCTACTAATGCATAACACATTTATGTAATTGCATTATCGAATATCCTATCTAGAAAATTCTTGCTTTTAAAATTTCACACAAAATAGCAGGAATTGAACGGATAGAATTTTTATAATTCGTAAATCCCTGCACTATAACAGAATAAGAAGGGAAATACGAATGAATCAAAACGATGTAAACAAACAGTGGCATCAGGGTTTTTATGGTGCTGCTCAACTTGAATTCCGCGATGACAAGGATAACCTTATTTTTGATACGGAACATTACCTTAGTAAAGAAGCAATTCGAATGGATATGCTCATTGTCAAAAAAATAAAAGAGTTTTCCACAAAGAATCCAATTGGGCATGTTTTTAGGAAGCACAATGTTGTTGAATACAAGAGTCCAAACGACGGGCTTACTATTGATGATTTTAGCAAAACTATTGGGTATGCTTGTCTATATAAAAGTCTTGCTGAAAAAACCGATGAGATTCCTTTGAGTGAAATTACAATTACTCTTGTTAGAGAACGATATCCTAGAAAACTCATACAAACATTAATGGAAAATAGCTATTCTGTCACAGAATATTGTTCCGGAATTTATTATGTAACTGGAAATTTAATGTTTCCTACACAGATTGTTGTAACTGGCCGGCTTGATAAAAAGCATCAGTGGCTTCGCGTTCTCTCAGCACATGCCAATGAAGAAGATATTCTTAATTTTGCATATGCTAGTAAAGAACTAACAACACAGGGAGAACATAACAATGTTGATGCAGTTTATCAAATTAGTGTAATGGCTAATATTGAATTATATGAAGATTTAAAACGGAGGGCACCGCTTATGTGTGAAGCTTTAAAATATTTAATGAAAGATGAACTTGAAGATAGCATGGAACAAGGTATCGAAAAAGGTATGCAAAAGGGTATGGAGCAAGGTATGGAAAAAGGTAATGATTTAATTCTACAGTTAAAAAATGGAGCTACAGACGAATACCTTCTTCAAAATGGCTATACCCTTGAGGCAATAAAAAATGCAAAAGAAACTTTGAAACTTATCTTAGGATAAACAATGCCTGTGAAATGAATTAAATCATTTCACAGGCATTAAATATTCCACCCTCTCAACAAACGCCTGATGATCCAGCGGATCCCTGTTATCATAATGGAACAACATCCAGACTGGCTCATCCAGCCTCAGTGGAAGCCTCTCAATACTCTTTGTCTTTTTATCCGGAAACTCATAGTGAAACGGCTCCACATGCGACATCTTCCCATTCTTACAATACCGGTGCGTCATATGCTTAAACTCTTTCATATCCACCGCCCACGACGGCCTGCTCTTGCAGTTCTCCCTGTAATACAAATCGTATACCAACGACTCTTCAATTATATCCGAATAAGCCTTAAGCTCATCATTCTTACTAATGAACTCAAGGATAATTTCACATCGTCTTATCCTTGAATGATTCATTCCAAAATACCCATTCACCTCATAGAACTCACCAAGCTTCTGGAACATATCAAACGCACTGTCAAACAGCGGCTCAAGAATTTTCATCGTAACCTCATACTGCCCACTGTTATAGTAAACCTCAAGCATCTCTTCAACCTGCTTAATCTTTAGCACCTCATCGAAGCTCAACCAGTTGGTCTTTAACACCTCATAAGGAGCCTTATCATGATACATGATTCCATACTCCTTAGCGTGCTCAAACATATACGACCCCTTCAGCACCTTCAAAAATCCAAGCTGCAACTGATTAGGCTTAAGCTCATAAATCTCATCAAAGGATTTCTTAAAACTCTCATATCCTTCATAGGGAAGTCCGGCAATCAAATCAAGATGCTCATGAATATTTCCGCCTGCCTGAATCCTTCTTACAATTTTTTTCAAAAGCTCAAGCTTCATGGTTCGATGAATTTCTTTTATCGTAACCTCGTTAGTTGATTGTACTCCAATCTCAAGCTGAATAAGCCCCGGCCTCATGTCAGATATAAGGTCAAGCTCCTCATCATTGATAAGATCCGCAGAAATCTCAAAATGGAAATTCGTAACCCCGTTATCATTCTCCTTGATAAACTTCCAAATCTCCATGGCATGCTTATGATTACAATTAAAGGTTCTGTCTACAAATTTTATCTGTGGTACCTTCTGGTCCATGAAAAACTTAAGCTCTTTTTTCACAAGCTCCAAATCCCTGAATCTGAGCGATTTGTCGACCGAAGACAGACAGTAGCTACATGAAAAAGGACAGCCTCTGCTACTCTCGTAATAAATAATTCTATTGGAAAAATCCTCCATCGTATCATAGCAAAATGGAATCTCGCTCATGTCCATCACACCGCGAGGCTTGGCAACAAATACACTTCCGTCCTCTTTTCGCATTGCAATTCCATCTATATTTTCAAGCGAAATATCACCATCTTCATAATGTCTGCAAACCTCTCTGAAAGTAATCTCACCTTCGCCCATTACGATTCCTTTGATGTAATCATGCTCCTTCAAGAAGCTCTCCACTTCATACGACACCTCTGGTCCACCAAGCCAGATTGGAACCTCCGGACAAATCTTATGAAATTCTCTGGCAACACTCTCCACATAATCTATGTTCCAGATATAGCATGAAAAACAGAGCACGTCCGGATGCTTTTTATAAATCTCCTCCAGGATATAATCCTTAGAGTTATTAATCGTAAATTCCGCAAGCTCGATGTTATCCCTGTACTTTTGCGCACTGGCTCTTAATGTAAAAATTGCCAGATTTGAATGTATATATTTTGCATTAATTGCTGTAAGGAGTATCTTCATTTTCTTTTACCTCATACTTTTTCTATAATGAAGTGGAGCTATTCCATAAGCTTTCTTAAAGGAACGAATAAAATAACTAACATTGTAAAATCCCGATTGCATTGCAATATCCGTCACGTTATCATCTGTTGTCTCTAAAAGTCTTTTAGCATGTGTTAATCGTAAATGCATGATATAACTGGAAAACGGTAAGTGGAAATGCTGCAGGAAATATCTCGATACATATTTTTCTGACATATGGAATTCCTCTGCCAATGTTTCAAGCGTAATTTTCTCCGTATAATGCTCCTGGATATAGGCCAGTAATTTCTTCTGCTTCTGCTCACTTTCTCCCTGCGATGCTTTAATCAATACATGAGCCTTATATAACTTCTGCAGTAGCCTAATCAGATGAACTCGTGTCTCTATATGATATTCAGACAATTCAATTTCATCTGTGGAAAAATGCCTGATATTTTTATTAATCTCAATGACCTCTTTCACCTCCGAAATTAATTCCTGCCGTAAGGCACAATCCTCTATCACCTTTGGAAAAAGTAACTGGTTGCTTCTAAGTGGAAGTAACAACTTTTTCTCCAAATTGTCCATCGTTTGAAAAGAAATAAATTCCATTGGAAACAACAGGGTATAATATCTAACCCTTCCATCAGCAGAGCCCATCAGATGAAGCTCCCTCGGATTTACAAAAAACAAATCACCTTTTGTCCCCTCAAACTCACTGTCTCCAATTTTTACCCGGAGATTACCTTCCTCGACATATATAATTTCAACCTGCTCATGCCAATGCACCGGAACCTGAAAAGCATGATTTATATTTCTTAAATAGTATTGTTCATATGGATATTCTTTCGTTCCGTGAACGATGTTTTCCTTTAATTGTGAAAGCATAACTCTCCTATAGCCCCAAATTATATGCCTGCAAATTTTGAATTATAATAGTAACATTAGTCCTGTCTGCAAACCAAATCAACAAACTCAGACCAACATATTCAAATCAGCATAATTGTACCTCAAAAGTAGATATAGTGCAATTTTTAGCCGATTTTTTGCAAGAAATATCCTTTTTAATTAGATAAAATATAATAAAAATAGTTGGGAGGTTTTTGTAGACATGGCTGTAGAAAGAAAAAATTTATTACAACTTTTCATACCGATTTCACTTGAAACTCTGTGCTTCATGCTTACTGGAATGGTCGATACTATGATGCTGTCATCCGTAAATGATGCCGCTGTGGGAGCTGTTGGAACGGCAAACACTTATATCGGTGTATTTATAATTATGTTCAACATTATCTCCGCCGGAATGATTGCCGTTATGACACAGTACATCGGAGCTGGTAAAAACGGTGTGGCTTATCAGGCAAGGCAGCTAGGCTTAATCTTTAATGCAGCTTTAGGAATAATCTTATCTGTTTTTCTGTTTACTTATTCCGGAAGCATTCTTGAAGTAGTTGGTGTTGCTCCAATGCTCTTAAGCTATGCCCAGACCTATCTTCAGATAGTTGGTGGCTTTTGTTTTTTGAATGCACTTATGCCTATTTTTTCAAGCTATTTGCGGGCATTCGGATTTACAAAACAGCCACTGTATGCAACCTTAAGTGCCAACATTCTAAACTTAATACTTAATGCATTTTTCCTTTTTGTTCTAAAATGGGGTGTGGCTGGAGTTGCTATATCAACTGTTATATCGCGTATAATCAATTTACTTATCGTCATGTACTGTTCTCATAAACTTGTTCATGCGAAAGAAGATACAGAAAGAGAAAATAACTTTATTATTTTCAAACAGATTATAAAAATAGGCCTCCCATCTGCATGCGAGACCGCTCTTTACAATATTGCAATGACACTTACCATCCGCTTTCTAAACCAGATGGACCCTGACGGCATTAATGTCACAGCACGTTCGTATGCTGTTCAGATAACTAATTTTTCATACTGTGTCGGAGCCGCTTTAGCACAGGCAAACGCCATTCTTACAGGCTGGCGAATGGGTGCAAAAGACTACGAGGCCTGCGACAAAGGAACCAAAAAAGCTGCCGTTATCGGAATCATTGTTGCTACAATACTAGAAAGCCTTTTTGCAATTTTTGCAAATCAGATTATGCATATTTTCAGTACTGATCCTGTACTTATTGCCTTAGTAGGTAAGCTTTTGATAATTGACATTATTCTTGAAATCGGTCGTGTTACCAACCTAATTTTCGGTCAGGCTTTAAAGACCAGTGGTGATGCAATTTTCCCAACTGTCATTGCCGCCGTGTTCATGTATTTATGCATGGTTGCCGGAACATACATATGGGGGATTCATTTCCAGCTATTTGCGGTTGGTGCATACATTGCCATGGCAAGTGATGAATGTGTCCGCGCAATATTCATGTTCCTTCGCTGGCAGAGTGGAAAGTGGAAACAGAAGGGGATTATCTGATAAAACCTGATATTATTTTCTTTGCTTCCTTTATCTTACCCGCGTTGAGAAGAGAATTGATTTTAACCTCTCTCTCAACGCGGATTCTTTCTGCTTCAAAAATATCACTCTCAAAATATTTCTTATAAATACTCTTACGGTAACTTCTGCCACTCTGCTCACGAACTGTATTATCCTCAAGTAACAGAATCCGGTCTGCACAGTTTGCTACTGTATAGAAATCATGAGTGACCATAAGCACCGTCCCTTTGTACTCTTTAATTGCATTCTCAAGCGCAATCTGAGCATAAGTATCCAAATGACTTGATGGCTCATCCAGAAAGAGTATCTCGGCATCCGACTCACATATCTGCCTAAGCTGCTTGATATTTCTCTCTCCTCCGGAAAGCTTCTCCAGGTCCTCCTCAAAAATCTGAGTATAATAGCCAGCTTTATCAGATTTCATGCTCTCATAAATATCCTTAAGCATGCTTGATTTACCTGTTCCGTTTGCACCCACAATTACAACCTTCTCACCTGCTCTTATATCAAAAGAAACGTTTGTAAGAAGTTCTCTTTCAAATGCAAGTGAGTAGTCTTTAACCGATATTACAACCGGCGGATTCTCTGCATCTATATCCTCTTCATACGCCACCTCTGGAAAAGTAAAATCATATGCATGATTTTCAATAAAAGGATTCCTGCATCTTCTTGCCTGAAGTCTTTCCAAATAAGTCACGCGGGCCTTAAGCTGCTTACCCTTTGTCGGACTATCAATATATGTTGCGTCTTTTCTAATTCTCTCGATTAATTTCGCCTGAATAGCAATCCACTCAGCATCCTTAGTTGCCTGCTCTGCCATCTGAACCTTTGTCTCGAGCATTGCCTGATTATATTCCGCAAATGTACCCGGGAATTCCTGAAGCTCCTTGTTCTCAAGATGAAGAATCTTATTAAAGCACTGGCTTAAAAGTAATCTGCTATGAGAAATTACAATAACTGTTCCCTCATAATTATTGATAAGCTTTGACAGACCAATAATATTTTCGAAATCAAGAAATACATCTGGCTCATCCATGATAAGTAACTGTGGCTTCAAAAGCATATTTTTAATGATAGATAGAAGCTTAAACTCACCACCTGAAATCTTGTTAACCGAAACATTCTCAAGTCCGCTTACATCTGCAACAGCAAGCTGCTTTCTAATATTCGAATCATAGTTATATGCATCAATGGCATCCATCTCATCAAGAATTATCTGATAACGGCTGTATACCTCATCCATATCTTCGGCATTTTCCATCTCTGCACATATAGCTTCCGACTTCTTTTGAAGCTCGACAAATGGCTTTGCCAGAAAATCATACGCCGATATGTCATCTGAAACATGTTCTACAAACTGTGGAATGTAACCTATTCTTACATTCTTATCTTTTTCTATCTTACCATCATACAGATAATTATCTGTATTAATAATCATGTCGATAAGTGTGCTCTTGCCAGTACCATTACTGCCGATTAGAGCAGCATGATCACCCCCGACTATTTCAAAGCAGATCTCGTTATATAAATCCTTCTGTGGAAATCCAAAAGAAACATTTGTAAATTTAATCATTGTTAACCTCATAAATCTTTTTATTTTATGCTTACCTTTATTATCAAACGCTCATTTTCATTTATCTCATATCTGTTCAATAACGTCTTGGCGTTATTGCCGCGGAATGCGCGTCAGCTTTGCTGACATCTTCTTCTGCGCATTCCTGCAATCCGCCGGAGGCTTTTATGCCCGTACATCAACAATACTTCAAAACCACTTCAAATTCAACTTCAAAGTTACTTTGAGTAAAATGACACTCTTATAATGACACTCTTATAAATAGTTTTTGTTTAAAATGCACATTTAATAAAGGTGGGACTTGGAATTGTTGCACAATTTTATCTCTTTTACAAAATTGTACTTGCAATTTATTTTTCCCATGCTATAATAAACTTATCAAAACAAATTAAAGAAAGAGAGGTACAGACCACCAAAGTATTTAAAAGCATTCGTTTTAGATTTTTAAAAGAGGAAAACGTGACATAACCTAAATGGATTGATTGAATTAGTATCAGTCTCAAGTATGAAAATATGATACAATTCCAGATGTCATATGAAGAACGAAATCAAGTAAAAAGGATGGAACGAAGAAGTCTAAAGAAATAATAGAAAAGGAGAACAAAGTCCAATGGATGAAATAGTTTAGAAGGCGGCATTGATGAATGAAATCTAATGTCGCCTTTGTTATGTTTATTTTTTTCGCGAAATATAATCCAAAAACTCCTTAGTTTTAGACCAGTATTTTATTCCCCAATTCTCAAAATTCCATTTCTCATCATACGGATTACACTCAAAATCAATGTAATACATAACTCCATCCTCAACCACAAAATTAGTCGGGAAATAATCAATATTAGTATTTGCAGCATATAAAATTTCACACATTTTCTCCAGCTGCTTAATATATGCAGTTACATCTTCATCATTTTTGACCTTATCGAAAATGGTATCACCATCTATATATTCTTTAATAATTCTCTCATTTTCTACATCAACATCAATCATACGTGGAATTCGAATTCCGATGTCACTGAGCTTTTTATAGTCATTGATCTCAGCCTCAATTTTATTTCCAAACTGATAGTAATCACATGGCTCGTGGTGAATTTGTTTTAAAACATACTTCTTTCTCCCAGCTGTCGCTAAGTACGAATATCCACCCTTGCCTTTTCCCAAAAGTTTGACTATTGTGTATGATTTATCATTTACACAAACACTTTCATTTTTCTCAAATATTTTTATATCCATTTAATTATTCTCCTTTTAAATTCCTTAATGTACTCAAAAAGGACTAAATATAGCACTGTAAAAAATAAGGACTGTCAATAAACAGCCCCTAAAACTCAAACTACTTTGACCCTTTAACCATTAAAACAATTCCCATTATAACAAGCACTGGAATTGTAAAATACATAAGTCCTGCCAGGAATAGCACAATAAAAATTATTGGCAATACAACTACACTAAAAATAATTTTTGTTATTCCCCATGTTGCCTTCATGGCAAAAATCAAAAGCTTGGCAAAAACTGATATCATTAACAAAATAAATATTGCTGTCCACATAAAATCAACCTCTTCTCTAAAAAATATAAAATTTCAACTAGTTCTTTCAATAGTTTTTTCTAAGTCCTATAATACTCTTTTTTGCTCAATAAATATATTATTTTTTTATTTCTTTTATTTGTTTTATCTCTATCAAATCTATCTTAAAATCTATCTAATTTTATTCTGAAACTCAAGCTCATACGCCTTTAACTTATGCAATATGCTAATCTGCTGATTAATAAGCCCCTCAACTGATTCTTTCGAACGGTTTTCTGTCATAAACGTTTCTAGTGAATCATACATACTCTCATACTGTTCAATAGTTCTAGTATACTCCTTCATCAAAACGGGAGTAATTTTCTCGGATGCATTAATCAGAGATTCTGTCTTCTTATGTACAACGAAAAAATCATTTTTCTCTTTCATAAGTAATTCTAAACTCATCTTTTCCCCTCACTTGTTATTCTCATTTTCAATCCTTGTCTTCATTTCGCCTCTAAAATTATTTGCTTAAATGTGTATTATTAACCTTTCTCTTTTCTTCGCATCCATATAAAGTTCTTTAACTTTAGCCAGCTCAAAAATGCTTTATCAATAATACAATTTTCCGCAACATTAATTAATTGTCAGAAAAATGCATGTCACAATTGCACAAGCATTTCAAAATGCAGGATTTCTATTGATAAATCAGCTTTTTTCTATAGTATCTGTATCTTAGCCACGCCGAAAATCCACTCATGAACCATACTATACCAACAGACCACCAAATACCCCAAACACCAATCGCCGGTATAGCAGTCAGAATAAATGGAACAGTAAATCGTCCCAACACTTCAATTCCGCCGTTAAGTAAAGCAAAGAATGCGTCTCCGATTCCATTCAAAATTCCTCGAACCACATAAATCATTCCCAGGAAAAGATAGAACAATGCACCAATTCTAATTGCGGTTGCGCCCATGTCAATTACCGCTTTTTCACTTACAAAAATACTAACCATCGGTCTGGCAAAAATCATCATAAGCGGCATCATAATCACTGTAAAAATTGTCATGATAAGCACACTTTTTCTATATCCTGCAAGGACTCTGTCATTCTTATTTGCTCCATAATTCTGCCCGCAGAAAGTTGACTCAGATGCTCCCAATGTCTGATAAGGAAGCTGAATTAACTGCTCAACCCTTCCTGTCGCAGTAAACGCTGCAACCGCAACTGGTCCGAATGAATTTACAACCTTTTGCATGGCCATCGTCGAAACAGCGATAAGTGAATATTGAAGCGAAAGTGGAATTCCAAGTCTTAATACACTCCAAACTATATCCTTTCTGAATTTGAGATCATCCTTCTCGAACTTAAAGTAATGGTTGGTTTTAAATGCAAATATTGCACAAAGTCCACCTGCAACAAACTGTGCTATAACTGTTGCAATTCCTGCACCGATTACCCCCATCTTGAAACAATATACAAAAAGAAAATCCAACGCTACATTGAGCAAACATGCAAAAATCAAAAAGTACAATGGTGTTTTTGAATCGCCAAGCGCTCTAAGCATATTCGAAATATAGTTGTATATTGATACAAAAAGCAAACCAACACACATTACAAGTGTATACCATCTTGCATCCGCAAAAATTTCTTCTGGTGTTCCTAAAACTTTTAACAATGGTCCGGAAAGTATCGCCGCAATGATTCCAACGATAAATGGAAAAATCGTCATTATATATCCTGTGTTGACAATACATTGTTTTACTTTATGCTCATTATCACTTCCAAAAAACTGGGCAGTTATAATTCCTCCACCCTGACCAATTCCATTACACAGCGCGAAGAAGAAAAATGTTATCGACGAAGTCGCCCCTATTGCACCTAATGCATTGGCACCTACAAGTCTGCCTACAATAATCGAGTCAGCCAGATTATACACCTGCTGAAAAATATTTCCAATTAACATTGGAAGTGAAAAAATCAGTAAAAGCCGTACTATATTTCCCTCAGTCATATTGAGCGTAGCATTAAGCGATTTTTTACTCATATTGTTCCTCCGTATTATGTTTTGTCTTCTCCAACTAGAGATAAACATTTGCAATCACTGGCTCTGACTCGCCCTCAACAAAGGTACTTCCTCTTGTTACTATCTCAACTGTAGCAGCATCTTCCCCAACAAATTTGAAAACACGCTCCTGCCTGCTACAACCTTCACCCCATCTTGTAATAACATGAAGCTCATTCTCATTTTCCCAAAATGCATTCATAAGAGCCTGACTATAAACAAGTCCCTCAAAAAGGTTAAATCTTCTGGTTCCATCCATGGCTATATGTAAAGTTCTTTGTTCTTGAGATGTTTTATAGTTAAAGATACATTCATCTGTCTTAAACTCGAAGTCAAATTCCTCCACTGCTGGAGGAATAGGATATCCAACAAGCATTCTTGCTCCTGCATATTCTGTCATCACAAGTCCATCATTATTATCAGACAAATCAGCATTATTAATTACATATTTTCTTCCATTAATCTTATGCTCAAGTTCTATTCTAGCTGAAGCTTTTTCATTAGGAATAGCAAGCATATTCATGCGCCTTTTTAATATAGTAGAAACAGGTTCATTTTCTGCCATTTCAATAGAATAATGTCTTCTTATTTTTGCAAGATACTCCCACATAACATCCAGGGTTTTCTGCGCCCAATGACCACCTGCAGCATTCTCTGTAATCGCGATAATCATATCCATATCTGGAATAACTATTGTAAACTGACCCATTGCACCGTCAGCTCTATAAACCCCTTTGGGACGGCACATCCAAATCTGATATCCGTACCCCACAAAATTATCCTTGGCTGGAGGATTACCAATCGCTTCTGATGCAGATGCATTCTGGAAGGATGTAGCCTTTTTTACATAATCATCAGCAAGAATTCTCTCAGCATCCCAGACTCCGCCGTCAGCATACAACTTCATCAATCTAAGATTGTCCTCAGTTGTTGCAAGAAGACCACCGCCTCCAGCTTCTAATCCATCTGGCATTGTCATCCATTTATGGTTATCACAATTTATTCCAATTTTATCAAAAAGTCTTGGTTTCAAAAAGTCAACTAAACCCAGACCGGTCTTTTTCCTCACAATTGCTCCAAGTAAAGAAGAACTGGTGTTGTTATACATATATGTAGTTCCAGGCACATTAACTACTGGCATATGAAGAAAATTTTTAATCCAATCCTCTGTAATCTCCGGCTCTGCAACCATTCCTGTTCCCATGCAAAGCACATGGTGAATCGTCATTTTCTTCAAATTATCTGACGGATTTTCAGGAGCATATTCTGGAAAAATATCAATAATCTTCTCATCAAGCTCTAATAATCCTTCAGTATAAGCAATTCCAACCGCTGTTGCAGCATATGTTTTGCTATGTGACTGTTGTCCATGTCTCAAATTTTTGGCATAAGGGCTCCACCATCCCTCAGCGCAAACCTTTCCATGTCTCATAATCATAAGGCCATGCGGTTCAGTGAATCCACTTTCCAACTGATCTAAAAGCCACATGATATCTTCAGACTTTAATTGAACACTTTCAGGTGTTACTCTCTCAAATTCTTTCCTCATTGTATTATACTTCCCCCAATAAAAAATCTTGATAATATAAACGCTACATTTTTTTATATTGATATTTC
>JAXJTU010000021.1:0-2289 GCA_036309425.1 Agathobacter sp.
ATGTTAGGTTATGATGGTTTCATGATTGCTGACCATAACAGTTACAAAGGCTGCCGAGCTTGGGATAAGATCAAGGACGATCCTCGTTTCAGTCATTTTACTGTTATCCGCGGTATCGAATATGATACTAAAGATGCCGGTCATGTTCTTGTTATAATGCCGGATAACTTATATCTGCCAGTACTGACAATACGCGGAATGAGACTGAGAAAACTCAAGAGACTTGTTCATGCTTTTGGCGGTATTCTCGGACTGGCTCATCCTTTTGGTGCCAAGGGTTCAAGTGCCATGGGGTTTAAGAACATGGATATGAAACTTATCAATAATCTTGATTTTATAGAAACTTTCAATACATGCGAATTGCCACTCAGTAATAGTCTGGCACAGGAACTTGCTGATAAGTACGGGCTCGTTCCTTTTGCAGGATCAGATTCTCATGTTACTGAATATATCGGAATGGCATGCACTGAAATTGATGCCGAAATCAGATGTAATAACGACCTGATCAAAGCAGTTCGTGAAGGTGTATGTATAACAGCCGGTGGTACAGAACGTGAAATGACTGCTAAAGGTGCTGCAAAAGAACACTGGGTTGGAGTTATGGGCTATAAGATTTATAACAGAGGTCTGGCTAAACTAAGTTGTCTGCGTAGAAAGTATCATCATCGAAAAATAATCGATTTGCATGATTTACCACACCACAAAGGCATTATTTTGAAATCCAAGAAAAAGTCATCACCTGATGAAGAAACAACTGAAGAATAAAAATAATGGAGAGGAAAATTGAACTGAACCCCAAATGTTGGACAGTTTAATTAAGCGACTTCAAGGGACTGAATTCGGTATTGCACCGGACTCAGTCCTTTTAGTTTTGCTTTAATTCTTCTGTTATTGTAATAATCTATATAGTTTTCTATTTCTTCTATTAATTGCTCTGCTGAATCAAATTTATTACCATAAAACATTTCCGTCTTTAAAATACCAAAGAAGTTCTCTATAACCGCATTGTCCAGACAATTTCCTTTCCTGGACATACTTTGAACTATTCCTTTTTCTTTTAATTTCAACTGGTAACGTTTCATTTGATATTGCCATCCTTGATCTGAATGAAGTATCAAATTCGTATTATCAGGTACTTTATTAAATGCCTTTTCTAACATATCCATCGTCTGATGAAACGTTGGATGCAAGGATATACTGTAACTTACAATTTCACTATTGTATAAATCTAGAATAGGGGATAAGTATACCTTTTTATCATTAACAGCAAATTCTGTAACATCTGTAACCCACTTTTGATTAGGCTTTTCTGCATCGAAATTACGTTCAAGTACATTTGGTGAAACTTTGCCTATTTCACCTTTGTATGAACGATATTTTCTTCTTCTTATTACACATACCAAACCACATTCTTTCATCAGCTTTCGCACAGTCTTATGGTTCAACACAATACCTCTATTGTGTAATTCCATTGTTATACGACGATAACCGTATCGTCTTTTGTTTTCAATGAAAATCTCCTTAATGAGCACTTTTTCTTTTAAATACTTATCAGCTTTTTTTATTCGGTTTAAATTGTAATAGAATGTGCTTCTTGGCATACCATCGAAAGCTAGTATATCTGCTAACTTATATTTGCGCCTTAATTCATCTATGATGGCTACTCGCTCTGTTTCTCGCGCTTTATTCTTTCCTGAACTAAGGCATTTAATTTTTTTAAGTATTCATTCTCCATACGAAGTCTTTGTACTTCCGCTATTAAATCTTCCTCAACAGTTTTGTCTAGTTTTTTATTTTTTGGTTTTCCAGATTTCATCTTTGATGACCTTCCTCGATTATCTCTGTATAGACCTTGAGGGCCTTCTTCATAATATATACGTTCCCATCTGCCCACAGTATTATCTTGCGGAATCCCAAAGTGTACAGCTGCCTGTGCAATTGATAGATGGTTTTCATGCATATATTCTATAACAGAAAGTTTAAAATCGCCATCGTATCTTCTTTTCTTTAAGATTAATCCCTCTGGCCCAAATTTTTCGTATCGCATAACCCAACGTCGTACATGTTCAGATGAAGTTCCAAGTATTTTAGCACTTGCATTGATTGACATTTTACCTTCAATAACTCTTACTACGGCTTCTAACTTTTGTTCATTCGAATATTTAGTCATAAAAAATACACCTCCAAATATTAGATTTTTGTCCAATATTTGGGGTGCATTTCAATGCGCCTCTTTTTTTAGTGAAACTATGATATAATTAGAGATAGTCTAAAACAAAAGGAGTAAAC
>JAXJTU010000022.1:0-16117 GCA_036309425.1 Agathobacter sp.
GTGTGCTCTTATGGGTAGAGAAATTTATGACATCATCAATGACATGGCAGAAGTATTAAATGCATCGCAGATGCAGAAACTACAAGAGGTGTTGGTAAAACGGTTATCTGAAAATACTGTATCTGATTATTGGCAGACAACGAATGTGGACTTTCTAGATATGTTTTTAACTGCAAAGCATTTAGAAGGGTGTTCTGACAAAACGATACGCTATTATAGGTGTAATATCGAAAAGATGTTGGATACAATAAATATTCCGGTCATAAAGATAACGACCGAGATGCTACGAAAATATCTTGTAGAGTATCAAACGATAAATAATTGTGGAAAGGTAACTATTGATAATATTCGTAGAAGTCTTTCCACATTTTTTTCGTGGCTAGAGGAAGAGGATTATATTATAAAAAGCCCAATGAAAAGAATTCATAAGGTAAAGACTGCCGTTATTGTAAAAGATACCATTCCGGATGAGAAAATAGAAATTCTTAGATATAATTGTAATAATCTGCGTGATAGGGCAATGATTGATTTTCTGCTTTCAACAGGAATTAGAGTAGGCGAATTGAAAGCATATTTTGATGCTAAGACCAAAATTCATTTGTTGAATTATATTGAATCAAGGACAGATAATAATATTGCGTTATTTGTGTCGTTAAACAAACCACACAGTAGACTTACTGAAAGCGGTGTGGAGTTACGATTACGAGAAATGGGGAAGAAGTTAGGTGTAGAAAAGGTACATCCACATAAATTCAGGAGAACTATGGCAACTAGAGCAATTGAAAAGGGCGCATGACGTCCGGGGGACGTCAGCTTTGCGCGGACCGGAGCGAAGCGGAGACAGCCGATAGAACAAGTACAGAAGATACTTGGACACGAACAGATAGATACAACGCTTAGATATGCTATGGTAAATCAAAATAATGTGAAAATGTCCCATAGAAAATATATTTCTTAGTGATTGATAAAAAGAGAAATAAGGGTTATAATTAATTTGGCAAGATAAAATTATGATAAAATTTGGATAAGGAGGTTGCCATGATACAGATAAGACCAGTTTCGGACTTGAGAAATAAATTTCCTGATATTGAAAAAGCGGTTGGAGGAGGAGAACCGGTATTTTTAACAAAGAATGGATATGGTGCAATGGTTGTATTAAGCTTAGAAGCGTACTCGAGACTTACAGATGGTGTTGAGGCTGCATTGGATGAGGCGGACAGATACGCATCAGAGAATGAAAAAAGATATACACATGAAGAAGTTTTTTCAAATCTTCGAAGGAGGGTAAATGGCTGATACACAGTATGAATTAAGGTATTTACCTTTATTTTACGAGGATTTAGAACAAAAAGTTATATATATATTAGAAACTTTGCATAATGAAAAAGCGGCAAATGATTTATTAGATGCAGTTGAAAAAGCGATAATGGAAAGATTACCTATTGCGGAATCATTTGAACCATTTCGCTCTGTAAAAGAAAGGCAATACAAATACTATCGTATTTATGTTAAGAATTTTGTTATTTATTATGTTGTAATAGATGGTATTGGTTCTAAAAAAATCATGGAAGTTAGACGTTTTTTATATAATAAACAAGAACGTGAACAGTTGATATAAATCAATCAACTACGCAGTGAATTTGAATTTGTCTAATTAAGTTAATCGTGCCATATGGCTTGATTATAAATACAAAGATAAAAACGCAATGTACACCTAAAAATGTACTAGAGCTGGTAGGTAGCCCAGCCGTCCTATTTCTAATAGGGTAAGTAACCTGCCCCTCCGGGTTGTCCATTCTTTGTTCAACTATTATTTAGGAGGGATTCTTATGGACAAAGTAAGTGGAAAGCTGACAGTGTATTTTGAAGAACCATTTTGGGTAGGAATATTTGAACGTATCGAAGATGGTAAATTATCTGTGGCAAAAGTGACTTTTGGTGCAGAGCCAAAAGATTATGAAGTGCAGGAATATGTTCAAAAATACTATTTCAGTTTGAAATTCAGTCCGGCTGTTGATACTGTTGTAAAGGATATAAAAAGAAATCCGAAAAGGATGCAGCGTGAAGCGAAAAAGCAGATGCAGAAAATAGGCATTGGCACAAAATCGCAACAAGCCTTGAAATTACAACAGGAACAGAACAAGCAAGAGCGCAAGTTAAGAAGCCAAGAGAAAAAAGAAGCGGAAAAACTGCGAATGTTTGAACTGAAACAGCAAAAGAAGAGAGAAAAGCATAAGGTGCATTAATGTCCCTTGGGCTTTTTGCTCAAATCGGAATTGTTCATGTAAAAAGAAAAAGGGTGAGCGTCATGGAAACAACGGAGATTAATGCTAATATAAAATCAATGTGGTATAGATTTAGCAGAAGAGAAGATGACTATTGCATTGAATGCTCAGAAGATGGCGTAACATTCAAGCAAATGCGAGTGTGTCATATGTGGAATGGTGCTGGAGCAATTCGATTTGGTATTTATGCATGTAGTCCAGAAGATTCTTCATTTAAAGCCACCTTTACAAATATGGAAATTACGGAATGTAAATGGTTAGCACATGATGGACAGCAGCCGGATAAAGAATAAACTTCCAGTTTGTACCGTTGTATTACTCTCCCGTAAGCAGATTTCATATGCCCATGGGAGTACTTTTATGTCTTAATAGTAACTGCCCTTACAGCTACCATGATACAAAAGATTCAGATCTGCCGAAAAGATAATCCACCAGCTACATCCTTGTTGACAAAAAGATATAACCCTGTGATAGTGAAGCGTGAATGAAAAAATATCGAAGATATCGACACAAAAAATGACTAAGTTGGTTGATAATCCCTCAAAAAAGTGTATAATCTGTGGGTAAAGTATACCTTTAGGAGGGAATTATCATGAAAAAGAAAATTTATTCATTAGCACTTGCTTCAGCAATGATGCTATCCTTATGTGCATGCGGTGGAACATCAGATTCAACTCAGAAAGGTGCGTCTTCGGACAAAGATACATACAAGGTAGGAATTATCCAGTACGTAGACGATGCATCTCTTAACCAGATAGAAGAAAACATCGAAAAAGAGTTAGATGCAAAAGGAAAAGAACTTGGTGTAACATTTGATTATGCCGATTATACATACAACGGTCAGGCTGACGCTACAACACTTAACCAGATTGTTGCAGAGCTTATAGACAGCGAGGTTGATATTATCATTCCAATTGCAACACCAACAGCACAGATTGTACAGTCAGCAACAGAAGACAATCAGATTCCTGTAGTATTTTCAGCAGTATCAGACCCTGTAGGAGCAAAGCTTGTTGAGTCAATGGATGCGCCAGGAGCAAACATCACAGGAACATCAGATGCCTTAAATACTGACACAATAATGGAGCTTATCTTAGCAGCAAATCCAGACACAGATTACGTAGGACTTCTTTATTCAAAGAGCGAGGATGCATCAACACAGGCAATCGCAGATGCCAAAGAATTCCTCGATGATAAAAACATAAAGTACATCGAGAAGACAGGAACAACAGTTGATGAGGTATCCTCAGCAGCAGACGCTCTTGTAGCAGAAGGCGTAGACGCAGTCTTTACACCAACAGACAACACAATAATGACAGCCGAGCTTGCTATTTATGAGAAGTTCACAGAAGCAAAGATTCCACATTTTGCAGGTGCAGATTCCTTTGCACTTAACGGAGCGTTTGTAGGATATGGCGTTGATTATGCTAATCTTGGAGTAGAAACAGCAGATATGGCAGCTGACATTCTTACAGGAAAAGCTGAGCCGGCTACAACAGCAGTAAAGACATTTGACAATGGTCTTGCAACTATTAATACAGAAACCTGTGAAGCACTTGGTCTTGACTTTGACAAAATCAAGGAAGCATTTGCAGAGTACTGTACAGAAGTAAAAGAAATAGTAACTTCTAAAGAATTCTAATTTGAAAATAGGTTTTTTACCTATGGAGGTATAACATGTTTATCACACCTGCAATTTTGCAGACAGCATTAGAGGTAGGACTCATATATGCACTTGTTGCATTATCGCTGTATCTAAGTTTTTCAATACTTAATTTGTGCGACCTTTCAACAGATGGTTGCTATACATTGGGATGTGCAGTCGGAGCAATGATAACAATAGCAGGGCATCCTGTTTTAGCACTTTTTGCAGCGATGCTTGCAGGAATATGTTCAGGATTTATAACAGCATTTTTACAGACAAGACTTGGTGTGGAAAGTATTCTTGCCGGAATTATTGTAAATACAGGATTATACACAATAAACTTAATGGTAATGGGATTATCATCAAATGTATCAATCTTTGGAGTGGACACTGTATTCTCATTATTTAAAGGGATAAGTGATTCTACATTTTGGACAGAGTGGAGCAAGTTCATTCTTATAGCTATTATACTTACAGTAATATGCTTATTTATGTACTTTTTCCTTAATACAAGACTTGGATTATCAATCAGAGCGACAGGAGATAATCCGGATATGGTTAAATCATCATCAATTAATCCTGCTTTTACAATAACAGTAGGACTTTGCGTGGCAAACGCATGCACAGGCCTGGCAGGAGCATTAATCGGTCAGTACAACAAGAGCTGCGATATTAACCTTGGAACAGGAATGGTAACAATCGCACTCGCCTCACTCGTAATCGGAGAAACACTCTTCGGAAAGCATGCGGGTCTTAAAAGGGGAATAATCAGTGTAGTGGCAGGCTCATGCCTCTACAGAATGATAGTAGCAATCGCCTTAAGACTTAATGTTCCAACAGAAGCATTTAAGCTTGTATCAGCAATAATAGTTGCAATCGCAATTGCAATGCCAAAGATGAAACAGACAATTTCTGAAAAGAAGGCAGCTAGCGCCGCCAGAAGGGGGGCTAGATAATGCTAAAAATAAATGACGTACATAAAACCTTTAACAAAGGAACAGTAAACGAAAAGAAAGCGTTAAATGGTCTTAACCTTGAATTAAAGGACGGAGATTTTGCAACAATCGTAGGTTCAAATGGAGCCGGAAAATCAACAATGTTTAATGCAATTGCCGGAACCTTTATTCCAGAGCAGGGAAGCATTGAGCTCGATGGAGAGGCAATAACATTTTTGCCAGAGCATCAGAGAGCAAAGGTTATAGGATACCTCTTTCAGGATCCCATGAAGGGAACAGCTCCAAATATGACAATCGAGGAGAACCTTGCAATAGCATATCTTAGAGCAAGCACAAAGAAAAACCAGTTCTTCAGCAGAATCTCCAAGAAGGACAAGGAAATGTTCCGTGAGCATCTGGCACTTCTTGATATGGATTTGGAAAACAGAATGAAAAATCCGGTAGGACTTTTATCCGGAGGTCAGCGTCAGGCACTTACGCTTTTAATGGCAACAATTGTAACACCAAAGCTACTGCTCTTAGATGAGCACACAGCAGCGCTGGACCCGGCAACAGCAGATAAAGTACTTAGTCTTACAAAAAGCATCATAAAGGAAAGAAACATAACATGCCTTATGGTTACACATAATATGCATCAGGCATTAGAACTGGGGAACCGAACACTTATGATGGATTCAGGTAGAATTGTCTTCGATGTATCCGGAGAAGAACGCAACAAAATGACAGTGGATGACTTACTGGAAAAGTTCAGCGTAGGCGCCGGCAAAGCTCTGGACAATGACAGAATATTACTTTCTACAGTTAAATAATTTTTGCTAAAAAGTAACAAAATAGTATAGAAACAGAAATTTGAGAAAGGGATGTGCTTGACACATCCCTTTTACGCTTGTTATATTATTCATATTTGAACCCTGAGTGTCCTGGACACTCGGCCACAACATAAATAAAGAAAATACGGAGGAAAAAATGGGACAGTCAGAGAACAAGATGGGCGTAATGCCAGAAGGAAAATTACTAATTAATATGTCATTACCAATGATGATATCCATGTTGGTGCAGGCACTTTACAATATTGTAGACAGTATTTTTGTTTCGAAAATCAGTGAAGATGCTCTTACAGCTGTATCACTTGCCTTTCCTCTACAGGCATTAATTATCGCAATTGCTGCAGGAACTGGTGTAGGAGTAAATGCGTTAGTGTCGAGAGCCTTAGGTGAAAAGGATGGAGAAAAAGCAAATAAAACGGCCGTAAACGGAATCTTCGTATATATTGTAAGCTATATAGTTGTTGCAATAGTTGGAACAATATTAGTCAGACCATTCTATGCAATGCAGACTGGTGCAACACAGAAACATATTCTGGAATTCGGTGTGCAGTATCTTTCGATTGTAATGCTTTTTTCAATTGGAATATTCATGCAGTTTATTTTTGAAAGACTGCTTCAGTCAACCGGACGAACATTCTATACAATGATTTCCCAGACTACAGGTGCAGTAATCAATATTATTCTTGATCCAATACTTATTTTCGGATTATGCGGAATGCCAAAGATGGGAATTAAAGGAGCTGCCATTGCAACTGTAACCGGACAGATTGTAGCAGGATTAGAGGCATTTTTATGGAATTTATGGAAGAATTCAGACATTAAAATATCCTTTAAAGGCTTCAGACCAGACAAGAGAATCATTGCAAATATTTATCAGATTGGCGTGCCATCAATTATAATGCAGTCAATCGGTTCTGTTATGACAACAGGAATGAACCTTATCTTAATGGGAATTTCTTCAACAGCAGCTGCAGTATTCGGAGTTTACTTTAAACTCCAAAGCTTTTTCTTTATGCCAGTGTTCGGACTAAACAATGGCTTAATTCCAATAATTTCTTATAACTTTGGAGCAAGAAAGAAAAAGAGAATGATTAATACCTTAAAGTATGGATACCTTATTGCATTTATCTTTACATTTGTAGGATTTTTATGTTTCGAAATCATGCCTGCCCAATTGTTAAGTCTGTTTGAAGCATCAGATAAGATGTTAAAAATTGGAGTTCCGGCACTACGTGTAATAGGATTACATTATTTAATTGCATGGTTCTGTATTGTAACAGGAACACTTTTCCAGGCGGTAGGCAAAGCAACATACAGTTTATATGTATCAGTAGCACGTCAGCTTGTAGTGTTACTTCCGGTTGCATACGTTCTTGCAAAAATCGGAGGACTGACATTTATTTGGTGGAGCTTCCCAATTGCAGAGATAATGTCGCTTGCAATTTCGCTTGTATGCATGAAGCTTACATTTAATAAGGTGCTAAAAGATTTATAAAAAAGATAATGCAACTAAAGGTTGCGGAGTAAAAAGGGAAAGAATATGACATTTTCAGATAAACTATATACACTTAGAACTCAATATGGATACTCCCAGGAATCATTGGCAGAAAAGCTTGGTGTAAGTCGTCAGGCAATCTCAAAATGGGAGCTGGGAACTGCAATGCCAGACACTGAAAAAGTGATTGCAATAAGCGATACTTTTGATGTAAGTATAGATTCACTTTTAAAGGATAACATCAGTATTAATGAGAATGAGAGTCTGGATAGGGTAGTAATCAAGTTCTTAGGTTCAGCACAGGATATGGATGTAATATCCAAAGAGCTTCTCGACATAGTAAAAGACGGCGTAATTGATGACCAGGAGAAGGTTCGAATGGATGGAATAATTGATACGCTTGACCAGATTGCAAGTATTATCAATGAAATAAAGCAGAAGATGAACATACAATAAATACACAACCTATGGTTGCGGAAAATCGCCAATTCTGATTGGTAGAAGAAAAACTCGAACTTCGGTATAGTTTGTTTTGTCGCAAACGACAGAAAAACATATAACGGAGGGAAAGTTATGAATGTAAAAGACGTCTATGTAAAGACAATGAAATTTAACTTTATTAAGTTAGGATTAGGAGCAGCAGTTACAGCAATATCAATGCTACTACTTCTTATGTTTGGTGGAATTGCAGTAATGTGTGACAATCAGATAGTAACACTGGCAATGATTGCGATTTGGTGTTTTGCAACAGGTGCAACTTACAAAATCATAATGAATTATATAGGATACCTGATTAAGGCTGCACATGTAGCTGTAATTTCACAAGCAGTAACAACAGGTCAGATTCCTGAAAACATGGTTGAAACAGGAAAGAACATGGTAAAAGAAAGATTTGTTGAAACAAACGTATATCTCGTTTTAGACAAATTAGTAAGTGGAGCTGTAAAGCAGCTTCAGAAAGCAGTAGGAAGTGTAGGTAATGCACTTGATTTCATTCCTGGAATGAGCAACATTACAAGTATTCTTCAGACATTTATCGGAATATCATTAGGATATGTAGACGAGTGCTGTTTAGGATATTCATTCTTACAGAAGGATAAGGGGGCATTTGAAGCAGGCTGCGATGGAGTAGTAATTTACTTCCAGAATGCAAAGCACTTATTAAAGAATGCAGCAGTAACAACACTTGTAGTAGTTTTATCAACATTTTTAGCATGGATTGTTCCATTCATTCTTTTATCAGTAATCTTTAGCGCACTTGAGTGGAATATGATGATAGCATTTATCCTTGCAGTAATCATCTCAATCTGCATTAAGGTAGCATTTGTTGACAGCTACATGCTCGTAAAGATGATGTTCTCATACATGGAGGTAGCTCCACAGACACAGATTTCATTTGATCTTTATGAAAAACTTTGTAAGTTATCAAACAGCTTCAAGAAGCTTTGGCAGAAAGCTAAGGCTCAGGTATCAGCAGCATAGTATTATTAACAGAGGGCGTTTCTAAAAAAGAGCGTCCTCTTTTATGTCTGGTAAATTTGGTTGTGTAGAATAGTTATGAAAAAAGAGGGAAAATGAACAGAATAAGAGCATATCAAATATTAAAAATATCAGAAAATGCAAGCGAAACAGAGATAAGAGACGCTTACAGACGATTACTTCCGGAAAATAATCCGGAGGACAATCCGGAAGGCTTTATGCAATTAAGACAGGCATATGATACAGCCATGCAATATCTGTATGAATTAGAAGAAGAGGAAGATGACTTTGAAGATGAATTGTCCGAGATAGACATATTCATGATGAATGTTGAAAAAATTTATGATGATATAAGACTTAGAAGTAATATAGAAAAATGGAAAGAGCTATTCAAAGATGATTTATGTACCGGGCTCGACACATCGGATGACGTAGAAAACAGATTACTTTCCTTTCTTATGACTCATACATGTTTACCACATGAAGTATGGTTATGCATAAATAAAGTATTTGACATCACAGACGATATGGACAATCTGGGCAGGATATTTCCTAAGGATTTCCTGGACTATGTAAAATATAAGATAGAAAACGACAGCTATTTCCCATATGAGTTAATGTCATATACGGTCAAAGACATAAAAGTGGCACAGGCAGATACTTATATTAGAAAAATGGGTGAAATAAAACACCGCATAGACAATATCATTTCGCAGATATATGAAAAAGAAAATGCTGATACAGGTTTATATGATGAACTAAGAGAATGTAGAAATGAATTAGAAGAATTAGCCGGTTTTGGAGTCTACCACCCATTCTCAGATGTCGAAATTATCAGGATTTCAAAATGCTTAAACGACATTCCGGCATTGCTTGAATGCTGTGAGAAATTAAGTGAATATGCAGATAAATCAGACTATATTGCAAGTAATTTGGCAGATGCACTCTGGAAAGCTGAAGAATATGAGAAAACATTCGAAATATCTAAAAAAATCTGTGAAAACATCCCTGATAATGTAACAGCAAAATATTTTAGTGCAAAATATTACAAGCAAAATGAGCAGTATTATGAGGCAAGAAAAGAATTAGAAGAACTTCTTACAATAATAGACCAGAATGATGATGTAATTACTCTTTTTAGAGAAGTAAACACAAAACTAATTGAGCAATATTTGTACAAAATAGAAAATAATATCGAAGACGAGCATTTCCCAGGCTACGAACTGGTAATAGAAACCGGCTGGATGCTGTATCAAAACGACAGAATTGAAGAAGCCATAAAGCTTCTCGAGAAGTATGAAATCCCAGGCGAAGAATACAGATACAGCTACACTAATCTCTTCGGTCGAGTTTTATACAAAAGAACAGCCTACAAAAAAGCCCTCCCATACCTCAGACGCTGGAGAAAAATGGTTTGGGAAACAGAAGATGATGGAACGCAGGAGTCCAGAAAACGCTTAGAAAGAAAGTGCATGTCATGTGCAATTCTAGGTGCAAACTACTTCAAACTTGGCGACAGGGAAAACGCTATTGAATGTCTGGAAACAGCCATAAAAGAAGCAAACAATTTAGGCGAAGTCTTAAACTGCATGAACCAGCTTTCATCAATGTATCTTGAGTGGGAGGAATACGACAGAGTAATCCAGATATGTGATGAAATGATAAAAAAATACGATAAATATTCCCCAGCATATTGCTTACGTCTTTTAGCAACTTGCAGACTTAATAACGAGGAAGAAATCTTACATGACTATAATATACTAAATGAAATAAGTCTAAATAATACAAATGTCTATAAATTAATTACAGATTACTTTATAAACAACAAAAAATATGATAAGGCACAAGCTGTTATGGCCCAGGCTGAAGCAAATCAAATAGACTTTACTCCTAAAATGATGCTTCAGAAAATAAAAGTTCTCAGGGTATTAAATGTTATTGAATATAAGTATCAGACAGAAAAATTATTAAATGAAATAGAAATAAGACAGGCAAATAAGTCAATAACAGAAGGTAAGGGATGGGATATAGAAGATGATGATGAAATAATTTATGAGAAAGCTTATTGGTGTATAAAATCTGGAAATTCAACTAAAGCCGAAAATTATTTACAGGTTTTGCTTGAGAATAATAAAAATAGTAAATATGAAACAAAATATCAAATGTTATTAGCTTATGCTTATATTGAATCCAGTGCTTTTCAACAGGCAAAGAAACTATATGACATATGTGCAGAGGAATGGGAAAATACTCCTGAGTTAAATTACGGATATGCCAGATGTTATGAGGCCAGTAATGACCTGGAAAATGCCGAAAAGTGCTACCGGAAAGTATTATCATATGATGACAATTATTTAGATACATATATAAGATTAAGTAAGATATACGACAGAATATACAATAATACAAATGATGTAAAATATCGTAAAACTGCATTGGAATACATATCAACCCACATAGAAAAAAATCCATATAAATATCATGGATATTATATCAGAGGATCAATGTATTTCGAGGAATATGAACTCGATTTGGCAATCGAAGATTTTAAAAAAGTAAAAGAATATTCTAACTGGTGGGTAGCATGGGCAAGGCTGGGATATTGCTATGAGCTGCTTGGCCAATACGACAGGGCAATAGAAAACCTTGACAAGGCAATTGAATTATTTTCAGCCCGGAAAGAAGATAAATGGGTTTACTTTCTTAAAGCTAAATGCTATGAAAAAACAGGCAGGTATGACCAGGCAATAGAAGTATATAAACTGTTACAAACGCAGATAGATCCAGATGATAAAATGATAAATTTCTTCATTGCAATGGATTTCGAGAGAATGGGGCAGGATAAAGAGGCATTAAAATATTATAAAAAAACAGGAAATAGATATTGTGAGAGACTGCCATATATCTGGTTAAGAAAAGGCAGAGTCTATACAGCTGTAGAATATTTTAACAATATGTTCGTAGAGGATAAATCAGTATATTTAGTAAAAGCAGGTCTGATATATGTTGATTATCTTGGAAAACCTCGAAGAGGATTGAAATACCTTCTCAAAGCATTAAGTCTGGCAAGAACTTACGAAGAAAAATTCGAAGCCTCAAAACAAATAGCTAGAGCATACTACTATATGAATAAGCCAGAGCTTGCAGGATATTATGCAAAAGGCGCATATCGTTTCTTAAAAAAATTAGGTGAGGATAAGCAGCAATTACCAAAAAGAAATGGTGATATTGCATGGCTTGAATTATGTATTGGCAATAAGGAAAAGGCCCTAAAACTTTTACAGGATATGGATAAACACATTATATGCAGAGAATGCAGATGTGAAAAATGTTATGAACAGACATTATTCTTAGGCGATATATACGCAGCAGCAGGAGACATTAACAAAGCAATAGAAATGTATGAGGAATCCATAAAGCGTAACATATTATGTGACGAAGCAAAGTGGAAATTAAAGCGGCTAAGAAGGAAAATAAAGTGAATAAAATCAAAAGAAATAAGAACAAAAGCAGATATTGTTATTTGCACATTTTTTATGGTATATTAGTAAGGATAGAAGCAAAATTTACAATAATTGTAACTTGCTGAGGTTGCGAATTAAATAAAGATATTTCGCTTATTATACATTTTTAATTTGAACAAAAATATTGTAAAATTATTGCATAACTAAAATTAATAATTGAATAGAAGAGGAGAAAGTTTATGGGAAGAGCAGGAGCAGGCGGAGCAGGTGGACACCATAGCTCCGGTGGTGGGAGAAGTTCTGGCCGTGTAAGTGGCGGAAGCCGTATGGGAAGTAGTGGTGGAACACACCACCGCGCAGGAAGTGGAAGTTTTGGAGTAGGTTTCGGAGGTGGACCAAGTCGTCCAAGCAGACCAAGTTATCGTCAACCAATGGGAGGACCAGGAATGCCACCACCTCCACCACCAATGAGAGGACCAGGAATGCCACCACCTCCACCACCAAGAAGAGGATATGGTTATAGACGTACATATCATGGTGGAAATGGAATGGGATGCGGTGGAACAATTGCATCTATGATGGCACTGGTTATTTTATGTATTGTATTATTATTTGCATTTAATGGTTTTGGAGGAACGTCATATTTCGGAGGCTCATCTGTAGAGAGTACTATAGAGAGAACAAAGATTGAAACAAAGAACGCATATATAAATGATTGTGTGGTTGACGAATTAGGATGGTTTGATAGTAAATCGCAGACAGCAGACCGACTTCGTGATTTTTGGGAAGAAACAGGAGTTCAGCCATATATTATGCTTAGAGCCTACGACCCAAATCTTAAGACTGAAGAGCAAAAACAAAAATGGGCTGAGGATTATTATGATTCACATTTTGATACAGAAAATATTTTCCTTTTTGTATACTTTGGAGAATTTGATACGGATAATGATGGGGGGTATAGAGTATATGTAAATGGATATGAAACTTCTTCAGTTATGGATACACAAGCAGTTGAGATATTCTTTAATTATCTTGATAAATACTGGGTAAATGAGAATATTTCTACAGATGATGTTTTTGTAAAAGCTTTTAATGATACTGGAAAAACAATTATGAAAGTAAAAACATCAAAGAAAGATGTTATCAAATGGGTATTAATTGTTGCTGTTGTAGGAGTTGGCAGCTTAACAGTAGTAAATCTTGTTAAGCAGAAGAATAAGCGAGCAAAGGAAAAAGCAGAGGAAGAGCGCAGAATCCTTGAGACACCAATCCACGATATGGCAGAGGACAATTTAGAACAAAAATATTTACAAAAATAAATTTATAACAAGGTATTAATTGAAAGGTAGGTAAAAATTATGGGTTTAGCAGATACTTTAGCAAGAATTCCAAAGATTCTGGAGGCAAACATTAATGCAATGTTAGACAAACTTGAGGATCCATCAAAAATGATTGATCAGCTTTTAATCGATTATAAGAAGGATTTAGCTGATGTTAAGCGTGATACAGCAGCAGTTATGGCTGATGTAAAGATGGCAGAGAAGAAGTTACAGGAGTGTGATGCTGATATCGCAAGAAAGCAGAAAGCAGCAGAGAACGCACTTAAGGCAGGAAACGAAGCTGATGCTCGTACACTTCTTGCAGCAAAGCAGACAATGGAAGTAACTCGTGAGAGCTTACTTCAGAACTTAGCCGTAGCTCAGAAGAATGCAGATATGATGCAGGAGGGTTACAACAGACTTGTTCGTAACATCGAAGAGCTCGAGTCAAGAAAAGATGCAGCCAAGGCTAAGATTGCTATGGCTAAGGCTCAGGAGCGTATCAATAAGACAGCAGCAAAAGCTAACAACACAATCAACATGGATTCGTTCACAAAGTACGAAGAGAAGGCAGAAAGAATGCTTGCTCAGGCTAATGCAAGTGCAGAGCTTGATTCAGCAACAATTTCCGCAGAGAGCCTTACAGATAAATATGCAAGTAGTGCAGATTCGGCATCAGTTGATGATGAATTAGCAGCTTTAAAGGCAAAGCTTGGAATGTAATTAATATTTTTTGAATAGTTGTATGTTTTACAAATATGTGCAGATGTGCCCAGTTAAGTGGGTACATCTGTTTTGTGATATAAAAGGGAGGTAAATATTCAGAACCAAAAAGGAAAATATAGCAGGGTTCTGGGAATTTACAAGGGAAGATAGATGAGCAAACTTAATTTAGAACAGTTTATAAAATTATCAGACGATGTCTGTAACGATATAGCAAGAGCAAATGTGGCAAATGTAGCCAGCGAGAGAGAAACATTAAGAGATACTTTTCATTTTGAATTATTAAAGTTCGCTATTTTTCTTGCAGATGCAGATGGAGAAGTAGACGACAATGAGATAGAAATAATACGCACAAATCTTGATGATAAAATGACAATCGAAAGATTAGAAGCTATCAGGAAATGCGAGAGAATAGATGACAGATTTGCTACACAAATACCTTCATGCCTAAAGTATGCAGTGTTAGCAGATGCGGGAAGAAAGCTTAATCCCGACCCATATAAGGGCCAGAAAGCCATGATACTTTATGATACATTCAGACTGTTTGGCCAGACTATGTTATCAACGAGAGAGCAGGAAGTAAGTGATGTAACAGTATTAAGGTTTACATTATACATGGAAAAGCTGGAGAATTTTATTAAGGAATTAGCAGTGTGGTACGCTGGAGACCAGAAGATAAACCATGCTATAGAACCTATAATATGCGATAACGAGACCGAGGAAGAAAAGGCGGCAAAGCTTGAGGAACTTATGGAAGAGTTAAATGCACTTACAGGACTTGCCGCAGTAAAGAGTCAGGTAAACAGTCTGATAAATCTTATCCGAGTTCAAAAGATGAGGGAAGAAAATGGTCTGAAAACATCAGATGTATCAAAGCATATGGTTTTTATGGGCAATCCTGGTACAGGTAAGACAACTGTAGCAAGAAAGCTTGCAGAGATTTATAAATATATTGGTGTAGTTAAGACTGGACAGCTGGTAGAAGTTGACCGTTCCGGCCTGGTAAGAGGATATGTAGGACAAACTGCCACAAGAGTTCAGGAAGTAGTAGAAGAAGCTCTCGGAGGAATACTATTTGTAGACGAAGCCTATACACTTACTGTTGGAAAAGGAGAAGGAGATTTCGGACAGGAAGCGGTTGATACCCTGCTCAAGGCTATGGAGGACCATAGACAGGATCTAATCGTAATCGTGGCAGGATATTCTGATTTAATGGATCAGTTTCTAGAGTCAAATCCGGGACTTCGTTCAAGATTTAGTAACTTTATTCAATTTGAAGATTACACAGCAGATGAGATGATGGAAATATTTAAAAAGAATCTGCAATCTCAGGACTATAAACTATCAAAAGAGGCTGAGGAAAAAGCGGCTGAATTGATGAAGAACAGAGTTGACAATAAACCTGATAACTTTGCAAATGCAAGAGATGTGCGTAATTTTATGGAGCATGCCATTTCTAATCAGGCGACAAGAATTGTGTCATTAGAAAATGCAGCACAGAGTAAAGAAGTTCTTTCAACAATTGAAGCGTGTGATTTACAGGATTTTGAGTGATTTGAGGAGATAATATGGCAGCAATATTTTTTCTGATTTTTGTAATTCTCTTGTTAAGGAATCCAGAAGATAGAAGGAAAAGTGATTTAAATAAATACCTGGTTATTGGTAGTATTTTTCTAGGTTTTATCGGTTCAATAATTAATAATGGCTCAATTGCCGGATTAGCTATTTTTGCCATAATAACTTATTTGATAAGTCTTTTGCTTAAGAAGAATAAATATGAGAAAAAGTCCAAAGAGTATGGATTTTATGAAACAAAATTTAAAGAAGATCAGCCAGGTTATAATGCGTCATATCAGAGAACCACACAGCAGGGAAGCGCATGGCAGACAAGCACGCAGCAGGCAGCACAGCAGAGTTCATCTGA
>JAXJTU010000023.1:0-25995 GCA_036309425.1 Agathobacter sp.
ACTAAACTCATTCTTTTTCCTGATAAAGTGAGCTGATAATACAATAAGACCAACCACAGGAGCAAAACCTGTAGCAAGTACAGCACCGAGCATCCCAAGCTTTGCAATAAAGATAAACACGTAATCGAATACAATATTAAATCCACACCCACAGAGCATAGAAAACATTGCAAGAGAAGGATTGTTATCATTTTTCACAAAACAATTTATGATATTATTTATCAGAAATATGGGAGAAAAAAGCATAATGACTTTGACATAGATGTCTGTCATTTCATATGTAGCCTGATTGGCACCCAGAAGCGCAGCTATCCTGCCTGAAGCAAATAATCCCAATACAACAAATACAGCTCCGATAATCAGAGCTGTATAAGTCATATTTGTAAATATTTTATTTCCTTCAACCTTCTGTCCCTGAGCTCTTGTGATGGCATATTTTGTAGCACCACCAACACCAAGCATCAGGCCAATTCCATTTACTAAGCTGTAAACCGGAATCGCCAGATTAAGAGCTGTAAGCCCTTTGTCACCAATGCCGTTTGCAATGAAAAAAGTATCTGCCAGGATGTAACAGGACAAACCAATCATGCTCATGACATTCTGTGAAACATATTTAATAAAATCTTTTAAATCTGTATTTTTATTCATATTACATAAATTTATTTAAGGCAATACTTACTGTTATATTCATCAAATACTTTAAGGTAAGAGGAATCCTTCATCTCCCTCACTCTCTTTAAATACTGGTGAGTATCGAAATCTGTTGCTTCAATCTCGATAAGAGCAACAGCAACATTAGAGCAGTGAGCAGCAATACGGTCTAAGTTGTTGAGCATATCATTAAATGCAAAGCCGTGCTCCATCACACATTTACCATCTGACAATCTCTTGATGTGTCTGTTTTTGAGCTCGCTACAAAGAAGTCTGATTGTCTGTCTGAGCGGCTCTATCTTCTTGGCAAGTTCAACATCATCTTCCATAAATGCCTTAACAGTAAGTTCAACTATTTCAACATCTGCCTCTTCAACTACCTTTAAATCCTCATTTGCTTCATCCGAAAATTTGAAATTCTTCTCAAATAATTCTTTAGCAACCTTTGAAATACCAGAAGCGTGGTCACCTATTCTCTCGAAATCACTTATAGTGTGAAGAAGCTTAGAGGCTTCCCTTGTCTGAACCTCACTTAAGTCAGTTCTTGTAACCTTCATAAGATAAGTTCCAAGCTTATCCTCATACTGGTCAAGTAGATTTTCTTTCTCCTGAATCTTAGCAAACTTTTTCTCAGAAAACTCTTCCATAAGAGCAAGTGAACGAAATACATTCTTTCTTGCTTTTTTAGCCATACTGTTCATTACTGTGTGGCTCTGGTTAAGCGCAAGGTCCGGATATGCAAGGAATCTTTCCTCTAACAAATCAAAGTCTGGAAGTTCCTCTGCATCCTCAACAGGATCATCCTTAACAAGCCAGAATACAAGCTTATTAATCTGCTTGATAAATGGAGCAAGCGCTAAAATTGTAAGAATTCTATATACAGTATTTAAAAGCGCAATATGTACGGAATTCATCTCACTATTCATAATTGCAAGATCATTACCAGTTACCGCCATAAATATAGCTCTTCCAGCATAGAATATCGTTGCCCAGATAATACATCCGAATAAATCATTAACAAGGTATACGATAGCTGTTCTCTTACCATTCTTGCTTGTAGACTGCATTCCAGACATAAGTACAGGAGCGGCAGCACCAATACCGATACCCATTGTCATAGGAAGTGCTACCGAAAAAGGTAAAACACTCTGTGCTGAAATTGACTGAAGTACACCGATTGATGCAGAAGCACTTTGTAAAATCGCTGTAAATACAATACCAACTAAAATACCAAGAAGTGGATTTGATAACTTAAGAATTACACTTCTGAATGCCTCTGTATTACCTACATCTGTCATGGCATTCTTCATAAGTGACATACCTTCCATAAGAACGGCAAATCCAAGCATGATATCACCCAGATATCTGAGCGAATCCCTTTTAGAAATATTCTTAAGTAAAATTCCAATAAATGCAAATACCGCTGCAATTGTAGTTGAACCGAGTAAGGCTCCGATTCCTTCACCACCGATATTGTTAAGACATAAAATCCATCCGGTGATTGAAGTACCGATATTAGCACCCATGATAATACCAATACCCTGTATTACCTTCATCATTCCGGCATTTACGAAACCAACTACCATAACCGAAGTAGCTGATGACGACTGGATAACAGCAGTTACCGCTGCACCAAGTAAAATACCCTTGATAGGTGTATTGGTAAGCTTATACAAATATGCCTCAAGTTTGTTTCCTGCGATTTTCTTAAGTCCATCTCCCATAAGTCCCATTCCAAAAAGGAAAAGGGAAATACCGAACAACAATCCAATAATCGCACTCATTATCTGTACTGTACTCATATGTTGTAATTGTCCTTTTCTAAAATTAATTTGTTATATACAAAATTAATTTTAAAACACTTTACACAACTTTTACAATCAATTTTTTAAAATATCTTAAAAATTCTTAAAAAATCTTTATTACCACTAGGCTTTCTTCTTTGATTTGTAAAAAATCAGTAAACATAATAAGGCAAATACTGCTGCAACTCCAAGTACAATCGGAAGTACCATGACACTTTCAGCACCAAGCAACATAATAAGTCCCTGTCTTAGAGTTATAATTCCAAATACTGCAAATATGAAAAATGCTAATGTATTAAGCGCGCCCTCCGGCATCTTACTTTTAAGCAGATATCCCACAAGCATTCCGATAATATCTGCTGCAAAAAGACCGACTGAACATGCAAGCCATACAATAAGCGCTGAGCTAAGTCCCTCGTTTGCCCCAAATGTAATAGCTGTAAGCTGTGTCTTATCTCCAAGCTCTGCTACAAAGAAGGTACAAAATACTGCAACTGATGCAATTTTAGCCTTATTATCTTTTACCTCTTCCTCCTCGTCATCATCTCCTCCAAGTGAAGTGATGGCAAAAAACAAAAAGGCTGCTGCCGCGATAAGCTTGATTAACCAGTCAGGAATAAGCGAACCTACAAGTCCACCTGCCAGAACAGCAAGACCATTAAGCACAAGTACTGCTGCCGCTGTTCCAATAACGATATCTCTGATTTTAAATTTGGAGGTCATGGCAACTAACATCAGCTGCGTTTTATCACCCATCTCGGCAATAAACTCTGTAAATAATATCTTTAAAAATAGAAGCATGGTCTCTCTCCTCAACCTATCTACATAATATTATCTTATGAAAATGTAAGCTGCATATCCTGCATACATAAGAAGCATAAGTGCTCCCTCAAGCTTACTAAGACTCTTCTTTGTTGCTGCAAATATCCATACTATTAAAGTAAATACAAGTAAAACTGCAATATCAATCACATTTTCTGTTATGAAAGTAATTGGGCTTATTGCTGATGCGATTCCAAGTACCATAAGGAAGTTAAATACATTAGAACCGATGGCATTACCAAGAGCCATTCCAACTTCATTTTTGCGTGCTGCAACAATTGAAGTAACAAGCTCAGGAAGTGATGTTCCAATTGAAACAATAGTAAGTCCGACAAGTGTTTCACTCATTCCACATGCAGTAGCAATGCGGCTTGCAGTCTCAACTGTCAAATCTCCACCAAATGCAATAGCGGCTGCACCACCAATTATGAAAATGATGCTAAGTGGTACTGATACATTTTTAATCTCATCATCAGATCCACCTTCTACTTCAACACTTTTACCTGCCTTAGCTGCTGCAAGGGTCTTTTTAAGAAGTACACCTAAATATATTGCAAATAATACTATTAAAATTATTCCATCGAAATGACCTAATGTCATTCCACTAGCATCACCAATACCAATAATTCCAAGTCCCATAAGAAGTGCTGCACATATGGCTGAAAATGGAATGTCTCTTTTAATTGTATCCATTCCAACCATTACAGGTGTCATAACTGCACAGAATCCGATAACGACCATAAGGTTAAAAATGTTAGAACCTACTGCATTACTTACAGCAAGGGCGTTCTGTCCGCTAAGGGATGCTGTTACAGATACTGAGGTTTCAGGAAGGGATGTTCCCATTGCTACAATTGTAAGTCCGATGATTATCGATGGCACATGAAAGCGCTTTGCAATGCTTGAACTTCCTTCAACGAAAAAGTCTGCACCCTTTATTAAAAGTGCAAATCCTACAACAAGCAGGACTACTACCAGTGCCATTGGGGCTGAGTTAATGAAGTTTTCCATAAAATATTCTCCTTTTAATTTTAATTTAATTTGTTTCAAGAACGCTCCAGCGTTCTTGCTGCGGAATGCGCGTCTGCTTTGCTGACATCTTCTTCTGCGCATTCCTGCAATCCGCCGGAGGCTTTTATCTCAGTTGGGGGATTGTAACCTCCACTGAGACAAATATGTTTATACCCGCCACTTATAGAAGTGAGAGTATTCCCAACTGAGATAAAAAAGACCCATGTATGCTCTAAATTATTCACATAAATAATCTAAAACATACATGAGTCTCATTCTTTAAGATTTGCCAGGCTGTTAGGCCGGGACTGTTGACAAACCACGCTTACGCGCGAACTACTCCCTCACGAGTATATTCATTTCTTTTTTCAATACTAAAACTATACCAATATGACATGCAGTTAGTCAAGCAATTTTTTTATATTTATCCCTCACTGACCTGAGTGATTCTCTTGCATCATGAACTCTTCCCTCTTTAATCTGCTGTTCCGAATTCATTAAACTTTGATACATATTTACGGTTGCAGAAACACCCTCAAATGTTTCCATGCTCATAATAACCATGTCGCCATATCCATTTTTAGTAATATAAGCATATTATTGCGGTCAAATTATACCATTATTATCCCATCTTCTCAATCACATTTTCTATTTGCATTTGACCTCTATTTTCAATTGATTTCCAGAATTTAGTCAGTAACCAATTCCTTAATCTCAACTCTCTTTATTTTGCCAGAAACAACATAAGCGAAAATAAACACACAAATACATATCAAGCCTATAGCAGTTGCAAATGTAAATACAGTGTTGTCCGAAACCACTTTGCTAATGCCAAATAAACCAAATACCATATTAAGTACATCGTCCGAAAACAATGCACCTGCAACAGCTCCAATCACACCGCCTATTGCGGATAAGACTAAAAATCTTATTGCAAACTGTAAACGCAACTGATTTGTGGTAAATCCCATTGCCTTATAGATTCCAATATCTATTCTCTCCTGTGCAAATGCCTTTGAGCAAACCATCATTACTGTAACTAGTGCAAAGACTATTGAAAAAATATAAATCATTATCTGCATTGCAAGAGCTCCAAGTTCAAAGGTATCCTCGTAAGTTCCAAATGCTGCATCAATTGCTTCGGCAATAATAATATCTCCATATTTGCTATTTAATGCCCTGGCAATTTTCTTATTTTCCGATGAGTTCTCAAGCACCATTCCCATGTAAGGAAATTTATCAATTCCTATTTTTTTTGTAGCGTCAAAAGACATCGCAAAAGCCATTCCACTATCGCTCGGGGTCTGATATATTCCGGAAATAATGTATGTAGCGCTGTCATTCTTTCCCCTTACAGATACTTCATCTCCCATCTTAATTTCAAGCAAATCTGCAACCATTTCTGTAATTATCACTTCATTTTCATATATTGGTAATCTGCCTTTTACCAGCCCTGGAATCACTTTTGGTTCCTTATATATTTCAGCATAAAGGTTTTCTCCATTGAGCGATAAATACTCCGTTCTCATATAATATTTTGTTGAGATACCAGTGTATTTTTCTACTATTTTTTCAAAATCCTCTATATGTTCATGTGCCTGGTCTGCCGTAAAATTAATACTAAGGTCAGGCATTATATATCCCATGGCCTCAAGCGAAGTTCGTGATTTAATTGCATCTGCCATTATATTTACTGTTACTGTGAAAAATGTAAGAAGTGCCATTATAAAAATCACACCCATATATCTTCTTACATTGGAAGTAAAATTTCTTACGGCAAGCGAACTAAGTAACAGCTTTGGGCTTATCTTTGCATTCAATCTACTTGAAAAATATACTTCATTTTTGCCACCTGATATGGCGCGTATTGGTGAAATATTTGTCACTTTTCTCGTACACATTATTATGAGTAAAACCGAAAGAAAAAGTATCCCTGCTACAAGGACTAGTATTTGTATAAATGCAAATGAATCATCTGGCATTATTGCTGTTATCGGCAAGAAGACTCTGCTCAGATAATCCTCAAGGGGAATGCCACCAGAATTCCTGCAACTATTCCTGCGATTTCTCCCAGAATATTTCTCAGCACAATTAGAAGAGTTATCTTACCATTATCAAACCCCTGGGATTTTAATATTCCCAGATTAACATAATCAATTTCAATTTCTGTTTTTATGCCATGAGCTATAACGACTAAAACAATTACAAAAAGCACAGCGACAAATCCAAGCATCACACCTGTTATTATTTCAAGAAATAATCCTGTGTATCGCTTTGACTGCTCCATTGTAAGTGAGCCAACCGCATTGCTGATTATTCCTGTTTCAAGATTAAGCTCTCTTTGAAATTTTGCATCAGATATACTTTGATCAGACTTATATATTCGAAGTAATTTATAAAAGCAGGTATATGTATCTGTCTCATATTTCGCGCATGAATCTTTGATTTCATCGTACTGCTCATCGCTTACGAAAACCTGTTTCCACCCCATCATCATTGCACCCATAGTAGGCTCCTGAAGAAATCCTTTGATTTTGAAATTATATGTTCTATCTGACATTCCAACTTCTATCGTGTCACCAATGTTGCATGAAAGCTTTGATTTAAGTCCTAGTGGAAGATAGATTTCACCTTTTTTAAGCTCAGGAATTTTGTCCTCGAATGCATCTTCCTGCTTATTGTAAAGCTTAAATCCGTCCCGCATTTTTTGTACGAAATATTCGTTGTTATCCTCTTTTCTGCCTGCTTTATTTGAATGCTTTGAGGCAATAGCATCGTATATTTTTACAGAAGCTACAGATTTATTTTCTTCAACTGACTTTAGCAATTCATCTGTCAAAAGTCTATCTGCAATGAATACATTTGAATTGCCCACTTCTGAATACTCATGAGCATTATCAAGTGCTGTAAAATAATTATTTCTGACCCCTAGCACCGTAACTGCCGTTGCAACAATTACAAATGTGAGTATGAGTGTGCATAAAAATGCTCCCTTTTTATGTCTGATATTTGCTTTTAATAATGTTAAAATTTCCATGGCCATCACCTACCATTCCATCGATGTAAGCCATGCATTTACCTGCGCTTCACGACTTTTTTCTTCTTCCGGATTAAATGGTGGAAGTGATAGTTCACCAATTATATTGCCATCCTCGAGATAGAGAATTCTACTTGCACGAAGCGCCGCTTTCATATCATGCGTCACCATCAGAATACTCTGTCCTGCCCTGTTCAGTTCTGTTAAAAGCTCAAGCACCTCGATAGAGTTTCTTCTGTTGAGTGCCCCTGTAGGTTCATCTGCAAATAGAAGCTTTGGCGAGTTTATTACCGCTCTTGCAATGGCACATCTTTGCTGCTGTCCTCCTGAAACCTGCGACGGAAGATGATTTACCACATCGGAAAGTCCCATCTGCTTTAAAAGCTTATTTGCAGCTTCTTTTACTGCACCTGCATTTTTATCCTTATTAAGGTAGCCGGGTACTGCTACATTTTCAAAAAGAGTGAGGTTACTTACAAGATGCATTTGTTGAAAAATAAAGCCAAAATCTGTATGGCGCAATCCTGATAGTTCCTTTTCACTCATTGCAACTATGTCTTTTTCATTATAAATGACCTGACCGGAAGTTGCTTTGTCCATTCCGCTTAATGCATACAGCAATGTGGATTTCCCTGAGCCTGAGGCGCCCATAATTACAGTAAAATCATTCTCATATAATTCTAAATCAACATTTGAAAGAACATGAATCTGCCCGCCGTTATGTGCGAAGCTTTTACATAATCCCTTTGCGGTTAAAATAGTTTTTTTCATCTTGAACTCCTTTTCTTATCTTTTATCGTAGTCTATCAAAAAAGATATTAAGAAGACCTTAAGGAATTATTTGTTGTTGGAAAAATAACTGTTACATTAAGTCCTGACGAGGATGACTGAAGCTGGATATTTCCGCCCATTTTTTCAGTTAAATATTTTACTATGTAAAGCCCAAGACCAGAGCCCTGCTTATTTTCACAATTCTTACCACGATAGAATTTATCGAAGATAAACGGAATATCTTCATCCATTATTCCCGGGCCATAATCCCTGAAATTTATTGCTACATTATCATCAGATTTTATAATGCTTATATCAATCTGCGTTTTGGCATATTTTCTTGAATTATTTATAAGGTTCTCGACAATCTGCGTTAGCCGGTTTTTATCAATATTTACGATTACTGAATCATCACATATGCTTAGTCTGACATCATTATTCTCAGCTGATATTTCCGCTACAGTCTTCTCCAAAAAGCTACATATTTCGAATTCTTCCTGCTCAATCTGAAGCTTGTCCAGATTTGAAATTGAATGAAGGAATAAATCGTTGGTAAGCTTTGAAACTTCATCACATTTTCGCATTATTACCGATACATATTTCTGTCTTTTCTCTATTGAAGTGTCCATATTAGCCTCTAGACCTTCGGCGTATGCTCTGATTGAAGCTATGGGTGTTTTAATATCATGAGACAAGGTGGCAATCACAGTTTTATTATTTTCGATTGCTTCCTTTTCACATTTTCTTGCTTTGGTAATTTCATGTCGCATGTTATCAAACGCCCATGTAAAATCTCCGAAATAATTTGAACGTTCAAACTCTAGCGGAATGTCAAAATTTCCCTGCGCAATCCGGCCTGCAAAACCTTTCATTTTATCGAATGGACGGATTATTGAAAAATATACATAAGCAAAAATCACAAGCACACATAATAGTCCAATAAGGCCCATTGTGATTACGCGGATTCTACTGGTCTTTTGGATATCTGTCTTTCTTATGTTTTCTGTTAGTGCATCAGCTTTTTCTATTGCTGTGTCTGTATCTCCGGATATTATTAACTGTTTTATTTCATTTACTGCGACTACCTGCTCTGATTTATCATTCTCCTCATCTGACAACTTATCTGAGATAATAAAGTACGCCGTCAAAATTATAAAAAGTGCAGCAAAAAAGCTTGCTGCACTTATTAGTTTACGTTTCATTCTGCTACCTCCAGCATATATCCAATTTTAAATACCGTTTTGATAAACTTCGGTTTTGCAGGATTATCTTCTAGCTTTTCACGTAGCCAACGTATGTGAACTGTGAGTGTAGATGGCTCTACCATTGAAAATGCACCCCACACTTCAGAGATAAGCGTCTCTTTTGCAATCGCAGTATTTTTATGTTCGCAAAGATATGCAAGCAAATCAAATTCTCTAAGCGAAAGTGATATTATCTCTCCGTTTTTGCTCACCGTTCTTGATGAGATGTTCACTTTGATATTTCCAAATTCAATAATCTTCTCTTCTGAAAAACCATAGGTGCGCCGGATTAATGCATTTACTCTTGATAGCAGTTCTTTCATTGAATAGGGCTTTGGAAGATAATCATCTCCGCCTATATCAAATCCCCTTATACGGTCGTCTTCACTGGTTCTTGCGCTTGCAAAAATTACCGGTACAGTAGAAACATTTCTAAGCTCCCTGCATACCTCAAATCCTGTAGCATCAGGAAGATTGATATCTAAAATAACTAAATGAAATGTTCTCTTTGATAACAGGTCAAACGCCTGACCGGTATTTTCTGCGCAGGTTACACAATAATCATAACTTTCTAACATTTCAGATATAATGAATGATAAATCTTTATCGTCATCTATTATTAGGATATTTTTTTTCATTTTATTCATTATTAGAACTATACCAATTGGTTATGCTGTTAGTCAAGAAATAATTCATAACATTACATATCAATAATCTTCGTGCAAATTTCTTTAATACACTCATCGTGTGTAGCTATGACAATACTTGTATTATATTCCTCATTAATTTTATTTAAGATTCTAATTACCTCGCTAGCATTCTTTCTGTCCAAAGAACTAGTTGGTTCATCTGCAAATAGAACCTCTGGTTTTTTTACAATTGCACGTGCAATAACAACTCTCTGTCTTTCTCCACCAGACATTTGTGAAACATTACGATTTAATAACTGACTTATCCCTAAATTTGAACAAATATTTTCTACCGTATTATCGTCTGGTTTTTCTCCGCTAATTCTATATGGTACCATAATATTTTCATATACATTCAAATTCTCAATTAAAGAATAATTCTGACTAATATAACCAAATTTATTATTACGATACCATGAACGAATCTTATCTTTTCTGATATCAACCAGTTTTCCGTCATAATAATAACTACCACTATCAGGTGTTTCAAGCATTGCCATTATCTTCAATAATGATGTCTTTCCAATTCCAGAAGGACCTACCAGTCCGTATATTTTTCCTCTTTCAATTGAAATATTATAGTTATTTAAGATATTTTTGTAACCAATATACTCACATGTTATTATTTTATTCGTTTCAATCATAAAAACAGATTCCTCTTTTTAGAACTACTTTCAATATATAAATTATCTCTGCGCATAAGACTATTGCAAAATACATTACAATCCACCCAAAATGCAACAAATAATTTGTACCAAACAAATCTTTAAAAAATAAATTATTTCCAATTAAACCCAAAAGCAATAAAACAATTAACATGCATAAGAGCATCGTTATTAATGTCTGTCCCGCCAGTGCAAAAGTAAGCTGCACTTTCGATGCTCCACATGTTCTAAATATCTCAAGCGTATCCCTGTTAAAATACGCTGTCGAATATATTAAAATACAACAAGATACTATCATTGTAGCAATAATAAAAACAACAAAAAAAGAAGTACTAACTACAGATTTTTTTAATTCCTGTTTTGTATTTATCTTTATCTTTTCAAAGTTTTCTAATATTAATCCATTTTTCAAAAACTCTTCTTCATTTAAGGGTGAATCACTTATAATTAACCTTGCCAAAGAATCTTCTGAATCTATATCTTCTGCTGTTATACACAAATTGTTATAAGTTCGAATTAAATCGTAATACGATACATTTTCACCTGAATAGTCTAAATAGATAACAAATGACTCATCTAATATTCCTATAATAGTTAACTCTTTCCCGTTGCACTCAACCTTATCACCAATTTTATAATTGTCGGATAAGCCTCCACCAATGATACATTCATTATTTGATATTGAGTTTTCACTAAACCATTTTCCCTCACATAGCTTAAATTTAAAGCTACTCATTACCTCATTCACAATGTATTCGGTTACTTCGACTCCATCAAGATTCGCTGTAATATCAATTGCTATGTTGCTATATGAAAAATTATATTTTTCGGATAATGATTCTAACTTTTCCGGTGTTAAACCCTTATGGTCAGTAGATGTAAGATAATAACTATATTGAGGAATTTCCTCAACGCAGTTATCTATTTTTTTTGCTGAATATAATGAATACAAAGACATATTTGTCATATATATTGATAAAGAAAAAACAACTATCATCAATACATTCCATATTAAATTTTTTTTATATAATTCTTTAATCAGATTTATCATAAAATTTCTATAGCCACATATATAAATAATGCAAATATTAAGACCTTTAAATACTCTATAAGCGAGTACTTTACGAATAGTGAAATTATCTGTTTTCTTCCTGCACCGCACTGGTATAATATTTGCATTTTTTTACATATTCTATTGAATAATAAATATAATGAATAATAATAATTTACATTAAATACAAAAAATAATATTACAGAATCTAATTGAACACCACCATATTTTTTAATCATATAAAACAACATAACTATTGGTAGTAATGCTGCTATTCTTATAAAAAATATACAATTAGCATCTGTCTTGTAATATATCTTTTTAAATAAAACATTCATAATCGTTTGATAATCTTTTTCATTTCTTTTTACCTCGCTTCATTTGATGAGTTTATTCTAGCATCTGCGAGGAAGGGTAACCATTGATTTACCTTACAATTTTAGCCTCATACCTTACAACTTTGTAAGATGTAAAGAAATTAGTTTGATATTAAACCTTTAGAACAATTTTTGCTATAAAAATTCCATCAGAACATTTAAGAATCATATCCCCGTCATACTTTTCAACAACAACTTGTATACTTAATAATCCAAATCCATGTATTTGCTTATTTTTTTTTGTAGTTTCAATTCTATTTTTTCTAATTTTTACTATATCATTTATCGGATTTTTTATTGATAAAACCCAAATATTATTATCAAAAAAGGAGTCAATATTTATATTTTTTTCTCCATCTTGTTTCATACATGCTTCAATAGCATTATCAATAAGATTGGATAAAAGAATAGTAATATCTATATCCTCAATTTTATTCCCAGGAATTTTTCCCTCAAACTCTAAAGTTGTATTAAATTTATTAGCCAACTTTTGCTTAGAACTAATTAATGCATCTGCAATAAAATTTCCTGTTTCAAAACACACCAGTGTATCCGACTGCATCTTTTGCATCTCTTCTAAATATTTTAAAGCTTGCTTATCTCTCCCTTCACATACTAATGAATGAATAACCAATAACATATTATGATTATCATGCCTAAACTTTCTTATTTGAAGGTTCTTTTCATTTAATTCCCTATAATATTCTTTCATCTGCGACATCTGCTCTTGAGCTAACATTAACGCACTATTTATAGTGAAATTCTTTTCGTTTACTACTATCATTTGTACAACTAATACATATACAAGAACTAGTAAAATAATAAAAACTGTCCTAATACTGTTATGTATATCCTTATTAGAAAGAATAAAACATTCTGCCACTCCTAATGTATAAATTACTCCACATAAAATAATATAATCTTTAAACGATAATTCTGCAAAGTAAATATTTACTATGTTTGTTTTTTTTAATTGTACAAATATGAGTAATATAACAAAAAAAACAATTGTAATGATCATATCTCTCACATTAGATCTTAATATTAAATTTGTATCCAAATAATATGGCTTAAAAAATAAATAATCAATATTTTGACCTAATGTAGCAATAATAAGTTGATAAAAAAACACTTTAATAATAATATTTGAAGTCTTCTGAAATAGTGCAATGACAATCAATGCTCCTTTAATATAGAACAACAAATACATCAAAATAATAATGGTACCACTTATATTAAATGAAATTAAAACTGTATAAACTACATTGATAATAAAATATATACTAAGTAAAATAATACTATTTCTATTTATAGATATTGTCTCAATCTGAAAAAAAAATCTGTATATTAAATAAATATTCAAAAAATCAAATAATCCCCATATAAGTGATATTGTACAAAAAATATAAATTACATTCATTTTACATACCTCTTTTATTTTCCATAAATTGGGCATATGCCTTAATAAATGTCTTATATTTACTTCGACTTATATAAATTTTTTCCCCATCCCTCATTATAATCTCTGAGTGCCCAAACGATCTAATATGTCTTAAACCTACTAAATATGACTTATGGCATCTAAAAAAATATCTTGATAACAATTTTGATTCCATTTCGCCAAGAGAACTATTGCACTCTATTGCTTTTCTACCTTCATCTACAAAATAAATTATTGAATGTCTCCCCACTGCTTCCACATAAGCTATCTCATTCTCCTTTATACAATATATTTTTCCCTCCGATCTAACATTAATTCTTTTTTCAGTATAATAATTTAACAAAAAATCATCCAATGCTTTTTTAAATCTTTTCTCATCTATTGGTTTGACAAGAAATCTAAATGTGTCCACTTCGAATGTATCAAAAACTATACTTGGATAACTAGTCAAAAAAATAAGGGCAACCTCAGAATTTGTATTTCGAATCTTTTTTGCTATTGTTAATCCATCCGCGCCCTTATCTTCAAACTGATAATCCAAAAAAATCAAATCATAGTTTTTATTACTATTTATCAATTCTTCACCAGTATTATATTCATCTACTGAATACTCAATATCTTTATCAAAAAAATACTTAAGTAATTGGTCTCTTTCTATTTTACAGAAGTATTCAGAATCGTCACAAATAGCTATTCTAATCATATACATCTCCCAAAACTTAAAAAATTCACACTTATTTGGATGATAGCGATTGAATACTATTTTGTCAACTTACTACAATCCTAATATACGTTTGATTAATTCAAACATATCCTTTCCTCCTACAATTATTTCTATTTTTAATCTCAAAATTTATAATTTTATTTGGTAACATCACATATGAATAATCTTCTCTTACACAAATATCATTCATACCCGAATATTTTTTATTATGTATTCCTCCAAAATATAATCTTATCCCAAATTCTATTATATGTCTTCAAAAAACAAACAGAAAATATTATTCCAGCACAATTTAAAATAATATCATCAATATCTAATACCCTTCCAGGATAATTAGTAATAACATATTCAATATATTGTAATATTTCAACAATGATTGCTGATAATATTGAAATGATTAATATTTTTTTTCTAGAAATACTATCAAATAAATGATTATAAATTATAGGTAATGGAATAAAAAGAATTACATTTCCAACTATTTGATAAAAATATCCGTATTTAATCTGCTGAGCTATCGTGTAAAAAGGTATCAGCTGTATTGGTGAATATTCCTTATATGAGTATGGATATTTGCCCAAACATATTGGCATAATAGTAATTTTTACTAAACACAAAATATAGAACGAAAAAAAACATTTCCATATTTTTTTCTCATTTGTTTGTTTTTGGGAAAATAACAAAATCAACATAAACAAAATAATATTAGATGTAATAAAAATAAAAATATCAAAATCTATAAAATACATATCTTAGTCCCACTCCAATGCTATCGAACCACTGACAAGCCTTCCTGTAAAATGTCTTAAATAAATTTTATATGTTTTACTAGAGCTTATATTCTTATTAAAAGATGTCGTAGCAGAACCTTGTAATGGATGCTCTACATTACGAATTTCTTTCCACCCAAATGTTCTTTTTTCATATAAAATAACAAGTAAACTGCAACTTTGTGACTGAATATCATCAACACAGCAACTAGTACTTACTGATAATGCTTTAGGGTTTTGTACTTGTTTTTTTACTTCAATGCCACCATAAATATCAAAATTGCCATAATAAGAATATGTTGAAGCATACGCAGTAGTTGTCATAATTGACATAACGCATAAAACTGCCAATATTAATATAGAAGTTTTCATTGTTTTTTTCATATCTCTCTCCTTTGTTTCCCAATGTCCAATATTTATCCAGGATTTGTGAACTCTTTTGTCGACATAAATATTATAATGAAAAAATATATACCAATATAAAAAATGTATCTAAACATAATTTTATGTAATAAACAGAAAAAAACACAGTAGATTTCATTTTTATAACAATCCACTGTGCTTTTATACAATAAATACTTATTTAATTATTATTCTGTCATTGCATTTTATCTAATTATTTACAAATAACCTTAGCAAATTTCTTCTTACCACGCTTTACGATAAGTCCTTCACCTGCAAATGCATCCTTGCTGTACTTCGTTGAGATATCTGTAACTTTCTCGTCTGCTACAGACACTCCTCCCTGCTGGATGTTACGACGGGCATCTCCACGAGACTCGCAAAGTCCTGCTTTCACAAGTACAGAGATGATGTCTAATTCACCATCTGCAAAATCAGCGTCTGTAAGCTCAACTGTTGGCATGTTTGCAAGGTTTCCGCCGCCTGCGAAAAGTGCATGTGAAGCTTCCTTTGCCTTCTCTGCTTCTTCCTCTCCATGAACTAATTTTGTAAGCTCGTATGCAAGGATTTCCTTTGCCTGGTTGAGCTGAGCACCTTCCCAGCTTTCCATTGCCTGAATCTCTTCTAATGGAAGGAATGTGAGCATCTTGATGCACTTAAGAACATCAGCATCAGATACATTTCTCCAGTACTGGAAGAAATCAAATGGACTTGTCTTTTCCGGGTCAAGCCATACTGCACCTGACTGTGTCTTACCCATTTTCTTTCCTTCTGAGTTAAGAAGAAGATTGATTGTCATAGCGTATGCATCCTTACCTAACTTACGACGGATAAGCTCTGTTCCTCCGAGCATGTTGCTCCACTGGTCGTCTCCACCGAACTGCATGTTACATCCGTAATCCTGGAAGAGTCTGAAGAAGTCGTATGACTGCATAATCATGTAGTTAAACTCAAGGAAAGATAATCCCTTTTCCATGCGCTGCTTGTAACACTCAGCTGTAAGCATACGGTTAACTGAAAAATGTGGGCCAATTTCACGAAGAACTTCGATGTAATTAAGGTCCATAATCCAGTCTGCATTATTTACAAGGATTGCCTTATCCTCAGAGAAGTCAATAAAACGGCTCATCTGTTTCTTGAAGCATTCAACGTTATGGTTAATTGTCTCTGTTGTCATCATCTGACGCATGTCGGAACGTCCTGATGGGTCACCAATCTGTGCTGTACCTCCACCGATAAGTACAACTGGTTTGTTTCCTGCCATCTGAAGTCTCTTCATAAGGCAAAGTGCCATGAAATGTCCTACGTGAAGGCTGTCTGCTGTTGGGTCGAAGCCAATGTAGAATGTAGCCTTTCCGTTGTTGATCATCTCTTTAATTTCTTTTTCGTCTGTTACCTGGGCGATAAGACCACGGGCAACTAATTCATCATAAATTGTCATTTCGCTTTACTCCTTTTTTGTGTGGTACGGAATTGTGTCGTCATAAATGTGGGGCAGAGTGGGCGGGGCTGTATATGTGATTGCAGACGCGCTCTCGCTCGCTCACAATGTAGCGGTACTAAATTCGTAAGGCGCTGATAGCACCTTACTCATTAAGTGCCGACATTGTTCGGACGGTCTGCTATCACATATACAGCCCCGCCCACTCTGCCCCACATTTATGACGACACAATTCCTTACTTTTTCTCGATTTTTTACAAGGAGGTGCTGCTGCATTCCTTGTATGTTTAAGAATTCTCCTGCGGTTTTGCAATACGCCGAAGACAAAAAATCCCCCTCATCCTTCATAAGGACGAGGGGGGGATATCTCGCGTTACCACCTTATTTCGCATTCTGCTCACACAGATTGCCTCTGGGAGTGTCCGACAACACTCCGGCGCTTATAACGTGCGCTACTACGTTGCAGCCTATTGGAATTCTACTCAAAAGACAACTGAGATGAATTCGTTCAGTGCAATGCTCCAAGATGTATTCCCTAAATGATTTGCTTGCGCCTCTCATCATGTGCGTCGCATTTGTATTACATACGCACGCCGGCTACTTTCTGTAAGTTCCTCGAGATAGGTACTTGTTCTCTTCAATGCATTTGAATACTTCAATTACCAACAATTATATGTAAGATTACTTGGATTTGTCAACCCCGGCTTTTGTCTTAACAAATGCAATTATTTCATCCCATTCATCATCCTGAATCCAATCATCATCGGCCGGAATATCTTTAATAGCAACAGCCATATCAAGGAGCTTTTCACGATTACTATTTAAAAAACTTTTGAAATCTTTAATTGATTCTGTTCTATCCATGAACTCTCCTTTCGTTTATTGTTATAAAAAACTACAAAAATACGTGATATTATATGCGTAGGCATATGATATATTATACTTTCTCGGTTAAATAGTGTCAACTTACGAACTCAATATGGCTTTTAACCTTTCAGCTTTCCTGCTTGCAACCTCCACATTGTAGCAAAATGTATCGAAATTTGAAAATCCTAGTTCTTCTAAGGATTTTATAGAAGCCTGCTGATTGGCTTCTGTATTATATTCTGGTATTAGTGGTATTCTGACAGTGACTTTTTCCAGTGTATTTCTTATAGATTTCCGGGTTCATGTCTTTGCAGTCTACCAGAAAAAATCTATATCAGTGATTATTTTTTCTAACTGACTTTGAGGAACACTCAAAGATGTTTCTAATGAAATTTTCCACTCAGGTGGACATTTCTGCCTGAATTCATGAATAAAATCGGCAAATAATAGTGGTTCTCCTCCACCAAATACTATTCCACCGCCAGTTGCTTTAAAATATAAGTCGTCAATTACCACTTCATCGATTAACGACTCAACTGTATATTCTTCTGTTTTGTAATCGGGCTGAAAACACATGGGATTTAGGCAGTATTTACAACGGAGCGGACAGCCATATGCTGCCACCAGAGTTGTTACACCTTCTCCATCACTTCCCATGCGAAGCCTTGATATTCCTATTGCTTTGAATTTGTTCTCTTTACTCACTTTTTCCATTTCCAGTCAAGGTATTAGTCTTTTATATAATCAGGTTTTTCCTGTAAACCTCCGACAATATCGTCTTCATCAACCATTAATAGTACACTTTCATCTCGCTCGGTCTCTGGTATTCCTTCGGTTTCTGAGGTTCCTTCGGTCTCTGAGCTTCTTTCTGTCTCTGAGGTTTCCTCAGTTTCAGGAATATACTCTATGTCACCTGCATAATTATCATCCCGGTCTTTTTCTGACTCTTTCTGAAAACCACTATAACCTGAAGTTGGATTTGGCTCTTGCTGCGTATTCGTACATGCTCCTACTGTAAGTGACATTCCTGCAACAATTCCTACTACTGCAACAGCTTCTCCTAATTAGCGTTTTTGCTCGAGCGCTTTTTCCAATTTGCGAACTTCGGACTCGCATTTAGGACATGTGCCTTTGCAGTCTCCCTGATATTTGCATTCACTTGTTACCCATTCGATATTATTTTGTGCAGCGATTTCTGCACGAATCTGTTTTAAAATCTTACACTTATTTTTTCCTAACATATCTTTTACTCCCTTCTTCTATTAAGTAGGATTCATATAGAAGAAGGTTACACTATCTCCCCAATATAATACAATTTGTGTAAATGACGGTTCTGCTTGCACTTGAGATATTTACTCCGATTTTATGAACCTGTCGCTTATCATCCCTATATGAAAGAACATATTTCATTGGTTTATCATATTCATCTATGAGCACAAAAAAGCCACTAGGGACACTAAAAAAGCCAGAAAACTCCGTCCCCAATGGCTCCAATGACATTAATAATCATCTAAAAAGCAATGACGTTCTCCATCTTTTTTGTATTCAATAATGGTATTCAGATTAACATTTTCTACACTTTTGAAAATGTTGTTTTCCACATATGGATTGGTCTTCTTTAACATTGCAATCAATTTTTTTGTCTCAAGACGTTTTGAAGAGGTTGTCCCATCTTCATGACAGGTACTGCAGGTTTCCGTAAAATGACAGGCACACTGCAGGAAATGCAGTTCATTATAATCTCTCCATTTACATATATCTTCCTCCCTGACAAGATACAGAGGTCGTATCAATTCCATTCCTTCAAAATTCGTGCTGTGAAGTTTTGGCATCATTGTCTGTATCTGTCCACCGTGAAGCATTCCCATAAGTATTGTCTCAATCACATCATCAAAGTGATGACCTAGTGCAATTTTGTTGCATCCCAGTTCCTTTGCTTTGCTATATAAATGACCTCTTCTCATCCTTGCACATAAATAGCATGGACTTTTCTCTATGGTATCAACTGCATCGAAAATATCACTTTCAAATATGGTTATCGGTATTCCAAGCTGTTTGGCATTGCTCTCGATTAATGCCCTGTTCTCTCTGTTATATCCGGGATCCATAACTAGAAAAGTAAGCTCAAAATTCACCTTTCTATGCCTCTTTATTTCCTGAAAAAGCTTTGCCATCAGCATGGAATCTTTTCCACCTGAGATGCATACTGCAATATGGTCACCTTCGTTTATAAGCTGATATTTCTGACAGGCTTTGGCAAATGGAGAAAATATCTGTTTATGAAACTTTTTCCGTATGCTTTTTTCTGCTTTTTCCTGTTTATCATTCTCCTCATTATTTGCTTCAATTTGAGATACCAGATAGGCATTATAGCCGCCTTCAAGGCTATAACTTTCTCTTCCATATCCCTCAAGCAGCTCTGCTATCTCAACCGATATCTGCCCTCTTTGGCAATATATAATCAGCTTTTTTTGTTTATCTATAGAATCTAAATATTTTTGTGTATCCTGTTTGAGTTCTTCGGCAGGAATACTAATGGCACCTGGTATCACACCATACAAAATGCTTCCTTCATCTCTGATATCTATTAAGACATATGATTCTTTCTGCATCTCAGATAACTGAGATATATTTATTATGTTCAAATTTTTTTACCTCTTATTTTTCTTATTCCTATTCAAAACTCCACCCATACATTGGCAAAACCCGTTTGGTTTTATCGATAATTAGCGTACTCCACCGCCTCCGCCTCCTGAGAATCCGCCTCCTCCAGAGAATGATGCGCTACCGCCTCCACCGGATGAAGCACTAATCTGACCATCCGTAAATCCGGAATGCATCACATGATAACAACCATGTGAATAATGACTATACATCATAACCGGAAGTACACTTGATGTATAATAATCATCCTCATAATACTCTTGCAACTGGCTCTGATATTCATCCGCACATCCAAATAGCTCTGCGTATGGAACAAGCTCTTCCCATATAAATTCAGCTTCTCCATTACCGGAATTATAGTATGCATAATCCATTATATATTTTTTAAGACCAAGAACCTGGTTTAACTGCTGCATTCCCTTTTCATTCAGGCTGTTATAACTCTTGAATTTACCGTCTTTAAGGCAATTGTACTGCTCAAGATATAATTCGCCGTCCTTTTGGCATTTTTTAATGTATTTCTCAATCTTTTTATAATGCTTCTCGCAGTATTTCTTGAGTTTCTTAGGCTTTAGCATATGATTTTCATCAGCAGCCTTGCACAAAATATCAAAAAGCTCTCTGTCAAATTCATCCTCAGAATATACACCTGGGTTTAGATAAAGGTTACGCATTCCCTCATATTCTTCCAAGTCGTCATCCCTGACCTCAGCCGCACCACTCATCATAAGCTTTGTAATTCTTGCTCCGAAAAGTGAGTCTTCCTTGCAGGCTTTTACACTTTTTCCAAGTACATAAGTCGCATTAATATTTCCATTATTTGGTACTGCATAAAAATATGGTGCTTCTTCTTGCATTTTACGTATCTTTTTATTTTCAATTACTACTGCGATTCCAAATACACCGGCGATAAGTGCTATAAATGCAGCAAAAACACCTAATATCCACAGGTCATCATCTTCTTCAAACTGCTCATCGATGTAATCGCTATCCTCAAGTGCATAGTCAATCACATCTTCAAATGCTTCATCCACCTGCATGTCTGGCTCAATGATACCCTGGTCAAGACCAATCATAAGTGTGATATTTGCATCACCGGAAAGTGCCTGATTTGTATAAGCAACAACGCTTCCATCTTCGAAATACACCTCTCCATCATATCCGAATCCCCAAATTCTTGCATTATTTTCATCAAGAAAGGTCTCGTTTGCCATACTTATGGTAAGGCATACATCCGTTGGGAAAAAATCCTCAATAGGATTTACAAATCTATAGAGACATCCGTCAGCATCATCATATGCTCTGATCAGATTATCAAGTGTGTACGTAATTTCATAATGGTTCTCTCCATACTCCGAGATGCCCCAGCATAATTCCACACCGTCATCCACTTCATTAATTCCACACTTATATGCCTTTTCGTCAAAGTCTGCATCTATATCCCACTCGCCAATATTAGTATATTCCTTCTTGTCATCTCTAACCATCAAGTCGGAAAATTCCAGGTATCCACTGTCTTTCTGATAGAGATACATTTCAGTTCCCTCATCCATATATGTATCCCAAATCTGTGTAATAGTCGCAGAACCGTCATCATTAATTGTCACATAAATATCCATTTGTGGAACTGCTGTTTCTGCTTTAACCACATTTGGATTTGCAGCAACTGTAATTATAATAGAAAATACAGCCAGCAAAATTGACACTGCTTTTTTTCCTCTTTTCATACATTTTTCTCCAATCGCTTTTTTTATCTATATGATACAATATTATTCATTATTTTTTTATGTTTTTTTGACAAAAATATACTACCCTAATCCGCCTTTAATATGCAGATTTTTGCCTTTTATTTGTTGTATTTACACATTTTATATGGTTGTATTTTGTAATTGTTGCACAATTTATTATTCTTTACAAAATTGTACTTGCAATTATAAAATCACATGCTATAATAAACTTATCAAAAGAAAAACAAATCTACAGAAAGAGAGGTACAGTCCACCATAAAATTTAGAAGCATTCGTTTTTAATTTTAAAAGATGAAAACATGGCATAGAACCAGTGAGGGTAAAGTGAATGGGTATCAGAAATGTCGAAAGATACGATTCAGATGTCATATGAAGAATGAAGTCGAGTAGAGATGAAAAAACGAAGAAGTCAGAACAAAAAATCTAAGTAAAGGAGAAATGGTCCAATGGATGAGATAGTTTAAAAGGCGGCATCGATTAATGAAAAAACCGATGTCGCCTTTTTATGTTTCCCTAAAATTAACAGGCACCATAAACTCTTATTTTTCAACTGATGTAACATCTGGAAATTGTCCGTTATCTCTATACATTATTTTTATTATTTGTTCCATTGCCCAATTTTCATATGACTGATTTGAAATCCTTGAATCATTAACTTGCTCTAAAATGTTAAATATTTTTTGTTCTTTGTCAAACTCAATTTCTCCCATTAGTCTTTCGTTAGGTCCAAATCTATATACAACTTTCTTGTCATCATCATACTTTTTAATCATTTTAATATATACTGCCACTATTTTTCCTCCTTATATGAATCCCATATTCTTCCTGATTCTTCTGTTTTATTATGGGCCGTTCTATAATCAGTTTTATAAAAATTCTCAAATTTTGACTCAAAATACTCATGATTCAATAAACTTATATCGTTTTGATTATAGTCTCCATTTGTTAATCTATACCATGCATCTGCAATTTCTGGATCTGTATCAAACCTTTTTACTCCCGAATCAAGTATATGTTCAGTATAACATACATGTTCCTTTATTTTACTAATTTTCCATTCTAGCATTCCCGTGTTTTGAGCAATTTTCGATATATCTGAATACATTGGTGCCTGACACTCGAAAAACTCTTTGGTCATTTGGAGAATATCCTCTTTTCACTATTGTACTCATACTTGTCATTCCTACGATTCTATATTATACCGCTAAAATCAATGCTTCTACTTCCTCTATTTCTTCATTTACATTGGTGCCTGACACTCGAAAAAACAAATAAACAAAATAAATTTTTTGTGAAATTTTGATAAATTTGTCTTTATAGTGCCTGACACTGTGCTGAGGAGTCGAAACTGTATCCGGATTATACATGTGTTTTCTAGAATGAATTGAATTGAAATCTGAAGCATTCAATCCACCATTTTCTTTAAAAAACTCTGTATTTTCTATTGACTCCCCATAGCTGGTCTCATCTACTAATGAATTTAATCAATTAACAAACATTATAAAAGACGAGAAAAATGGCTAAAATAAATATCCACCTTCCTCGTCTTAGTCAACAATTTTTATTTTTCCATTCTTCAATAATACAAGTATGATGCTTCTTACTCTCACCTTCTGTGTCATAATTGATTCCAACTAGTAAAATCCTGTCACTATAGCCAGATAAAGCTCCCTGATATCGCTTCTCTTTGATCTGATTGATTGCCGTGTCTGCATCTTTGTTGTACTTTAATTCAATCACCATGGCAGGCCTGTATCCGGCATTTGCCCTTGGGATAAATACCAAATCTGCATATCCTTTTCCAGTTGGCATCTCACGGATAACATTATAGTATGCCGGAGCTGTGAAATACGCCATTGTAAGCACGCAGCTTAAGGAATTTTCATCGTTGTATGTTAATATAGACGTATATGTCTCATGCGCCAGTTCAATAAGCTCTGCTACTCTGTTCGCATTACCTTCTATCGTTTCGTCAAGTAATTCATCACATATCGATATAGCTTTGGCTATCTCTTTCCACTCTCCTGTCTCCAATGCCGACTCAAACGCTGTAGCCACTTCATAGTTTGGAATAAATGCCTTCTTCCTTTCTGCATCATATCCCAGATATCCTAAGTGAATAAGTGCTGTCAAAGCATCATCCTTGGATGCTATTGTCGAAAAATCGTTCTTGAAGTTAGTTGTCTTTACTCTTACCATTCCACCTGACAGCATTGTCATAATACCATCTTTTAAGCCTTCATAATTCATGGTTATAAAAGTATTGATGGACGCAAATGAAGATGTATTCTTCCAATAGGAATCCAGCTGATGCTTTCTCATAGACATAGACACTGAATTAGGGTTATACATATGAATACCATCTATCAAGTACCCATTATACCATGCCTTTATGGTCTCAAAATCCATATCATACTGTTTACACAGTTCTTTTACTTCCTCTTCCGTAAATCCATAATACTGTGTAATTGGCGTTGAATTAATCATTGTAAATTCTTCAAAATTATTAAGTGCGGATTCATCTATTATTTTCTTTATTGGCAAAATACCGGTAATATATGCCAGCGCCAAAAAAGACTTCGACTCCTCAGATTTAAATAACGAATGCAAAAACTGCAAATATTTATGAATTAGTTCTTGATCTTCACTGTTTCTAATCACACAATCCCATTCATCAATAATGATAACAAACGGAATCTTTGATTTAGTATATATCTTATGAAATAACCAATACAATTCTTTCGTGTAATCGAGATTATCAATATAAACCTTTTTCAAATCTTCACAGATGATCTCGTGCAAATACTCTACTAAGTCCTCTTTATGAAAATCCCATGCAGAAGATATATCAAGATGAATTACATTAAATTTGTTCATATACTTCTTGTAATCCGCACTTTGGGCAATCTCTGTATCATCAAAAAGAGAAGAAGAATCACATCCTAAGCTGTAATAAGCGTCTATCATTCCTGCCGCATGCGATTTACCGAATCTTCTGGCATGGCTGACTGCTATACAATTAGCCTCTGTTGACAATCTTTTATTCAAGAAATCAATTAGTCCTGACTTATCTATATAAATCTGACTATTTCTGGCTTTTGTATAACTTTCATTACTCGGATTATAATAAACGCCCATAACTGATATCTCTCCTTAATATCTGCAATGCCAATCCACTGTCTAAATTCATTATATTTAGTAATAACAAATAAGTCAATTGACATACTATCGAAAACTTCATCAAAATCTGGGGGTGCGGACGCAGTCTTGGAATTGCTTAATTCAGGTCCAAGAAAGCGTCCGCCCCCCCCTTCTTTGTGTTGTAGCTGTATGTTGTTACAAGCTCTCCTGCTGTTGTGTATTCGGTTTTGCTTCTTCTGTTTCCGAATGCATCATAGCTGTACTGTGCCTATTATGTCATAGTCATAACGGTAATGCTCTTTAAAGTCTGCTCCTGTATGAAGGATTTCCTCTACCTGTCCATCTGTGCCATAGCAATACAACTATTTTGTAATTCTATTATGATACATATCTATTACACTTTCTTTTACCCAATTCATTCCATTTTTTGTATATCCACCTACTATCTGACTTAAACAATTTATACTCGTATCTATAGAATTGCACTTTTCAACTGAACAACTTTCATGGTCTTTTGACACAAAATGATACCACTCTCCTCCCAAATATTTTACAAGCTGATTTCCTAAAAAGGCTGCCATCTCTACTAATTCTTCCTTTGCATGCGCATAATCACCCTGCTTTAAAATTGCCACACGTTCCTCTATCACATCAAACCAATAGTTGATATTCTC
>JAXJTU010000024.1:0-5139 GCA_036309425.1 Agathobacter sp.
AGGACGAAAAAGTATGAGTAATCATATTAATAGAGGCGAATTAGTTAGAAAATATATAGGTGAGGCAATGGCCCCATTTAAGTTCGAATATAAAGGATATCAAAATGATAGTTGGAAGTTTGAAAGAAAATTTAAGACTGCTATACAAACAATTTCAATATATCCATATCGTTTTGATCAGAGCATGATAACTTTTGAACTATATACGAATGTGAAAAATTCTGAATATGCAAGTAAAATAGGAACTGGAGTTGTATCGGCTAGTATGATAGAAGGAATAACTACAAATGGTTCCATGGCAGGTTATTGGAAATATAACACAGAAGAAGAATTAATTGACATTCTAAACGAAATTAAAGAAGTGATTATGAAAAAGGGAATGAAAATATTAGTTGAATTAAGTAAGGCAGAGGAAGAAACAGATACGGCTGAAATGTATCATAAACTGTATTTTTATCATGATGAACTCTGCGAAAAATTCATTCAAAAGACAGGGATAAAAGTAACTGGATTTGATGAGGAGAATATCAACTATTGGTTTGATGTGATAGAGGAACGTGTGGCAATTTTAAAGCAGGGTGATTATGCGAATGCAAAAGAAGAATTGGTAGAGATGGCAGCCTTTTTAGGAAATCAGCTTGTAAAATATTTGGGAGGAGAGTGGTTTCATTTTGTGTCAAAAGACCATGAAAGTTGTGTTGTAAGAAACTTTAAATCAATGAGGGACAATGCAAATTGTTTAAGCAATATAGTAGGCGGTTATACTCAAAATGGAATGAATTGGGTAAGAGAAATTATTTTGGAACTATATCAAAAAAGTAAAAAATAAATAATAAATGTCTTTACATACTATCAAGTGGTATTGAACCATTATAACTACTGCTGGAACAGACCGATGGATCTGGTGGATTTGAATGGTATGTGGCCTAGTTTGAGTGATATTGGAAAGGGTGCAGAGAAGTTAGCATCATCTGTAGCAGATAAAGTATCAAAAGCAGCAGATAAAGTTTCATCTGTAACAGGACCATTAGGTGGCTATGTTTCCAATTTTGTAGGTGGATTTGTGGGTAATTTTATGACAGAAGAATTAAATAATGTGGATGGAGCAGGAAAGAGTCAAAAGGCAATATTATCTACATCTTTTTGGGCAGGTGCTGGTCAAATGGCAGTGGGGGGGTTATGTAATCATCTTAGTTTAGGTTTAGATTTAGGTAATGATATAGTTGGTAAATCTGCTGGTTATTTCTGGCAGGGAATAACAAATTCGTTAGGTATTTCTGCTGGATTATCGACGTACATAATAAGTGATTATTTTTCAAAATCTATTTATGATAATTGTCCAACAGGGGAATAAATCGTGAAAAGTACATATTAATGGAGATTTGGAGGATTAAACGATGATAATTGAATGTAACAATGTATTTCAATATTTTGTATTGATAATTGCATTTATTGGAGGAACACTTCTCTTGGGAAGATGTTTTGGAGAAGTATTTGGAAAAATTCCAACGTATACAAATTCAGATCATGAAATAGATGTGTCACCTTTCATAAGAGCTAATAGGCTGTGTTTGAGCGTGCTGGGTTTATTTATGCTTGGAATATATATTTATGTTGTAATACCGATTTTTCTTGAAACTCCAAAGATAATCGCAGGTATAGCGAATCAAGACGAATTACAATATTTGCTAGGAAGAAAAGTTATTGCATTTTTTTGGTTAATTATTATTATTGGCTTATTGATAATTACAGCTAAAGAAATGTTAACGTATTTATCAAAAAGAGTAAAAGTTAAGAAAAGATGTACAGAAGTATATTTGTGGGGAATTGATTATCCAATTGCTCTATGCATTAGAACAATTGCAACTTGTATATGTATGTTGGCTATAGTGTGTTTAATAACGGATAGATATAATTTTTATATTGATTTATATTGGAAGGTTGGTTTATGTGTGAATTTTATACTAACATTTTTAATTGACGGGTTATTCTATTATCAAAAAATATATATATTTGATAATGGGCTTGTTACTTTTAAGAAATACAAGAAAGAATGTATTACTGAAAGGGATAACCTTGAGTTTGTGCTAGATGATACAAGTAAAGTGACCGTTAAAGTTCAGGGAAAAAATCAACTGATAATCTATTGTAATTATCCTGGTAAAGAAGAAATTAAAAATTTGATAAATGAGGAAAAATAGTATGATATGGTTTGCTTTATTTTTATTTATATGTGCGATAGTATTATATGTAATGTTATTCAAATTTGCATATCAATGTAAGAGAAGACAAAAAGCAGATAAAAATACCGCTCAAATATATATAGGTCAATCAGTAGTGGAATGGATAGTAGGAGTGCTTATGTTATGTGTAGCAAGTGTAATGGAATTATTTGCTATTATTTTCTTAGTCTCTAATATTTATTATTCGATGTTTGTCATAGTAATAGGTTTATTGTTAACTGTAGAAGGACTCTTTTTCTTATATTTATTTGGGTATGGCACAGTTTTTTTGTACGAAAACAAAATACATTATTACAAAAAAAGAAAAATAGAAAGCATTACGGCCAAAGATATACAAGTAATTATGGTTCAAAAAGAATACGGTACATATGTATTTATGGATAAGGATAAAAATAAGTATTTCAGTTTGGACAAAAATAGACATAAAAAGATGCTTGATTATATTACGCAGGAAATTCAGGGGCGAGAAATTGAGTATTTGCGAACCAATGGATTACCTCTAAAAAATCAAAATGATAGGTTAAATTAATTTATAGTACTTCTCTAAAAATATAAAGGATGAAAATGTATGAGTACTTTTGAACTATATACGAAGTTTATGGTGCCTGTTGATATTAGGGAAATATAAACAAAATAAAATTATTATAAAATCTTTAATGTTTTAAGCCGCATTTTATTCCAGATTAAACGAATCATTACAATTGACATTATATGTATACAAAATATAGCAGTGCCATACACAATGACCCATTATAACTACTGCTGGAACAGACCGATGGATCTGGTGGATTTGAATGGTATGTGGCCAAAGTGGGTTGAAAATACAGTAAAAGCAGTCACGGTTGTAGCAACAGTTGTTGCAGTTGGTGCGGTTGTTGTTGGTACTGGAGGAGCGGCTGCAGTTGTTGTAGCGGGCGCATTAACGACTGGGGTAGTGAGTGGTTTTGCAAATGAAGCATCTGGAGGAAGTTATACAAATGGTTTTATTGGTGGAACGGTTGCAGGAACGGTTCAATCGATTGCTTCTTTTGCAGGACCAGTTGGAAATGTTGCAGGAGGAGCTGCAAATGGTCTTGGATCATTTATAACAGATTCATTAGATAATATTGATAGTTCTGTTGCAAAGAAAAAATCTAACGAAGATGTAATAAAAGATGCTGGAATTAATGCTGCAAAAGGAACTCTATTTAGTTTACCAGGTGGATTTATGCAATGGGCAACTAGTACGAGTAATACAACAGCACAAGAATTAATGAAAGGGTATAATTCTAATTCAGTTTATGGTACCTGTTGATATTAGTAAAATATAAACAAAATAAAATTATTATGAAATTTTTTTGATAATATTGAACGGAATTTTTATGACAACTATGAGGCATATCAGAAGGTGAGGAATATAAATTGAATTCAGAATATAAAGCAGTACTACAGTCTGTAGAAGACGAACTGCCTTTTCAGATAACATGGTATGATGCTCTTGAAAGCCTTCTTAGTATAGATAGTGTGCTTGTAAGTTGTGAGGAACAATTGGACAAGGTAGATCTTGGAGTAAATTATGAATCACAGGAAGCAAAACTAGATAAGGCATTAACAGACAGAGGTTACATAGAAAAATATTTAGAAAATGTTCAGGATTATGTGCTTACAAATCTGGACGAAAAGTTATATAAGTGGTTTAATAACGGTCCAACAGAAGCAATAAGTACAATATCACTCGACGATTATAGTACAGAAGATCAGAAGTCTGAGATATACTGCAATTATATAAAGTTTACAGATTTTATGGGAGCATCAGGAGATGGAGCTTTCATAGAGGCAAATAAAAAAGCGTATGTAAGTGAGTTTGAAGATATATTTGCAAATCAATAATAAAACCACTGATAGAATTAGTTATAGGCGTAGATTTGATAACGCATGATGACTTAAACGGATTAGAGCGTGGAATGAAAGGTGTATCCGCTTTATTAAGCATTTATGCGATGGGAACTGTATTACTTGGAACAAATGTTTCAAAAATTGGAACGAAAGAGGCCCTTGCATATACCGCCAAGACCATGGTTGTGGATTCAAGCGCACAATTGACAGCCTTAGGCGTACAAAAAATCGGTGAGAGATGTGATTTGCCAGTAGCTATGACAATAATATTAAGTTTTATTTCTGGAATTGTTGTAAGTACGAAAGTTGATGGAATCAAAATACAAGGGAAAAATGTAAGTAAAAAAATAGATCCTCCATCGGGAAACGTTGATAAGATAAAAGATGCTGGTATAATAACAGAAAATTAATTATAGGAAGGAATTGTAAAATGAATAATATAAATTATGAAGTGATTAAAGATTCAGTAGTTTTTGGTTTTGAAGAGTATATAGAAGAGGGATATAATTCTTCACAGGCTGCTGCAAGAATATTAGAAGAGGATTGCATGATTATTAGGCAGATGTATTTTCATCTGCCTAATATATTTTTATTCAATTAGTTAAAGCTATCTGTAACCAAGTTTATGGTGCCTGTTGATATTAAGCTTATATTTTAAGCGTCCGCACCCCCTACTATATGAGGTGCTAAAAACATATGAAATATGAGAAAGTCATATCTTTTTATCTTCACCCATTGGGTGAAAATAGAAACTTGAAATAAAACCGGGTTATACCTAATATTTATCGGGTATACGCCATAAATTGGGGTAATGAGTTTCACGGATTAAGGCTAAAATTAATTTGGTTCTAAAACACAGGAGCTTGTGTTATACTAAAAACAATAGAGGGTTTGTAGATTTTGCAATATGGAAAGGCAGTAGAATAAATGTTATATCCAATAAGCGTACAGACATTTGATAAAATAAGAGAAAGAGACTATATATATGTAGATAAAACAGACTTAGTATACGAGCTTGCAC
>JAXJTU010000025.1:0-28899 GCA_036309425.1 Agathobacter sp.
GATTTCATCTTTATATATCCTAAATCATAACCTTAATGCAAGTCAAGATATATTCTATTTCGCATACCCATAAGTTACATTACTACATTTCAACAGTTATAAGGGTATACATATATATGTATACCCTTATAACTGTTGAAACGTAGCCACACCCTAAAAAACGGACACCTCATTTGAGGTGTCCGCTAGAATATTTATAAATATGAATTACTCAATTCCCTTAGCTGCCTTTAAAGCTGCTGTAAGCTGTGGAACGATCTTGTTGCAATCTCCAACTAAGCCGTAATCAGCTACATCGAAGATTGGAGCATCTTCATCTTTGTTGATAGCGATGATAAGATCAGACTCTTCCATACCTGCAACGTGCTGGATTGCTCCAGAAATACCGATTGCGAAGTAAATCTGTGGACGAACAGTCTTTCCTGTCTGTCCTACCTGATAATCTGGTGCTAACCATCCGTTCTCAACAACGGCACGTGAGCATGATACCATACCACCGTTGAAGCAAGAAGCTAACTCTTTAAGAGACTCGAAGTTCTCAGCGCTTCCAACTCCACGACCACCAGATACTAATACCTTAGCATCCATGATGTTCTCTACGTTACCAACTGCCTTAACGATCTCCTGAATCTCAACATAACGGTTGTTCTCTTCAAGTGTTGGGTTAAACTCGATAACCTCTGCCTTGCGTCCAGCCTCTTTTGGAAGCTTCTGCATAACACCTGGACGAACTGTAGCCATCTGTGGGCGGTTGTCAGGACAAGCGATTGTAGCGATTGTGTTTCCACCGAATGCAGGACGAGTCATAAGTAACTGATTATGCTTCTGCTCTGCTTCTTTTCCTGGAATTGGATTAAGTGGGAAATCACCAATCTCAAGCTTTGTACAGTCAGCTGTAAGTCCTGTTGCAACTCTGGCTGAAACTGTTGGTCCAAGATCACGACCGATAGCTGTTGCACCAACTAACATGATCTCTGGCTTATACTCATTGATAACTGCTGTTAAAGCCTGTGCATATGGCTCTGTACGGTATGTCTCTAATACAGGATTATCAACAACGATAACCTTATCTGCACCGTACTCACCTAACTCGTCAGCTAAACCTTTTACGTTAGATCCGAGAAGTACTGCAGTTACGTCTGTTCCTAAATCATTTGCTAATTCTTTTGCTTTTCCAATTAACTCAAATGCGATAGCACTAAGCTCATTGTCTACCTGCTGTGCGTAGATGTATACGCCCTTATATGCTTCTAAGCCCATTTTAATTCCTCCTAGACGATATGTTTCTCTTTGAATTTTTCCATAAGGTAGTTAACTGACTCTGTTGGATCAAGGTTAACCTTCTCTCCAGCACCCTTTGGTACCTTATCAGAAGCCTTTGCGATCTTTGTTGGTGATCCGCTAAGTCCAAGGTTTGAATCATCAACATCCTTAAGATCAGCTCTTCCCCAAACAGTAACCTCTTTCTCAAGTGCTTCAAAGATTCCGCCTGGTGTCATGTATCTAGGCTCGTTTAACTCTGCAAGTGCAGTAACAAGACATGGCATCTTAGCCTTTAATACATGGTATCTGTCTTCATACTGACGCTTAACTACTACTGAATCTCCATCAACACTGATTTCCTCAGCATATGAGATAACTGGAAGTCCAAGATGCTCTGCAATCTGTGGTCCAACCTGTGCTGTATCTCCGTCGATAGCCTGACGTCCTGTGATGATAAGATCATAGTCAAGGTTTCTAAGTGCACCAGCGATTGTTGTAGATGTTGCCCATGTATCAGCTCCACCTAATACTCTGTCTGTAACAAGAACTGCCTCGTCAGCACCCATAGCCATAGCCTCACGAAGTACTGCGTCAGCCTTTGGAAGTCCCATTGTAAGAACTGTAACCTTTGCTCCTGTCTCATCTTTAATTCTAAGTGCTGCTTCAAGACCAGCTTTGTCATCTGGATTCATGATTGCAAGCATTGCTGCTCTATCAAGTGTTCCATCTGGGTTAAACTTAACTCCACCCTTTGTATCAGGAACCTGTTTAATACATACTACGATATTCATGTATTCATTCTCCTTATTTAATATTAAAGTTTCTTTTAAGCAAGTTACTATTATCTAAGTAATGCACCAGAGATAACCATACGCTGAACTTCTGATGTTCCCTCGTAAATCTCTGTAATCTTAGCATCACGCATCATACGCTCTACATCGTACTCACGGATATATCCATATCCACCGAATAACTGAACGCACTCTGTTGTAACAGCCATTGCTGTCTCAGCTGCAAATAACTTAGCCATAGCAGCCTCAACTGAGTAAGAAACTCTTGCTCCATCAGCGAACTCCTGCTTCTTAAGAGCAGCCTTGTATACTAACATCTTAGCAGCCTCAACTCTTGTTGCCATATCAGCAAGCTTGAACTGTGTATTCTGCTGTGCAGCGATTGAACGACCAAACTGCTTTCTTTCTTTTGTATACTCGATTGTTCTCTCTAATGCTCCCTCAGCAATTCCGAGTGCCTGAGCAGCGATACCAATACGTCCACCATCAAGTGTATGCATTGCGATTGGGAATCCCTTTCCTTCTGCTCCAAGTAAAGCATCCTTTGGAATTCTTGCATCTTCAAAAATTAACTCATATGTTGAAGAACCACGGATACCCATCTTCTTCTCTTTTGTTCCGAATGTGAATCCTGGAGTATTCTTATCTACGATAAATGCTGAGAAGTTCTTCTTCTTACGTCCTCTCTTGTCTTCTACAACGCTTGTGATTGCGATTACGATGTAAACATCTGCAACCTTTCCGTTTGTGATGAAGCACTTAGATCCGTTAAGAACCCACTCATCTCCATCTAATACAGCCTTTGTCTGAGCACCCTGTGCATCTGTACCAGCACCTGGCTCTGTTAAAGCGAATGCTCCGAGCTTCTTACCTGTACAAAGATCTAGTAAGTACTTCTGCTTCTGCTCTTCTGTACCGTATGTAAGAATTGGGTCTACACAAAGTGATGTATGAGCTGAAACGATAACACCTGTTGTTCCACATACCTTTGATAACTCTTCTACACACTGGATGTAAGAGAGGATATCACATCCCTGTCCACCGTACTGCTTTGGTACAGGAATTCCAAGGAATCCAAACTGGCCCATTTTATCAACTGTTCCCTGTGGGAAAACTTCTGTCTCGTCAACTTCCTGAGCGAGAGGCTTTACTTCATTCTCAGCGAACTGCTTGAAAAGATCGCGAGTCATCTCATGTTTCTTGTCTAAAGTGAAATCCATGATTTATTCTCCTTATTTATGTTTTTTATTATTAAATATAAAACCAAGAAAATACATATTTCTAAGCAAACTTACAATATGTATTTTCTCTGAGACTGGTTTTATGCGCTACTACTGTGCATCAACTGGAGTCTTTGTTCTGTCTGCGTTATATACGTAGAATCCCTTTCCGCTCTTTGCTCCGAGGTTTCCACCGCGAACCATCTTACGGATAAGTGGGCATGCACGATACTTGCTGTCACCTGTCTCATTGTAAAGAACATCCATGATTGCAAGGCAGATATCAAGACCGATGAAATCTCCTAACTCAAGTGGTCCCATTGGATGGTTAGCACCAAGCTTCATAGCTGCATCAATACCAGCGATATCAGAAACACCTTCCATCTTGATAAAAGCAGCTTCGTTAATCATTGGGATGAGGATACGGTTAACTACGAATCCAGCAGCCTCATTAACCTGTACTGGAGTCTTTCCGATTTCCTCAGAGATCTTCTTAATTGCATCTACTGTCTCAGCAGGTGTGTTAACACCAGCGATAACCTCAACAAGCTTCATACGATCAGCTGGGTTGAAGAAATGCATACCGATCATTGGACGTGTAAGTCCGTTTCCAATCTCTGTGATTGAAAGTGATGATGTATTTGAAGCGAAGATACACTCTGGCTTAGCAATCTTGTCTAACTCAGCAAATGTTGTCTTCTTAACTTCCATGTTCTCGAAAGCAGCCTCAACGATAAGGTCACAATCAGCACAAAGGTCCTCTTTAAGACCTGGTGTAATCTTGTTAACGATAGCGTCAACAGCTTCCTGTGTCATTTTTCCTTTCTCTACAAGTCTTGCATATCCCTTAGCAATCTTGTCTTTTCCGCCTTCAGCCCACTCCTGCTTGATATCGCAGAGTGCAACCTCATATCCGTCAACCTGAGCAAATGCCTTAGCAATGCCCTGTCCCATTGTTCCTGCACCAATAACGCCAACCTTCATTGTGTCGTCCTCCTAAAAATTAAATAATTATTTTTAAACAGCAACAATTCCAAACGGCATTGCGCCGCTTGGAATGCGCCAAAAAGTTTATAGTAATCTGGCAAAGAATTACTCGTATTTCTCAACGATAGTAGAACATCCCATTCCACCACCGATACAAAGAGTAGCAAGACCCTTCTTAGCATCGTCTCTCTTCTGCATCTCATGTAATAATGTAACAAGGATACGGCATCCTGAAGCTCCTACCGGATGTCCAAGTGCGATTGCTCCACCGTTAACATTTACCTTGCTCATATCGAAGTTAAGGTCTCTTGCAACTGCGATTGACTGAGCTGCAAATGCCTCATTTGCCTCGATAAGGTCGATATCGTCGATTGTAAGACCTGTTCTCTCAAGAACCTTCTTTGTAGAAGCTACTGGTCCAACACCCATGATCTCTGGCTCTACTCCGCCAAGAGCTCCAGCTACCCAAGTAGCAAGTGGTTTAACACCAAGCTCCTTAGCCTTCTCTTCACTCATTACAACGATAGCTGCAGCACCGTCGTTAATTCCTGAAGCGTTACCAGCTGTGATAAGTCCACCCTGCTTTCCTGAACAGCACTTTAATGCTCCAAGGCTCTCAGCTGTTACACCGGCACGTGGTCCCTCATCCTTAACAAAGTCAACCATCTCTCTCTTAACCTTAACTGGTACTGGAACGATTTCATCGTCGAACTTACCAGCTGCGATAGCTGCTTCACACTTCTGCTGTGAGTTAGCTGAGAACTCATCTAACTCTTCTCTTGTAATACCATACTTGTCACATACGTTCTCTGCTGTGATCATCATGTGGTAGTTGTTAAATGCATCTGTTAATGCATCGTTAACCATTGTATCAATAATTGTTGCATTGTTCATTCTGTATCCGAAACGAGCCTTTGTCATTGCATATGGAGCCATTGACATATTCTCCATACCACCAGCTACAACGATGTCTGCCTGTCCTGCTAAAATCTGTGTTGCTGCCTCGTTTACACACTTAAGACCAGATCCACATACAACGTTAAGTGTTACAGCTGGAACCTCGATTGGAAGTCCTGCCTTGATAGAAGCCTGACGAGCAACGTTCTGTCCCTGAGCTGCCTGAATAACGCATCCCATTAACACTTCGTCAACCTGATCTGCTGGAACACCTGCACGATTAAGAGCTTCCTTGATAACGATTGCTCCTAACTCAACTGCTGGAGTATTGCTTAATGCTCCACCCATCTTACCGATTGCAGTACGGCAAGCGCCTGCTAATACAACTTTCTTTGCCATAATTCGTATCCCCTTTTTATAATAGCGTATGTATTTCGCTGTTAATTTTTTAACAATGTCATTTTACCACATATACCTCATAAATTCAATTTTTTTGTTGTTTTTTTATAATATTTGTACAATTTTTAGTTTCCACTAGTTTTTAATTTAATAAAAAAGAAATAATTATGTAAAAAAATGACAACTGCAAGTGATTATATGATATATTCAAATTAGTTAAAAATTCGGGAGGGTATACTATGCTTTTTATTCCAGCAGGCGAAATACAAACCGGCATGCGACTTGCCAAGCCAATTTACAACAAAAATGGTGTTCTTTTGTACGAAAGAAATTCACCTCTGACAACACAGTCAATAAATAGTATTCAGAATTTCGGACTTATAGGTATCTATATTCTCGAACCAGCCGAGCCTCTTCCTCCTTTAACAAAGGAAGATCTGGAATTTGAACAGAATCAGACTGTATATATGTTTCATCTTAAAGAATGCTTTAATGCTATACAGAAAAATAAATCAATTGATTCTTTTTCAGGCATTATTACAGATATCATCAAAAAATACGGAATCTTAAATCATCGAATTAACTTTAACCAGAACTTACGAAGTGCCGATGACTTTGTATACAAACATGCTATTAGCAGTGCTATTTTAACTGCAATGATTTCTCATTCTTTAGGATTATCCCCAAAGCAACAGGAAATGGTAATTAATGCTGCTTTATTATGCGGTTTTGGATATATCTTTGTTCCTCGTAACATAATGGAGAAGGGAAATGAATTAGAGAAAGGCGAGATGGATATAGTTCAGCAATCCCTCGAACGTGGTCTTTTCTTTCTTGAGCCATACACTGAAGCTTTTGATTTGATCAAGAATTATATTTATCAAGGAAATAGTTTTCAAAAAGCTACTACTAATAATGACGAGGTTTTAAATTTACAATGTGATATTTTAAAAGTTGCAAATCATTATGACAATATCACGGGTATGATTTTAGGTCACACTCCTGAGTCTGAGATTGTTGCAATGAAAAAGCTTAGTGAACACCCTGAAGAATTTAATCCTGTTGTCGTTAAAGCGCTTGCTTCCTGCATACATATTATTCCCGAAGGAGCTAGTGTAGATTTATCTACTGGAGATAAAGGAATTGTTCTTGCAGAGAATACAAATGATTATTTGAAGCCTCTCATCCTTCGCCTGTCAGATAATCAGTTATATGACCTGAGTAATCCTGTGATTTCAAATCATATGCATATTATTGATATAATGAAAACTATGGATAATCGAATTCAAATTGACGAAGAAACCCTAAAGCATTTTTCTGCAGATGTTCATATTAAAGAGGTTGCTGATCGTTTTAGAAAAGTTCTTTACAACAAATAACTTTAATTCAAATTTATAAAAAAGAGAAAACTACCCGTTCTGGCAGTTTTCTCTTTTTATTTTATATATTCTTTACTTTTGCAATATCAACAGGATTGATAACATCTGAAGCTGTCTCTAACGACCTGGCAAGTGCATTTGCTGTATCCATTGCTGTAATACAGTAAACTCCTGTCTCGATAGCATTTCTTCTGATAAGGAATCCGTCTCTTGTCTTATCACCATTGCCCTGTGTAGGAGTATCGATTACAAGGTCAATCTTATGTCCAAGGATAAGGTCCATTACGTTTGGAGACTCCTGAGAGATTTTATTTACACGAAGCGCATTTACACCATGCTCTTTTAAGTATTTTGCTGTACTTCTTGTAGCGTAAATCTTGTATCCTAATGCTTCAAATCTCTTTGCAACCTCAACGCCCTCTGGTTTGTCTGCATCCTTTAAAGTCATAATCATCTGCTTATGCTTTGGAAGCTCTACTCCTGCTCCTAGGAAAGCCTTATATAAAGCGCCGTTAAATGTCTTGTCAATTCCAAGACACTCACCTGTAGATTTCATCTCTGGTCCAAGACTTATCTCAGCTCCACGAAGTTTTTCAAATGAGAATACCGGCATCTTGATTGCAATATAATCTGCTGTTGGTGCAAGTCCTGGTTCATATCCCATTCCACGGATTGTCTGGCCCATAATAATTTTCGCAGCCAGGTCTACGATTGGAATGCCTGTAACCTTGCTTATATATGGAACAGTTCTTGACGAACGTGGATTAACTTCGATTACATAGATATCATCATCCATAGCAATGAACTGGATATTAATCATACCTACAACATGAAGAGCTCTTGCAAGTCTTCTTGTATATTCAACAAGTGTATCCTTAGCTTTCTGGCTGATTGTATGTGCAGGATAAACTGAAATACTATCTCCTGAATGCACTCCTGTACGTTCAATATGCTCCATGATACCTGGGATAAGAATATCCTCTCCATCACAGATTGCATCTACCTCGATTTCTTTTCCCATGAGGTATTTATCTACAAGAATTGGATGATCCTGGGCAATTGTGTTGATGATTCCGATAAACTCTTCAATCTCATCATCGTTCCATGCAATCTTCATTCCCTGTCCACCAAGTACATATGACGGACGAACAAGTACCGGATATCCGATTCTGTTTGCTACTTCTTTTGCTTCTTCTGCTGTAAATACAGTTCCGCCTGATGCTCTTGGAATCTCAGTTTCCTCAAGAATCTTATCGAAAAGTTCTCTATCCTCTGCAGCATCTACATCTTCTGCCTTTGTTCCAAGGATTGGAACTCCCATCTTCATAAGCGCCTCTGTAAGCTTGATAGCTGTCTGTCCACCGAACTGAACTACAGCTCCATCCGGCTTTTCAACATTTACGATGCTTTCTACATCCTCTGCTGTAAGAGGTTCGAAGTAAAGCTTATCTGCAATATCAAAGTCTGTTGATACTGTCTCCGGGTTGTTATTTACAATTACAGTCTCCCAGCCTTCCTTTGCAAATGCCCATGTACAATGAACTGAGCAGTAATCGAACTCTACACCCTGTCCAATTCTGATAGGACCGGAGCCAAGTACAAGAACCTTTTTCTCAGGCTTTGTCTCTGCTGCTTCGTTTTCACTTCCAAATACTGAATAGTAGTATGGTGTCTCTGCTGCAAACTCCGCTGCACATGTATCTACCATCTTATATGCTGCTACGATTCCGTTTTCATAACGCATATTTTTGATTTCTTCTTCTGTCTTACCTGTAAGCTGTGCAATCACATTGTCCGGGAACTCAATTCTCTTTGCTTCCTTAAGAAGTTCTACTGTAAGCTCCTCATTCTTTAACTGCTGCTCCATCTCTACGAGAATTGCAAGCTTGTCGATAAACCACTTATCTATCATGGAAATCTCATGAATGTGATCATAAGATACTCCACGGCGAAGCGCCTCCGCAATTACCCAGATACGACGGTCGTCCACTTTTGCTAACTGCTTTTCAAGCTCTGCATCTGTAAGGCCTGAAAAATCATATGACATAAGACTGTCTACATGCTGCTCAAGAGAACGGATAGCTTTCATGAGAGCACCTTCGAAGTTGTTACAGATACTCATTACCTCTCCAGTTGCTTTCATCTGAGTTGTAAGTGTTCTCTTTGCTGTGAGGAACTTATCAAATGGAAGTCTTGGTATTTTTACTACACAGTAATCTAACATTGGCTCAAAGCTTGCATATGTCTTCTGTGTAATAGCGTTTTTAATTTCATCAAGCGTGTATCCAAGAGCAATCTTTGCTGTTACCTTTGCAATTGGATATCCTGTCGCCTTTGATGCAAGAGCTGACGAACGTGATACTCGTGGGTTTACCTCGATTACACAGTATTCGAATGTCTCCGGATGAAGTGCGTACTGTACGTTACATCCACCTGTAATCTGAAGCTCATCTATAATGTTAAGCGCTGAGCTTCTAAGCATCTGATACTCTTTGTCACCTAATGTCTGTGAAGGTGCTACTACGATTGAATCTCCTGTGTGAACTCCAACAGGGTCGATATTCTCCATGTTGCATACTGTAATGCAGTTACCGTTGGCATCACGCATTACCTCGTACTCTACCTCTTTCCAGCCTGCGATACAACGCTCTACAAGAACCTCTCCTACACGGCTAAGTCTTAATCCGTTTGTAAGAATATCTATAAGTTCCTGCTCATTATGGGCGATTCCACCGCCGGAACCTCCAAGTGTAAATGCCGGACGAAGTACTACCGGGTATCCGATTTTGTTAGTGAATGCTATACCATCCTGCACGTTGTTTACAACCTGTGATGCAGCGATTGGCTCACCGATTTTCTCCATTGTATCCTTGAATGCCTGACGATCTTCTGCCTTGAAAATTGTCTCAGCTGTTGTTCCAATAAGACGAACTCCCTGCTCCTCGAGGAAGCCACACTCAGCAAGCTCCATTCCAAGGTTAAGTCCTGCCTGACCTCCTAATGTTGGAAGGATACTGTCCGGCTTTTCTTTTATGATAATCTGCTTTAAAACGTCGAGAGTAAGTGGCTCAATATATACCTGATCAGCAATTTCCTTATCAGTCATGATTGTAGCCGGGTTAGAGTTTACAAGGCAAACCTCTACTCCTTCCTCTTTTAACGAACGGCAAGCCTGTGTTCCAGCATAGTCAAACTCTGCTGCCTGTCCGATAACGATTGGGCCTGATCCGATAACTAATACTTTTTTGATGTCATAATTTCTTGGCATTACTGATTTCCTCCCATCATTTCAATAAAACGGTCAAATAAATATGCAGAATCCTGTGGTCCAGGACATGCTTCCGGATGGAACTGAACTGTAAAAATGTTCTTTCCTACATATTTAAGTCCCTCGTTAGTTCCGTCATTTACATTTACGAATGCAGGCTCTGCAATCTTTGGATCTAACTTATCTGTGTCAACCACATATCCATGATTCTGGGAAGAAATATATACACGACCAGTAGCAAGATCCTTAACTGGATGATTACCACCTCTGTGACCGTATTTCATCTTGTGAGTATCTGCTCCTGTAGCAAGTGCCATGAGCTGATGTCCAAGACAAATTGCAAAAATTGGGACATCACTGTCGTATAATTTCTTTACTTCAGCGATTATTGATGTACATTCCTTTGGATCTCCAGGTCCGTTGGAAAGCATAATTCCGTCAGGATTAGAGTCTAAAATCTCCTGAGCCGATGTGTGGGCTGGGTAAATTGTAACCTCGCAGCCTCTATCATTTAGAGACTTTGCAATATTATTCTTTGCTCCAAAGTCAAGAAGCGCAACCTTCTTTCCTTTTCCTTTGAGAACTTTTTTCTCAGTGCAGGTAACCTTATCAACCACGTTACCTGTTGTATATTCTTTAAGTCTAGGAATAATAGCGTTTAAATCATAATTCTCATCTGTTGTAATCATACCATTCATAGTTCCCTTTTCACGGAGAATCTTTGTAAGAGCTCTGGTATCAATTCCTGCAATTCCAGGAATATCATGCTTTGCAAGGAAATCCTGAATAGTTCCCTGGCAACGGAAATTGCTAGGCATACGAGACAACTCTCTTACGATATATCCATCTGGCCATGGACGCTCAGATTCCATATCTGGTGTAATTCCATAATTACCAATTAAAGGGTATGTCATAACTACTGCCTGTCCTGCATATGAAGGGTCAGTAAGTACCTCTAAATATCCTGTCATTGAAGTGTTAAATACTATCTCACTTATAACTTCTTTTGTGGAACCAATACTTGTTCCAGTGAAAACATTGCCATCTTCGAGAATTAAAAACGCTTTCATAATCATCCTGCCTTTCACTTTTTTGTATGTTATGGCAAAAAAAAAGAGAGATTCTCTTTTTTCTGCCTAAATTGTAAAAAGTTTACCATAATAAAACACTTTTTTCAACCTTATTAAAGTCAAAAAAAGTGCCAAATATTCGCAATACTTTTATTTATTTATTAATACATATACCAAAATTCAAATAATAAAGTTGATACTATTATCAAAAGCACAAAACCAAGTATAATTCCTGCCAAAATTTTGCCTTTAATTTTCTTTTGTTTGTATCGTTTTAACTTTATTGTATCAATTGTCATAGGAACAAAAAGATCCCGATTCATATCGAACAGTCTTGAAGATGAAAATTTTCTTTTTAGGAAATAGCCTGCCATCCATGCTGGAATTACATTTATTGATATTTGTTCCGTCTTATACTCTTCATATGCAACATACTGCATTTCCCTGATAAGTGCTTTTCCATATCCTCTTCGTTGACAATTTGGGTGAACGTAAAGCATGGAAATTCTCCCTGGAGCTTCCATTGCACCCATTCCTACCATATGATTTTTTTCGAATGCGCCCCATATCATGATTCTCCCTTGTTGAAACAAAGAAAGAATATTTTCATAATTGTTGTATTGCATGAAAATTTCTTTAAGCTGCTGATTTGCATTTCTACGCATAATGCAATATTCAAATGTCCATTGTGCTAAGCAAACTGCCTGTTCAATCTCATTTACACATAATTTTCTTATTATCAATTTTATATATTCCCTTCTAGCAGTCTGTCTTTTAGACCACTATATCTTCTCTGCTGTATATTGTTTTGTATCATTTGATTGAATGTCTCATCATTTCCCACTAATGTAACACATTTTTTTGCTCTTGTTACTGCAGTGTATAGCAGATTACGGTTTAGCAACATTCTTGGTCCACTAAGAAGTGGAATTACAACTGCCGGATACTCAGAGCCTTGCGATTTGTGAATTGTCACTGCATAGGCCAGCTCTAATTCTTCTAAGAGTTTGAATGGGTATTCTACCATTTTTCCATCATCAAATGAAATCTGCATTGTCTCTGCGTATTCATTTATCTGCTCAATTATTCCCATATCTCCATTAAAGATTCCTGTACCCTTATCAATACTTAAACCGTATTTTGTTCTTATTTCCCACTCAAGCTGATAGTTATTCTTTATCTGCATAACCTTGTCACCTTCTCGGAAAATGATGCCTCTGAATTCTTTTTCTCTTTTTTTCTTATCAGGCGGGTTTAAATACATCTGCAATACGGTATTAAGACGTTCAACACCGAGCAGGCCTTTTCTCATAGGTGTTAATACCTGAATATCATATTCACTCGCATCAACAAACTTTGGCAATTTTTGTTTTATTAATTGTAAAGTCACATTTATTATTTTGTCTGCATCATACCTTTTTAGGAAAAAGAAATCCATGCTTTTATTGTCTAGAATCACTTCTTCTCCCCTGTTAATCTTATGTGCGTTGACAATAATATCACTTGTACTTGCCTGTCGGAAAATTTTGGTCAATTTAACAGTATGGAAACATTCTGAATCTATGATATCTTTGAGTACACTTCCCGCTCCAACACTTGGGAGCTGGTTTACATCTCCAACAAGAATAAGTCGTGTACCTGCAACTACAGCCTTTAAAAGTGAATTCATAAGATAGACATCTACCATAGACATCTCGTCCACAATGATTACATCTGTTTCTAGTGGATTTCTCTCATTTCTCTCAAAACCCACTGTGTTTCCATCACCCATTCCACCATTTAATTCTAACATTCTGTGAATCGTTCTGGCTTCAAAACCAGTTGTCTCACTCATTCTCTTTGCAGCTCTTCCGGTTGGTGCAGCAAGGAAAATATCAAGACCTTCCATTTCAAAGTATCTGATTATAGAATTAATTGTTGTTGTCTTTCCTGTTCCTGGTCCTCCTGTTATAACTAAAAGACCGTTACGAACAGCTTCTTTTACTGCTTCAACCTGATGTTCATCTAATTCCATCTCAGTCTGTTTTTCTATTCTTCTTATTTGCGACTCTATCTCAATATCTGGTACATCGTAGCTTACATCAAGTTGTCTAAGCATTACAGCAATGTTTGCTTCCATTTTATAATATACTTGTGAGTATATTTGAGTAACATTGTCCTTTTGTTGCATTACTATCTTACGTTCTATTGCAAGATTCATATAATGCTTCTCAATATGTTCTGCATCTACCTCAAGTAAACTAACTGCCCTTTGTGTAAGTTCATTCATTGGCAGATATGTGTGTCCGTCTAATGACGCTTGTTGTAATGTATACAGTATTCCACTTCTTATTCTAAAGTCAGAGTCTGTTCTTATTCCTACTCTGGTAGCAATTTCATCTGCGGTCTTAAATCCGACCCCTTCTATATCATCAGCCATTCTATATGGATTTTCTGAGATAATACTATATATTTCAGAACCATATTTTTTGTATATTTTCACAGCAAGATTCATGCTTATCCCATATTGTTGCAAAAAAATCATAGCCTGACGCAGGTCTTTTTTTGCATTTACCTGATCGGCTATTTCCATGGCTTTTCGTTGGCTTATTCCTTTTATTTCCGCCAGACGTTCTGGCTCTTCTTCTATTATTCTGAAAGTATCTTCCTTAAATCGTCTTACTATCCTTGCTGCCAATGCTATCCCAATTCCTTTGATAGCACCGGAGCCAAGATATCTTTCTATTGCCATCTCATCCTGTGGAGCCTTTTCCTCAAAAGACGATACTTTAAATTGTCTTCCATAAGTCTGATGTTCTGTATATTCTCCTGTTGCCTCGATGTTTTCACCTTCTGCTATATCGGAAAAGACTCCAACACAAGTTACTTCTTCCTCGCCAGCAACAAGGACTAAAACGGTATATCCATTATCTGAATTTCTGTAGATAATATGATCCACATATCCTTGTATTGTTTCCAATTATTTTACCCTTACTTTTATCAATAACTTACGCTTTATTCTTATCGGTTTTACTTTCCGGTAAGTTGTAATTGCGGCGCATCTGCTCATATAACTGTTGTGTAACATTCTCCCCAACTTCATCTACCACAACATCAGCCATCTGTTCTACAACTGTATCCATAAATAAATCCTTATATTGTGATGCTGTAGATTTTTCTTTGTCATTAATATCTGTAAAAGTTTCTTTCATATCCTTTAATATCTGTTCCACAAAATATGACTCAAAATCTTTTATTATACCCTTAAGTTCTTCTTCTGTAGAATCTGCTGATATATTCTTTATTGAATTAGCAACTTTATCTGCTGATGCATTTGTAGCATTATTTGTGGCATTTGTAGCCATTGAAGCTGTTAATGCTGTTATATCCATATCCTTCTCCAAAAAATTATTGTATTTTTATCTCTTTAAATTGTTTGCAGTCTCAAGCATTGAATCTGCCGTTGTAATAGCTTTAGAATTCAATTCATATGCTCTTTGAGCAACAATCAGATTAACCATTTCATCTGCCACTGCAACATTTGATCCTTCAAGGAATCCCTTACATATTTCACTTTGCTTAAGCCCAGCAGTAGTTCCTTCCTGTAATGGATTACCTGATGCTCCTGTTGCACCTAATAAACTTCCTCCAAGTTTCTCAAGTCCTGCCGGATTATTAAACTGATAGATTCCGAAAAACTGATTTAATGACACATATGCACCTGCTACTGTCATATATCCAATCTCACCGTTTTCAGAGAAAACCATATTCTCAGCTGTCACGCCATTTGGGATGGTTATTGTATTTCCGTTTCTATCTAACACTGGATTTCCAGCGGCATCTGCAAGCATTGTAGTTCCATCTCCTGCAAGGCTCCAGGTGAATGCACCATTTCGTGTGTAGTATGTATTACCATCTGTTCCTCTTACAGCAAAAAAACCTTTTCCATCAATCATAAAATCTGTAGGTCCCTCTGTTGCAGTTGCATTTCCCTGAGTGTATAAGGATGTAGTTGCTGCAATCCTTGTTCCAAGTCCTACCTGCGCACCAACCGGCTTCTGATCCCCATTTGCCGATGTTGTTCTTGTCTGTATTGTTTGATATAAAAGAGATTTGAACTCAGTTCTCTGTGCTTTATATCCATATGTATTAACATTTGATAAATTATTTGCAATTGTATCAACATTAGTCTGCTCAGAAATCATTCCTGTTGCAGCTGTATAAAGAGCTCTCATCATAAGTCCCATTCTCCTTACTGTACTTTTCCAACCTGATTTACAGCTTTATCTAATGTGCTGTCTATAGATGTAATAACCTTCTGTCCTGCTTCGTATGCTCTTTGAATTGTAATCATATTAACCATTTCTGATACAACATTAACATTCGAAGTTTCTAAAATCCCCTGCTCTATCTGGGCATCTGAAGCAACAACATTACCACCTTCAACAAGGTTATATAAATTCTCTCCGTACTTTTCTATATAATCATAATTTTCTACATCTACAAGCCCAATTGTTCCAACAATTTGATTATTCTGGGTTATATATCCCATAGAATTAACTTCAAATTCGGAATTTGGTTCTACACGAACCCAGTTATTTTGTCCGGCCTGCATATTTAATGCACCTGTTGCGTTTAGAACATGGTCACCATTTGCTGTAACGAGATATCCGTTAACATCAACTTTAAAAGCTCCATCTCGTGACAATTTTACAGAGGTATTTCCTTCCTTATCTGTAAATTCCACTGCAAAAAAGCCCTGACCTCCGATTGCAAGATCTGTAGTATTATCAGTAACCTTAAAGCTTCCTTCACTCCAATCAGTATATGTTTCTCCAAGGTGTACACCGTATGTTATTCCGCCTATTTTTTTTGGCACTCCATAATTCGAAGAGTCTTTAATTCTTACAGCAAGTTCAGTCTTAAATGAATGAGAAGTTGTTCCTTCTTTCTTGTATCCGTATGTATCAGCATTTGCAAGATTATTTGCAAGTATATCCATACGCTTCATTTCATTAACCATCCCTGTATAGGCTGTATATAACCCCTTTACCATGTATATCTCCTATCAATTATTCCTAAGTATAGACTTCTATCTTTAATATCGGCAATATTTACTTAAATATTATAATATTAATCAATATATTATTATTCTTGAAGTTTTGTATAAATACAAATACGGTAAAAGGGATCCCACTTGTGCGAAATCCCTTTGAAATAATTAATCGTCATCTCTTTTTCCAGCGAGGAACTCTACATATTTACCTGTTCCAATTGCAACACAAGTCATTGGCTGTTCGGCTGTCATGGTATTAATACCAGTCTTATCTTCTATCAGCTCTTCAAGTCCGCGAAGCAATGCTCCACCACCTGTAAGCACAATTCCTCTGTCTGCAACATCGGCTGCAAGTTCTGGTGGTGTCTTCTCAAGTACTGAATGTACTGCTTCAACAATTTGAAGAGTAGCCTCACGTAAAGCTTCTTCTGTTTCCTCTGAGCTTACTGTGATTGTTCTTGGAAGTCCTGTTACAAGGTTACGGCCTCTGACATCCATTGTCTCATTCTGTGCTAAAGGATAACATGTTCCTATCTTAATTTTTATATCTTCTGCTGTACGTTCACCAATTAAAAGATTATGCTTCTTACGCATATAACGAACAAGTGCTTCATCAAAATCATCACCTGCAATCTTAATTGATGTGCTTACAACTGAACCACCTAATGAAATTACAGCAATATCAGCTGTTCCACCACCTATATCAACAATCATATTACCACATGGTCTTGAAATATCGATTCCTGCCCCAATGGCAGCAGCAATTGGCTCTTCAATAATTGCAACATCCCTTGCTCCTGCCTGATATGTCGCATCTTCTACTGCCTTCTTCTCAACTTCTGTAACGCCACTTGGTACACATACACTGATACGTGGCTTACGGAATGTCTTCTTCCCAAGTGCTTTCTGGATAAAATATTTAATCATCTTCTCTGTCACTGTATAATCAGAAATTACACCCTGACGAAGTGGTCTTACTGCAACAATATTACCTGGTGTTCTTCCAAGCATAAGTCTAGCTTCTTCACCAATAGCTTTAATCTTATTTGTATCTCTGTCAAATGCAACTACTGAAGGCTCTTTAAGTACAACACCTTTTCCCTTGATATATACTAAAATGCTAGCTGTTCCTAAATCTATTCCAATATCTGTTCCAATCATTTGTCGAACTCCCTTCTGTTATTCTCATCTATATATAGAGTCTTGCAGACTTCAAGAACGCTCCAGCGTTCTTGGTGCGGAATGCGCGTCAGCTTTGCTGACATCTTCCTCTGTGCATTCCTGTAATCCGCCGGAGGCTTTTATCTCAGTTGGAGATTGAGACTCCCACTAAGACAAATATCATCTATACTCACCACTTATAGAAGTGGGAGTCTTCTCCAACTAGAGATAAAACTCATTTAAACATATTTTTACATATTCTAATTTATTATATACAATAACTTCCATTTTTGAAAGGGTTTTTATCTGAAAGAAACTAATTTTAATAATTTTTATAATAGTTTATAAAAATTATTTAAGATTTAATGATTTATTAGTCATTTTTCTATTCATCTGACTTTGCAATTCCAAGGTATGGCTTAAGAAACTGACCAGTATATGATTCAGGAACTTTGCAGATATCTTCTGGCGTACCTTTTGCAATAACCATTCCGCCTCCATCTCCACCTTCCGGTCCCATATCAATGATATAATCAGCAGTCTTAATAACATCAAGATTATGTTCTATTACAACCACAGTATTTCCACCATCTGATAATCTTCTAAGAATTTCAACCAGCTTGTGAACATCTGCAAAATGAAGTCCTGTTGTTGGTTCATCCAAAATATAAATAGTTTTTCCTGTGCCTCTTCTGCTAAGTTCTGTTGCAAGCTTTATTCTCTGCGCTTCTCCTCCTGATAATTCCGTTGATGGTTGTCCTAATTTAATATATGAAAGTCCAACATCATATAATGTTTGAATTTTATTGTGTATCTTGGGAACATTCTTAAAGAAATCCAGAGCTTCTTCAACTGTCATATCAAGCACATCAAATATATTATTTCCCTTATATTTTACATCAAGAGTTTCTCTGTTATAGCGTTTTCCGCCGCACACTTCACAAGGAACATATACATCTGGAAGGAAATGCATTGCAATTTTAATTATTCCATCACCACTGCAGGCCTCGCACCTTCCTCCTTTTACATTAAAACTGAATCTGCCCTTCTTGTATCCTTTTGCTCTTGCATCCGGAGTAGCAGCAAACAAATCCCTTATCATATCAAATACTCCGGTATAAGTTGCCGGATTAGACCTAGGTGTCCTTCCAATTGGGGATTGGTCTATGTCAATTATCTTATCAAGCTGTTCCACACCTAGAATTTCATCATGATCTCCTGCGATACATCTTGCTCTATTTAGCTTCTTGGCAAGATGTTTGAATAGTATCTCATTTGTTAATGAACTTTTTCCTGAACCAGAGACTCCCGTTACACAGGTCATAATTCCGAGTGGTATATCAACATCAATATTCTTCAGGTTATTCTCTCTTGCGCCTTTTATTGTAAGATAACCTGTTGCCTGCCTACGTTCCTCTGGAATTGGTATCTTTATTCTTCCGCTAAGATATGCACCGGTTACAGAGTTTTTGCATTTCATAATATCCTTTGCAGTTCCTGCTGCTATAACTTCTCCACCATGTGTACCTGCTGCCGGTCCAATATCCACAATAAAATCAGCAGCACGCATAGTATCTTCGTCGTGCTCTACCACAATCAAAGTATTACCTAAATCTTTAAGATTCATAAGTGCACTTAACAATTTGTCATTATCTCTCTGATGAAGTCCGATACTAGGCTCATCAAGAATATATGCTACACCAACAAGTCCTGAACCAATCTGCGTAGCAAGTCTTATTCGCTGTGCTTCTCCTCCTGACAAAGTTGCAGTTGCTCTTGTAAGTGTAAGATAATCAAGGCCTACTTTCTTTAAAAATCCCACTCTTGCTTTTATTTCTTTTAATATCTGATCACCAATATAATGCTGCTGATTTGTCAGTTCTAATGATTCAAGTAAATCGCATAATTCCTTTACTGAATGAGATGTCATTTCATGAATATTTTCATCGCCAACAGTTACCGCAAGCGAAGTCTGTTTAAGTCTTTGTCCATGGCATGTAGCACATGGTGTTATTGTCATAAACTGTTCATACTCAGCCTTGCCATTCTCCGAACCAGTCTCTCTGTATCTGCGCTCAACATTTTTAATCAGGCCTTCCCATGTCATATCATAAACACCTTCACCTCTTTGACCTTTATAATATACTTTAAGCACACGGTCATCCCCACCATACATAAAGATATCATGGAGGTCTTTGGGTATATCTTTAAATGGCATATCAAGGTCTAATCCATATCCATCTGATAAAGCTTTAAGCATGGCATAGGTATAGCTGTCTTTCTTGGTGCACGACTGCCATCCCATTACCTGAACTGCACCTTCTGATATTGACAATGTCTTGTCCGGAATCATAAGGTCCTCATCAAATTCCATCTTATAGCCCAATCCAAAACATGTAGGGCATGCTCCGAATGGATTGTTAAACGAAAAGCTTCTTGGCTCAACCTCATCAATACTTATTCCGCAATCAGGGCATGCAAAACTCTGCGAAAAATTCATTGGTTCACCATCAACAATATCAACTATTGCATTACCCTCAGATAATGCAAAAACGTTTTCTAATGAATCTGTAAGTCTCTTCTCAATGCCTTCTTTTACTACTAATCGGTCAACCACAATATCAATATTGTGCTTGATGTTTTTATCAAGCTTTATCTCCTCAGACAGTTCATACATATTACCATCAATAATTACTCGAACATATCCACTTTTCTTTGCTCTTTCTAACACCTTCTGATGTTCACCTTTTCTTCCTCTGACTACAGGTGCAAGTATCTGTATTCTTGTTTTCTCAGGAAGTTCCATTACCTGATCCACCATCTGGTCTACAGTCTGTTTTGTAATGGCACGACCACATTTAGGACAGTGTGGAATGCCAATTCTTGCATATAACAATCTAAAGTAATCGTATATTTCTGTAACGGTTCCAACTGTAGAACGAGGATTTCGATTTGTTGATTTTTGATCAATAGAAATCGCTGGTGGAAGACCTTCAATTGATTCAACGTTCGGTTTCTCCATCTGTCCTAAGAACTGACGGGCATAAGAAGACAATGATTCCATATATCTTCTCTGGCCCTCAGCATATATAGTATCAAAGGCAAGTGATGATTTTCCCGAACCTGACAATCCTGTCAGAACAACAAACTCATCCCTTGGAATATCTATGCTCACACTCTTAAGATTGTGTTCACTTGCTCCTCGTATTTTAATGTATTTTCTCTCTTTTTTAGCCATAATCTCTTCCTCATCCAGCTTTATACACAATCGCAGTCCGACCAAAGCTTTTATCAATCAGCATCTCTAAGATGATTTTTAAGTTCAATAAGTTTATCTCTATACTCCGCTGCTGCTTCAAAGTTAAGTTCTGCTGCTGCTTTTTTCATCTTCTTCTGAATCTCTCCAATATGCTTTTCAAGTTCCTGACGGCTCATTGACTCTGCATCCTTATCCATACTAAGTTCTTCTGCTGCTACCTTCTTAGAAATTGCTATAAGGTCGCGAACAGATTTCTGGATAGTCTGTGGAGTTATTCCGTGTGCCTCGTTGTATGCTTTTTGAACCTCGCGTCTTCGCTCAGTTACATCTATAGCATTACGCATTGAATCTGTAATCTTATCAGCATACATAATTACATGACCCTCGCTGTTTCTTGCAGCTCGTCCTATCGTCTGAATTAATGAAGTCTCGGAACGTAAAAAGCCTTCCTTATCAGCATCTAAAATAGCAACCAGTGTTATCTCCGGAATATCAAGTCCTTCCCTGAGAAGATTAATTCCTACAAGTACATCAAAGACATCAAGTCTCAGATCCCTGATAATTTCAGCTCTTTCAAGTGTATCTATATCAGAATGAAGGTATTTAACCCTTATTCCAAGTTCTGCCATATAATTTGTCAAATCTTCCGCCATACGTTTTGTAAGGGTTGTAATAAGGACCTTATGATGATCTTTTACCTCTTTATTAACTTCTGAGATAAGATCGTCAATCTGCCCCTCTACCGGGCGAACGGATATTTCCGGATCAAGCAGGCCTGTTGGTCTGATAACCTGCTCTACACGCATTAATTCATGCTCGTCCTCATAAACGTTAGGTGTTGCAGACACAAACAGCATCTGATCTATCTTACTTTCAAACTCTTCAAAATTAAGCGGTCTGTTATCCATGGCAGATGGTAATCTGAATCCATAATCAACCAATGTACTTTTACGTGATCTGTCTCCCGCATACATTCCCCTGACCTGTGGAATTGTAATATGTGACTCATCAACAATTATCAGAAAATCATCCGGGAAATAATCAATTAATGTATCCGGCATCTCGCCTTCTGCCCTTCCTGCAAGGTGTCTCGAATAGTTCTCAATTCCACTGCAGAATCCTGTCTCTTTGAGCATCTCAATATCAAAGTTTGTTCTCTCTGCAATTCTTTGTGCCTCAAGAAGCCGGTCTTCCCCCTTGAAATACTTAACCCTTTCTTCAAGCTCTTTCTCGATTCTGTCACAGGCTTCTAAGATTTTTTCCTGCGGTACAACATAATGTGATGCCGGGAAGAGGGCGGCATGGCTAAGCTGCGCTTTAACCTCTCCTGTTAATGCATCCACCTCTACTATTCTGTCTATTTCATCTCCAAAAAATTCAACTCTGACAGCGGTTTCCGACTGGTCAGCCGGGAATATATCAAGAACATCCCCGTGCACCCTGAATGAACCTCTTTTAAAATCAAGATCATTCCTGCTGTACTGCATGTCAATAAGACCTTTTATCACATCATCACGATCTATTTCCATTCCCGGTCTTAGTGATACCATCATATTCATATAATCATCCGGGCTACCAATTCCATATATACACGAAACTGACGCAATAATAATTACATCCTTTCTCTCAGCAAGTGCTGCTGTGGCAGACAGACGCAATTTATCTATCTCATCGTTGACTGATGAATCTTTTGCAATATAAGTATCAGACTGCGGCACATATGCCTCCGGCTGGTAATAATCGTAATAGGACACAAAATACTCCACTGCATTCTCCGGGAAAAATTCCTTCATCTCGCCATACAGCTGGCCTGCCAATGTCTTATTGTGAGAAATAATAAGCGTAGGCTTATTTAGTGCCTGTATAATATTGGCCATCGTAAATGTCTTACCAGAACCTGTAACACCTAATAAAGTCTGGAACTGATTTCCTTCCTTAAACCCTTTAACTAAAGCCTCTATCGCCTGTGGCTGGTCTCCGGTTGGCTGATATTTTGAGTGTAATACGAAATGATCCATTCTTAAGCCTTTCTGTCTATTCTATATATCAGCTAGTATATCGTTATTTCGAAAACGATATACTAGTATTTTCCATGTGTAAATATTATAGCAGACCAAATATAAAATGTACAGCTTTTTCCGAATATATGTTCGCATCATTTTAAGAATCCTCCAGCCTTCTTATTGCTTCCTATATGTCACAATATACATAGTTTTTAATACTACATCAAAAAGTTTTGTTTACTTTTTCATCTTGACCGACAAAACCTTAAGTGATATAGTTTGAACATCAAATTAATTTTGGAGGATTAAAATGAAACCTTTAGTTATTGGAAATAAAATTGCAAAACTGCCTATTATTCAGGGCGGAATGGGAGTAGGAGTCAGCCTTAGCCGCCTTGCCGGAGCAGTTGCCGCCGCAGGTGGAATCGGAATTATCTCTTCTGCACAGGCTGGATTTGAAGAAGAAGATTTTAAAACAAATCATTGCCAGGCAAATATTCGCGCAATAAAAAAGCATATTAAAAAAGCAAAAGAAATGGCAAAGGGAGGTCTTGTAGGTGTCAATGTAATGACTGCACTTAAGGATTACAAGGATCATGTTAAGGCTGCAGTTGAGGCTGGGGCTGATGTTGTAATCTGTGGTGCCGGACTCCCTACTACTCTTCCTGAGCTTGTTGCCGGAAGCGACACTAAATTTGCTCCTATAGTTTCTTCTGCCAAAGCAGCTTCTGTTCTTCTTAGAAAATGGGATAAAAAATATAATACTACTGCTGATTTTGTTGTTATAGAAGGCCCTAAGGCCGGAGGTCATCTTGGTTTCTCCAACGAAGATCTTGATACATATAAATCTGGTTCTCTTGATTTTGATGAAGAGATCAAGAAAATTATTGACACTGTAAAAGAGTTTGATGAGAAATACCAAAGACATATTCCTGTTATCGTAGCTGGTGGAATTTTTGATAAATCTGATATAGAAAGAGTTGAAAAGCTCGGAGCTGACGGTGTTCAGATTGCAAGCCGTTTTGTTGTCACTGAAGAATGCGATGCTTCTGATGCATACAAGCAGGCTTATATTAAGGCAACTGAGGATGATGTAAAAATTATTAAGAGTCCTGTAGGAATGCCTGGCCGTGCAATTAACAACAAATTCCTTGAAAGCCTCGGTGGAGAAAGAGACCCATTTAAGTGTTTCGGCTGTCTTGCAAGATGCAATCCTGCCGAGATTCCTTACTGCATTACAGACAGACTGATTAAGGCAGTTCGCGGCGATGTTGAAAACGGTCTTATTTTTGCTGGTGCAAATGTTGGAAGAATTACAAAAATGACTACTGTTCCTGAGCTTATTGCTGAGTTGGGATTCTAAAAAATTAAGGACTTTCATCGTGATAACAGATGAAAGTCCTTATGTTATTACTCTGCAAATTCTACATTAACATCTCCGCTTGTTGTTGAAAACTCGAGCTCTTTGCCACCTTTTCCCTTACTATTAATTGGAATATTGACAGAGCCTGAAATCGTATCTACTTCAATGTCATAATTTTGCTGGCTGTCAGTTAATTTTAAATCAAATGATCCGGATATACTGTCACCGGATATTTCTTTTTCCACTGTAAATGCATCGATTTCAATATCTCCTGATGTACTGCTGCTTTCAAAAGATTTTACTGAAACATTATCACCTGCTATCTCTCCTGATATTGCATCACAGCTTAACTCTGCTTTTACTTCAACATTTGTAAGTTTCAAATTTCCCGATGTTGAGTCAAACTCCATATTACCATTAACAGTGATATCTGCTAAATACACAGTACCTGATGTAGTGTCTATATCCAAAGTCTGATTACAATTAATATTTTTCAAATCAACATCTCCCGATGTAGTATCTAAATTCAAATACTTTTCACATGGAACGTCTGACATCTTTATGCTTCCTGACACTAAACCTATATCATATGAACCCGCATAGTTTTCCGGAATCGTTACAACTACTTTGCAATCCTCATAATCATTAAAATCAGCTGTTGATATCATTTCAGAAATATCTGTCACATCAAAAACATTGACATTTACTGATGAGCTTTTTCTGTCCATCGATAATTTTTTCCCGTTTTCTTTTATAATGTAATCTGAATTCTCCGGATCATCATAATAAGTGATTTTAATGGTCTCATTATTGCCAAGCGCTATCTCTACGTCTTCTGATACAAGACAAAGATTTAATTCTTCAATAGAAATTTCACTTGCCACATATTCCATCTCTACAAGATTTCTGCTGTTTTTACTAATTTCTTCTTTGCTGCCTTTATTTTTTAATGAAGATGTTATTCCTGCTGTTGCGATAACTGCACCTACTATTACTAACGCTCCTCCAACTATACATGCTTTTACTACATTTTTCATATAATAACCTACTTTCCAACTATCATTTTTTTAATTCCTTTTACAAATGCTATTGTTGCAAGAACTAAGCCTTTGCTTACATAAAAACTTGCTATCAATGCCAAAATGGTTGCACCGCACAAGAACAATGTTGCGCCAAAATATATCACTGCAGATAATATAGAACCTTTAACAATCATGGTGATAAATGCTATTATGCATGCAAGTGAACTTACTCCCAAGGAAACTGAAACTGCCCAAAATGCAAAAACTACAGACCAGATTGCTACATAAAATCCAAATACGGTAGCCCCTAAACCTATAGCCAGCGGGAACCACAAAGGACTTCCAACTATTATTAATATTATTGCCCATACAGGAAATTTTTTTCCCTCAGCCTTTTCTTTTGCCTTGTATTTTACAATTGTTGTCAGTGGAAGCTCGCACATTATCTGCTGTGCTATTTCTTCTGCTGAACCAAGAGAAGCAACTGCCTCCTCCTCTGTCATTCCATCTTCCATTCTGTCATCAATCATCTCTGAATAATACTCTAATGATTTCTCCAGCTCTTCGTATGGATATTTCCCTATCAATGCCCGTAATCTATTTAAAAATTCCACTTTACTCATTTTCCGTCATCTCCTTTTTAATAAATTTGTAAATGTCCATCATTCCCTGCCATTCATCAAGGAACTCTGATATTTTTGTTCTGCCGTTATCTGTAATGTGATAATACTTTCTTAACCGACCATTATGCTCTGTCGAATAAACTGTCACACAGGCTGCGGTCTCTAGTCTCCTTAATATGGGATAGAGCGTTGATTCGGATATTGTCACATATGGCTGTAGGTCTTTTATGATCTTATAGCCGTATGAATCTTCTCTTAGCAGAACACTGAGAACGCATATATCGAGCATTCCACGTTTTAGTTGTACATCCATGCTTTCTCTCCTTTCTTTATACCCCCTGATACATGATACTATATATCGCATAGTATTATATGTCAAGGGGTATTTCTTCGTTTTTTAGAAGGGGGAGTCTTCTCCAACTAGAGATAAAAGAGCAGCATGGAATAATCTGCATTTATCTGCCTGGGATTATTTTATGCTGCTCTTTTTTTCATATTAGAAGCCCTGTTTTTTCTTATAAAGGGTACTCTAAGATATTTGATTTTATACTATTTTATTATATTTTTTACAATTATATTCTCGTATTCTTTTGCATAGCCTTTGTGGATGCAGGTTACTGTTACATCATTGCCTTTTCCCTCAAGCTTGTAGCAGTTGTATTCTCCATTCTGGTAGTTCATGCTTTCTCCATCGTCATGGTAATGGATATACTCGCAGTCTTCACCCGGGTAGTAGTCAAAGCGCATCTCTTTGATTTCTTTTTGGCCTACATACTGCATTACTGGATACTTTGGTATGATTGATCCTGCTTTTACAAATATTGGACACTTTTCGATTGGGGCATCTACTATGATGTACTGAGCTCCTTCGTATTTGTCGTTTGTAAAGTAGTCATACCACTCACCCTCTGGTAAATATACCATTTTTTTAACCTGCCCCGGATTTACTACAGGTGCTACTAAGATGCTGTCGCCTACCATGAATTCGTCGTTCATATTTACTGCCTCAGTATCATCAGGATAATTCAGGATTAATGGTCTTACAATTGGCATTCCTGTCTGCGAGCATTTATAGAACAAATCGTAGAAGTATGGGATTAGTTCATATCGAAGTTCAACGTACTTTCTGTAGATATCTACTACTTCGTCACCAAACTGCCATGGTTCCTGGTATCTTGTTCCTTTTGCGCTGTGGTTTCTAAATAATGGTGAGAAGCATCCTACCTGCACCCATCTTAAAAGAAGTTCCGGTGTTACGTCTGAGCCGAAGCCACCTACGTCTGTTCCTGAAAATGCCATTCCACTCATTGCAAGGTTACATAATTGTGGAATTGCCATCTGTAAGTGAGCCCAGATACTATGGTTATCTCCAGTCCATGCTGTTGAGTATCTGTGGGTTCCTGCATAGCAGGCTCTTGTTATGATAAATGGTCTTCTCTTATCATATTTTAGAAGTCCGTCATATGTTGCTTTTGCCATAAAATGACCGAAGAGATTATGGATTTCTCTGTGGTCAGTTACTCTTTCTCCATTTCTGAAAACTACATCATCCGGGAGTGGTCCTCTAAAGCTTGCAGGCTCATTCATGTCATTCCAAACACCTCTTACACCTACATCTACTAAGGCTTTCTGGTTGTCTGCCCACCATTTTCTTACTTCCTCATTTCCAAAATCAGGGAAGACACTCTCGCCAGGCCAGACTTCGTTTACATATACATTACCTTCTGCATCCTTTGCAAAATATGAATTCTTAATACCCTTGTCATATACCTCATAGCCCTCTTCCTTTTTAACACCAGGGTCGATGATTGTAACAATTTTGAAACCATCGTCAGAGAGCTCTTTGATGTAATCCTTAACATTTGGGAACTTCTTATCATCAAAAGTAAATACCTTAAAATTATCCATATAATCAATATCCATATGGATAGTGTCGCAAGGTATCTTATATTTTCTCATGTTGTCAGCAATCTCTCTTACCTCTTCTGCTGTTGAATAGCTCCATCTTGACTGATGATATCCGAGAGTAAATAACTGTGGAACATTCATTCTTCCTGTAAGATAAGTAAATGAAGAAATTATTTCAGCCATGCTTTCACCAGCAAAATAATAGTAATCAATATTTCCATCATCTGCTGCCATATAGTAATAATCAGTGCTTTCTTTTCCCATATCAAAATATGCATGATAACTGTTGTCTAAGAAAATTCCATAAGGCTTTTTGTCTGTTGTTGCAATAAAAAATGGAATAGACTTATATAAAGCCTTAAAGCAGTCAACCTGTGGAGCAGGGTCATCTGTATTCCACATTTCATACATATATCCCTTCTTGTTAAGGAATCCTGTTTTATCACCAAGACCATATATTCCCTTTACATTGGAAATATCCTTTAACAATGTAAACTTATAATCAGCCTCTCCCTCTACAGAATGACCTTCACCTTCCAAAAGCTTCTTGTCTGCCTCTGAAATTGTTGCCATTAAGGTTCTATCTCCTCTGTAATCAGCACAGAGAACATTGTTCTCTTTATCTAAAAAATCCACCTTATAATCATCATAAACATTTACACAAATCTTATCTGTTGTAATCTGGATACACTCATCAAGCCTCTTAACCTCAAAATCCCCTTCTGGCTTTACATTCTCAGATATAGCATCTGTAGATCTTTCGATTCCATCAATATCCTGATAGACTCTTATGATGTCATCCCTTACAACTTCTACAAAACCTGTTGCCTTTTCAAATTCCAGTAGAATTTTCTGGTTTTCAATTTTGAAATTCTTAATCTTTCCTACCATTTTATCCTCTCCCTATCTCATTTATTATTCTCGAATTTTATTTCGAGATATTTTACCACCTGTTTGCATTTTTCCTTACCTACGACGGTAATTTATCGCTTTGTCTTCTCTTATGTTATCTTATTGTCTTGTTTTTTACCGCCTGTTTGCATTTTTCCTTACCTACGACGGTAATTTATCGCTTTGTCTTCTCTTATGTTATCTTATTGTCTTGTTTTTTACCGTCTGTTTGCATTTTTCCTTACCTGCGACGGTAATTTATCGCTTTGTCTTCTCTTATGTTATCTTATTGTCTTGTTTTTTACCGCCTGTTTGCATTTTTCCTTACCTGCGACGGTAATTCACAAATATATACACTCC
>JAXJTU010000026.1:0-3548 GCA_036309425.1 Agathobacter sp.
AGTGTGTTAACACTCATTATAAGTTATATGTGGGATCTTAGCTCAGCTGGGAGAGCATCTGCCTTACAAGAGGGGGTCACAGGTTCGAGCCCTGTAGGTCCCACTTATTTAAAAAGTTAATATGCCGATGTGGCTCAATTGGCAGAGCAGCTGATTTGTAATCAGCAGGTTATCGGTTCGAGTCCGATCATCGGCTTTGTGGAAGCTGGAAATATCCACTTTTCACTATATGGGCAGATTCCCGAGTGGCCAAAGGGGACAGACTGTAAATCTGCTGCAACTTGCTTCGGTGGTTCGAATCCACCTCTGCCCATTTAATTTAATATCGCGGGGTGGAGCAGTCTGGAAGCTCGCCGGGCTCATAACCCGGAGGTCACAGGTTCAAATCCTGTCTCCGCAACTCGATGCATTAGCATTGTATGCCCAGTTAGCTCAGTTGGTAGAGCAAAGGACTGAAAATCCTTGTGTCTTTGGTTCGATTCCGAAACTGGGCATTTTTTATTAAAGTCTTGTTTAGCAAGGCTTTTTTTTATGCCTATAAGAATTTTTTCAAATTTATATTATTCTAAGGGGGGCTGAATAGCTACGTTTTGTTACTATATATTATCAGAATAAGTACTTGTATGAAGGGAGGGATTATTTTATAATTAATTCATTAGTGTAGTTTATTCTAATTGCAAATTACAGAAAATCAATTTTATCGAAAAAGGAGATTATGATGAAAAATTATTTATTCGGTGTAGACATTGGTGGTACTACAATCAAGATGGGATTTTTCAATAATGCTGGTGAACTTCTTGCTAAGTGGGAGATTCCAACAAATACAGAGAACAATGGTAGTAATATTTTGGGAGATATTGCAGAGGCAATTAAAGCTAAATTAGCGGAGAATAATTCAAGTCTCGATGATGTTGAAGGTGTAGGTGTAGGTGTTCCTGGACCAGTAGGTGATGATGGAACAATTTATAAATGCGTTAACCTTGGATGGGGTGTATTTAATGCACAGGAAGAGTTAAGTGGACTTCTTAATGGAGTTAAAGTTAAGGTTGGAAATGATGCTAACGTTGCTGCTTTAGGTGAGATGTACAAAGGTGGTGGAGTTGGATACAATAATATTGTAATGGTTACACTTGGAACTGGTGTTGGCGGTGGTGTAATTATTGATGGAAAAATTCTTTCTGGAGCTAATGGAGCGGCAGGTGAAATTGGTCATATGCCTATGAATGATGAAGAAGAGTGCACTTGTGGATGTGGAAAGAAAGGTTGTCTTGAGCAGTATGGTTCAGCTACAGGTGTTGTTAGACTTGCTGAAAGATATCTTGCTGCGAATTCAAGTGAGGAAACATCTCTTAAATCATTAGATACTATTACAGCAAAAGATGTATTTGATGCTGCAAAGGCTGATGATGCAGTTGCTCTTAAAGTTGTTGATCAGATGGCAACAATTCTTGGTAAGGGTATGGCTATGATATCATGTGTTGTTAACCCAGAAGCATTTGTTATCGGTGGTGGTGTTTCAAAGGCTGGAGACATCCTTATAAATTCTATTATTGAGCATTACAAGAAATATGCATTCCATGCATCTAGAGAGACAGAGTTTAAGATTGCAACATTGGGAAATGATGCTGGAATTTATGGTGGAGTAAAGATGGTATTATAGTATTTGTTTTACATAAATCATTATTTTATGAAAAAAACTTCTATGTTGATCAATAGTTTTATATTGAGCATACATGGAAGTTTTTTTGTTATACATCATTATAAAATAAAAATTTTTTTATATTAAGAATTTAATATATCCCCAATTAGTGATATCTAGATAGTGATATCTAGAATTTGAAATATCAAAAAAATATGATATCAATTTTGGTGGGTAAGATCCTTAATGACTTCGCTTGCAATGATTAGTCCGGCAACTGAAGGCACAAAGGCTGTACTCCCTGGGATAGAACGTTTCGAACTACTCTGGGTTTTTTGGGGGCTTACGGAAGCTGGAGTAATTGGTGCTTCATCCGAATATACAACTTTTAGTTTTTGGATGCCTCTCTTTTTTAATTCACGTCTCATTACTTTGGCTAGCGGACACATTGTGGTTTTATATATATCTGTAACCTGAAAGCGGCTTGGATCAAGTTTGTTTCCAGCTCCCATCGCGCTTATGATAGGAATGTTATACTCTTTTGCTTTCATTATTAATTCTATTTTTGCTGTTACAGTATCGACTGCATCTACGATATAATCATATTTTGTAAAATCAAATTTGTCAGAAGTTTCAGGCAAAAAGAAACATTCATGGACTGTGATTTTGGCATTTGGATTGATGTCTAACATTCTTTCTTTCATGACATCAGTTTTATATCTTCCAATAGTTTTGTGAGTAGCAATGATTTGACGATTAATGTTACTAATACAAACTGTATCATTGTCAATTAAATCAAACTTTCCAACACCACTGCGTATTAAGGCTTCACATACATAGCCACCGACTCCGCCGATGCCAAAAATTGCCACTTTTTTGTTTTGTAAATTATTTATTGCGTCTGTACCAAGTAAAAGTGCAGTTCTTGAAAATTGTTCATTCATAGTTGTTCTCCACATTATTATAAAATTATTAATACTATGTTTATTTAAGCTTATTCTCAAAAGATTACAACAAGTTGTAAATTATAATAGTATTTTATAATAGTATAATATAAAATGTTGAAAATAAATAATAAGAAGGACTATACAAGTTGCACAAAAACCAAGTGCATTTTTTGTTAACTTTGTGAACACTTATGTGCATAAAGGTGCTATTATAATTCTTGTAAAAACCCCCCAATATTTTATATAAATTTTTTACTATCCCCATAGTAAAATACCTTCTCCTAAAAAGACAGCAGATCGAATGGCTGTCTTTTTTTTGTGCATTTATAATGTTATTAAACGCTAAATAGCATTGAGCTGTAGGCTGGAAGGTCGCAAAATAGTGTATTATTGTTGAATGTGTACACACAGCTGTTGTTTTCGGTGTTTCCGCCAAAGGATTTCCAGTCAGTGTTTAGTAATAATCTTATTTCATTAATGTCTGAAAGTTGTGTTTCGTAATGGCGTGGCTGGTCTGAAAAATTGAAAATGGCAATTAATTTGTTGTTATTACCGTTTCTTTCAATAGCATATACACATTCTGATTCTTTATGGCAATCAATCCAGTTAAATCCATCGTTTTCGTAGTCTTTTGAATAAAGTGATGAATTGTTTAAATAAATATTATTTAATTCTTTCATGTAATCTGAAAAAGCTTTATGTTTGGGATATGATAATAAATCCCAGTCCTGCTGACGCTTTTCATCCCATTCACGGAAGTGGGCGATTTCATTACCCATAAAGTTTAGTTTTTTTCCTGGGTGTATTATCATGTACATATATAGCGAACGAAGCTGTGCAAATTTTTCATCATATTCTCCATACATTTTACCGATTATTGTTGCTTTGCCGTGTACTACTTCGTCATGTGAGAGTGGAAGCAGGTATTGTTCATTATTGAAGTACATCATTGAAAATGTGAG
>JAXJTU010000027.1:0-2494 GCA_036309425.1 Agathobacter sp.
CAGTATTACATAGAAGAATTAAAAAAATATTTTAACTGTTCTGTTATTATTATGTCGAAAGCATTGTGTGCAGATGATATTATAAAATGTATGAAATCAGGAGCAGATGACTTTATATTAAAGCCAATACGAGAAGCAGAGCTTCTTGCAAAAGTAAAATTTCAAATTGAAACAACGAATAATGAAGGACTACAGGAGGAAATTTTAGGATTTGTTTTTGATAATATAGAAAATAATGTTATTGTCAAAAATACTAAAATTAGTTTGACAAGAATTGAATATCGTATGTGTAAACTTTTGGCGAAAAACCATCTTGTCACAATGACAAAAGAAAGATTATATGAGAATATCTATGAACTAGATACAGATACGCAGATGAGAACTATTACGGAATATATTTATTCGCTACGAAAAAAGTTTAAAGAGGTAAATATTAACCCCATTAAAACAGTTTGGGGGACAGGTTATCGATGGATATATGAGAATAAGTAGAATGAGTAGGATAAAGGAGAAAAAGTATGCAATTCAAAAAGATGATATCAATGTTAATGGCGGTTGTTTTATGTTGTAACATAACTCCATATATAGTTAAGGCACAGGAAAAAGTTACAAAAGAAGATAGATATGAGGAAAATGTTAATGGAGAAGATATTAGACTGATTGTTACATACAAAGATGATGTATCAGAGGAAACTAAGAAAGAAATACTCAATGAAAATGGGGTGGAAACGCAGGATGTCGTAGAGAATTTTGACACTTGTCATATTATAGTACTTGAAATTGATGAGAAGAAGGCCAATGAGGTGCGGAATAAATTACAGAGCAATCCTAATATAGAGGATGTTCAGCCTGATTGTAGAATCTGTATAGACGATTTTGATAAGGCAACGAATATTACAAATTCGAAAACAGTAGAGAGTCTTTTTAAGGAGCCGTTTTATTCTTATCAATGGGGATTGAAAAATAATGGACAAAATATTTATACTTCAGGAATTGCAGGTGTAGATACTAATATCGAGAATGCCTGGACAATCACGGTAGGAACAGAAGAGGTGCTTGTGGGAGTTCTGGATTCAGGAATAGATATTAATAATTATGATATTCAGGATAATATTTATATTAATAATGGAGAAATTCCAGGAAACGGAATTGATGATGATAACAATGGATATATTGATGATGTTAATGGTTGGGATTTTTACAATGATGATAATTCTGTTTATGATTCATTTGATGAAGATTGTCACGGAACATATGTAGCGAGTATAATTGGTTCTACTAAAAATGATTTTGGCATTATTGGGGTTTGCCAGAAGGTAAAAATTATTCCACTGAAATTCATGTCTACAGAAAATGGTGGCTCTACTGTAGATGCCATTCGTGCTATTGAGTATGCTGCTGACCTAGGTGTAAAAGTGATTAATTGTAGTTGGGCAGGAACAGAATATAATCATGCGTTAAAGGCTGCCATGAGACATAGCAAGATATTGTTTGTCTGTGCTTCTGGGAATCAGGGAAAAGATATAGATGTTTCGCCAATGTATCCAGCATGCTTTAATATTGACAATGTAATATCGGTCGGAGCAATTGACAATAAAGGAAATATAGCGGATTATTCTAACTATGGAAAAAGGAATGTGGATGTACTAGCGCCCGGAGATGGAATTATAGGACAGCTACCAGATGATATGTTCATCATATCAGATGGAACTTCTGCTGCAGCACCGTTTGTAACAGGAGAGGCAGCATTGATTTATAGTCTCAAACCAGATTTAAAAGGAAGTAAGGTGGCGGATTATATTACTAAGAACGTTGTGAAGGAGAAAAAGAACTATTCTAGGATTAAATCAAGAGGAAGGATTGATATTTATCAGGCACTTTTGTATGTTCAAAATAAATAAAGAAGGACAAGTTTATATAGATTCATTCAAGAATTGTAAAATTTGATGGAATACGATGATGGTGCGCGAACATTATTCTTGTATACTCATGGGGAAAAAACAGAAGGGGTGTCGGAGGCAATCCAGCAGTTACTTAAATTCATGGAACAGACACAAAGAGAAAATGCAGTAAATGAAGATTTAGAGATTATTCAAAATATGGTTGAAGAAATTAAAAATGATCAGGAGGTGTCAATCGAGTATATGAAAGTACATGAACATGAAGAGATGCTTCAAAGAATCGCACATGAGGAAGGATATAGAGAGGGAGAATGTGAAGGAGCAAACACTTTGGCTCAAACGATTGTAAAAATTAGAGAAGGAAAAACAAATGAAGAATTACTGAATGAAGGCATTTCAATGGAAATAATAAGTCTTGCAATGTCATTAAAATAATATAACTTTTATCATAAAGCTGTTAAGCCGCACTTTATTCCAGATGATTTCTGCAAATTATTTCAGTCAAAATCCCCTGTCATAAAGTGCGGAAATGATAATGACAGCAAATTATTTCAGTCATAACCGCACATACTCGTAGCCTTATTTCAGCTTAA
>JAXJTU010000028.1:0-1827 GCA_036309425.1 Agathobacter sp.
ATGTATTGCTTTCCTTGGTAGATAACAAAATATGGTCTGCACCATGGCTTTTAAAGTAATCGATTATCTTTTCTAAGGCAACAGAACCATATCCGCTTCCCTGCGAATTCTTATCAATCATAAAACGCCATAGCCAATATCTATCATTAGGGTCACAGGAAGTAAGTTCAAAGGCAAACATGGTAAAACCTACAACATTTCCGTCTGCATATATTGCAAAAGGTCGTGCTATCTCTCTATATTCTTCCTTAATTGCAGTTTCTAAAGAATATTTGTTTGATGCAATATATTGCTTTTGACTATCTAGTACTTCCAATAATTCCACTGCATTTTTATTAGTATCATCAATGATTCGCAATTCAAGATTCATTGTTTCTCTCCGTCAAATTGGAATTCGTAATATATAAGTGAAGGTTCTCAGCAGCCTTCACTCTTTTATTCTATAATGAAGGTGATTGGCTGACGGAATTTGGAATTGGGACACCACGCCCGTAGTCAAATGTGTCAGCTAGCCTTCATTTTCTTGCATTCGATTCAGCAAGTTGGGACATACAAGTGCTCCCGTTTAACCAACGAATATGAATGGAACCTGAAGAGCTGGAACCAATCAAAAATTCTACCAAAGGAGGTATTCCCATGATTGCTGTTGGAATCGATGTTTCTAAATCCAAAAGCACTGTTGCCATCCTGAATTCTGATGGCACTACATTAGTCAAACCATATACAATGCTACACACTCAAGCGGATATATGTGCCTTGGCTGACTATTTACGGACCTTTGATGAACCCATCACAATTCTCATGGAGTACACAGGTCACTACCATTATCCTGTACTGAAAAAACTTCAACAGGAAGGATTTCCTGTCTGCATCATTAATCCATACCAAATGAAAAAATATGCTGATGTTGAAATCCACAAAGCAAAAACTGATAAAAAAGATGCTATCAGAATTGCTACATATGCTCTGGAAAAGTCTTATAAACTTGTTCCTTATAACTCTTTGGAACAGAAATATGAAGACCTTAAATTCTTATCGAGGCAGTACAATCAGCGTATTTCTTCTGTGTCATATACAAAAGTTCAACTGATTAATCTGCTTGACCAGACGATGCCTGGTATTACCCGTATATTGCCTTTAAAAAGCAGAAATCCCGAGCAATGTGTTTTACTACTTTTTATCAAGCGTTTTAAATCCTTTGATGAAATCAATAAAATCGGCAAAACACGTTTTCTTTCAAGCTATGCAACTCTTGTCAAGAAAACCCGTGACCGTCATGCTCCAAGTAAAGGCTTAGCAATATATGAGCTTGCTAAGAATAGCATTACAACCAGAGGAGAAGACCCATACATCCAACTTGCCCAGAGTCAATGTGTTGACCTTTTATCCACTTCTCAGAATGCTGCTGATGAGATTATTCTTCAAATGCAAACCATTGCAGAAACCATACCGGAATACAAAGTTCTTCGCTCCATGGCTGGTGTTGGAGACCGACTTGGTCCAATCATTCTCGCCGAGATTGGTGATATTCGCCGTTTTCATAGTGGTAAAGCACTTAATTCCTTTGCCGGAAATGATGCACCACCTTACCAGTCAGGACAATTCGAGAGCAGGAACCGCCACATCTCAAAACGTGGCAGTGCCGCCCTCAGAAAAGCTTGTTTTGAGGTTATGCAGGCCCTTAAACTGACAAAACCTCAAGATGATCCTGTCTACCTTTTTATGCTGAAAAAGGAACAGGAAGGAAAACCCTACAACGTAGCCAAAATGGCTGGTGTAAATAAGTTTCTCCGGATTTACTATGCTCGTGCGATGGAGCTTTATAAG
>JAXJTU010000029.1:0-2752 GCA_036309425.1 Agathobacter sp.
ACTTTTCTCTTTTAGGCCGTACTATATAGCCTTATACTACGGCCTGTAGATGAACTCTTGCTTTTCGAGCCGTACTCTTCGCCTTAAAACTACGGTCTTTTTGAGGACTTTGCTGTTTCGGGCCGTACTTTTGTATCAAAGTATACGGCCTAATTTAACCTTTTGTATTTCTGGGCCGTACTGCACGCCCAAAGACTACGGCCTGCTCAGACATTTCGCGATTTTGGGCCGTACTGCATGCCCAAAGACTACGGCCTGCAGAGAAACTTTTCACTTTAAAGCCATAAAAAAAGGATAGCCGCAAGGCTATCCTCAGACTGTAGACAAAGGCCCAGCTCGCCTAACGGCGAGTCTGGGCTTTTTCTATACAGTCAATCTCTGATTTCCCATAAATAATTGTGCAAAATATTGCTGGATACGGGAATATATTGGGACTGGTTGTCCCTGTTTTTCCCTGTAATCCAGGAGCCTTGCCAACTTCTTCATATTAAGGCAAGCAAAAGTAAGCCCAACTTTCATGGACATTTTTGCTTTACCTACTAATTGTGTGTATCTCATTGCATGATGTTCTTTGGCAGTGCCAAAATCTCTTTCAATGGTATGTTTTCTCTGAGAATAAATTTCCTTCATACCTGATGTATGGCGGATATCCTCACAGATATCTATGTAATCTTGCCACACATGCCTTGTAACAACTTTTACATGTTCCCGGCTTTCTGTACATTGGTTAAGGTACGGGCAATTTACACAGATGTGACCTTTGCTCTTGTATTCTCTGTACCCATCACGATTTGTTGTTGAGTAGCTGAGCACCTGATTGTTAGGACAAATGTAACAATCATAATGTTCATCATAAGTGTAATCATACTTGCGAAAGAATCCTTTCTTAGTCATTGGACTTTTGTACGGGAACAGCGGTGATATACCATCATCTATCAAAAGTTTTGCGATTGCCGGTGTTTTGTAGCCGGCATCCATTACCATCGTACTGATATCAAATTGTTTTAATTTGTCATAAAGAGGTTTGAATGTCTGACTGTCATGTTCATTACCGGGACGTATAGAATATCCCAGCATCCAACCATTCTCATCACACGCAGCCTGTACAGAATATGCGAACACTTCTTTGTGTTCTCCTTTATGAAACCATCCACTTTCAGGGTCGGTTTCGCTCTGCTTCTGTTCTTTTAAATCAGTGTGTCCTGAGCCACTACTGGGAGAATTGTCGTCGTCATCTTTGTGGTTGTTATCATCGGCTTTTTCTTTTAATGGTTTCTTGCCATGAGCAATACGGTCGGCATTGATTTCTTCTTTTAACTGTTCGTCATAGAAACGTGCACTTTTCTTTGCAACTAAAACTTTCTTTGCTTTCTTGCGGTTAGCAGCAGCTTTTACATGAGTGGCATCTACAAATACAGTATCTGTATTGATTACCTTGCATTTCATGCATTGCATCAGTATTTCCATAAAAATCTGTTCGAAGATATCAGTGCCTTCGAACCTTCTTTTGTAGTTTTTTCCGAATGTGCTGAAATGAGGAACTTTATCATAAAAATCTAGACCCAGGAACCAGCGGTATGCTACATTAACCTCTATCTCTTTGATTGTCTGACGCATACTTTTGATTCCAAACATAAACTGAATGATTGCAATCTTGATGAGAACAACAGGATCGATGCTTGGACGACCTGTTTCTGCTGAATATTTATCCTCAACAAGGTCGTAAATGAATGAAAAATCAATATATCTATCAATTTTTCTAAGAATATGATCTTCTGGTACCAGCTGATCTAAAGAAATCATCTGGATCTGTGTTTTTTTATCATTTGTATCGTTTTTAGTAATCAAAACAATGAATTCCTTTCGTCTATGATACTAATATTATACCACAAAATACCCGTAAATGTTGGAATTTCAATGATTTTAGACACAGAAAAAGCCCATGGCCTCGTGAGAGGCCTGGGCCTTTGTCTACAGTCTGAGAATGCTCTTTTTGAGAGCATTCTTATTTTTTTGTAATAGTAAATTTAATTATTTACCGCAGCATTTTTTGTATTTTTTGCCGCTTCCGCATGGACATGGATCGTTTCTTCCGATTTTTTCGCCCTTAACAACTGTTCTTGAACGTCTGTAAGCTGTAACGATTTCGATGATTTTTTCTTCTTCAAAGATGTCGTTCCATTCTTCTAGAGTGTATAGGTATTCAGCATCAGCTTTTAGCATGTTGAATAGAAGTTTTTCGAAATCGATTTCTAGTTTGATTTCTGTATCAGCTTCGATTTCATCAAGGTTGATTTCGTTGTTTAAGCTTGTCTGGATACCATCTAGGAAGCCCATGAAGATGATTTCTCTTACTTCGTATTTAGCAGCAAGGTCAGCAACTTTGCCTTCCATTGTTGTCATTTTGTTTCCTAGAATATCTTTGTAGATTACAGTTTCAGCACCGCTGTATTCATTCCAGAATTCTTCGAAGTTTTCTTCTGTTGTTTCGTTTAGTAGTTTAGTCCACTCTTTGTAAAGTGCCATTGGTCATTCTCTCCTTTAAATTTTTTGAAAAATTATTTACTTGCAATATCTCTTGCAACCATAAGTACATCACCCATAACAGCGCTTCCTGTTGGAAGTGGGCCTGCACCTTTTCCGTAGAACATAAGCTCGTCTACAGCGTTGCCTTTAACAAATACTGCATTGAATTCATTTGATACTGATGCAAGTGGATGTGATAATGGAAGTTCCATAGGTTTAACTGAGA
>JAXJTU010000030.1:0-19483 GCA_036309425.1 Agathobacter sp.
CCTCATCATAACGGTCTCCGTTTTCTGGATTTTCCTCTATCTTCTGACATCTTGTCTTCCAGACCTCATTTGGATTTTCAATAACATCCTGCCCTGATAGGGGGGTTGTAACATTGGTGCCTGACACTCGAAAAATTGATGGAGTTAATTTTGAAAAATTTCTTATCGAACTAATTCAAGGGGTGAACTAATTCACCCCTTGTTTAATATTTTATTTAAATAAATCTGTTGAATAGTAGCGGTCTCCACTGTCTGGAAGAAGCACTACAATTGTCTTGCCTTTTGATTCTGGGCGTTTTGCAATTTCAATTGCGGCTTTAAGAGCAGCTCCTGATGAAATTCCTACAAGTACGCCTTCTTCTTTTGCAATTTCTTTTCCAAATTGAAATGCTGCTTCATTCTCAACCGGAATTATTTCATCGTAAACTTCAGTGTTAAGTATTGCTGGTACAAATCCAGCACCAATTCCCTGAATCTGGTGACCACCTGCCTGACCTGTTGATAATACTGCTGATGATGCAGGCTCAACAGCGACCACTTTTACATCTGGATTCTTTGATTTTAAATATTCGCCTACACCTGTGATTGTTCCGCCGGTTCCAACTCCGGCTACAAATACATCTACTTCTCCGTCTGTGTCTTCCCATATTTCAGGACCTGTTGTCTTGCGGTGTGCTTCCGGGTTTGCAGGATTCTCAAACTGTTCTGGGATAAAGCTGTTTGGAATTTCTGCATGAAGTTCATTTGCTTTTGCAATCGCACCCTTCATGCCTTTTGTTCCATCTGAGAGAACGAGTTCGGCTCCGTATGCTTTGATAATGTTACGACGCTCTATACTCATTGTCTCCGGGAGAACGATAATAATTTTGTATCCCTTTGCTGCTGCTATTGCGGCTAGTCCGATTCCTGTGTTTCCAGATGTTGGCTCGATGATTGTTGAGCCTGGCTTTAGTTTGCCATCTCTTTCTGCCTGCTCTATCATCTCTTTTGCAATTCTGTCTTTTATTGATCCTGCTGGATTAAAGTACTCAAGCTTTGCTAAGAGTTTTGCTTCTAAGTTGTATTTCTTTTCAATATGTGTAAATTCTACTAATGGTGTATTTCCGATAAGTCCTATTGTTCCCTGATAAATTTTTGACATATTATTCCTCCATAAATCTTCTTCGAATTTAAAATAAAATTATAATCGCGATTTATTGTTTGATAATAATATATCCCTCTTTTCCTAGTATGTCAATAGGAATTGTGATTTTTTTCTATTGTACCACCACATAATACATGGTCAGCTTCGTAAAATACACCTGCCTGACCCGGGGTCATTGCGCGCTGTGGTTCATCAAAAACACACTTGATTCTTGTGTCATCAATTGGTGTTAGGGTACATGCTGCCCCCTGATGTGAATATCTGATTTTACCAATTGCCCTTGTACCAGGTTCGATTTTTGCCTGTGACATATAGTTTACACCGCTTATGATACAGGTGTCTGTGAACAGGTTTTCATTTTTGCAGATTACTACCTCGTTTGTATCCATTTTAAGTTCTTTTACAAATAGGGGTGTGTCTGCTGTAATTCCTAATCCTTTTCTCTGGCCTATTGTGTAACGGATTATTCCTTTGTGCCGGCCTAGTATTTTGCCATTTTCGTCGACAAAATTTCCAGGCTCATAGATACGTCCTGTTTCATTCTCGATAAAACCGGCGTAATCATGGTCTGGCACAAAGCATATATCCTGGCTGTCACTCTTATGGGCAACAGGGAGTCCGGCCTTTTCTGCGATTTCCCTTATCTGTGATTTTTCGAATTCTCCTACCGGCATAAGGGTCCGGGAGAGCTGGTCCTGGGTCAGGTTATATAATGCATATGTCTGGTCTTTTGCGGCTGTTACAGAATTTTGAATTGTGTATCTTCCGTTTGGAAGTTTCGTGATTCTTGCATAATGGCCTGTTGCTATATAGTCTGCCCCGATTTCTAATGAGCGTGTTAGAAGAGATTCCCATTTTACATGTCTGTTGCAGGCAATACATGGGTTTGGTGTGTATCCTCTTTCGTACTCAGACACAAAATAGTCAATCACATTTTTCTTAAAGTCGGCTTTGAAATTCATGACATAATATGGGATGTCGAGGACGTTTGCAACACGCCGCGCGTCGTCTACTGCTGACAGGCCACAGCATCCGCCTTCTAATGATTCTGTGAAGACATCGTCCTCCTGCCAAATCTGCATTGTCACTCCAATTACGTCATATCCTTGCTCTTTTAAGAGATAGGCTGCAACCGATGAATCCACTCCACCTGACATTCCTACTACTACTTTTTTCTTCATATTTTTCTCCTGATTAAGGTTGTGGCTTATATTACATAATTTCCGTTTCTTTCATGCTGCCAGTCTACTAGGTCCTGAAGTGTTATTGAGTCTACTACGCCTGATATGGCATCGTTAATTCTCTTCCAGACCATTATTGTGACACAGGTATTTTGACGGTCACAGATTACTTCGTCATCTTCTATACAGGCTACCGGAGCAAGGCTTCCTTCTGTTAAACGTAATATCATTCCTACTGTATAATCTTTTGGTTCTTTCTTGAGAAGATATCCTCCCTGTGCTCCTCTTATACTTCTGACAAAGCCAGCTCGGTTTAATACTGATATTATCTGCTCTAAATATTTTTCTGATATATTCTGTCTTTTGGCTACTTCTTTGAGGCTGACAGGTGTTCCGTCACTTCGCTCTGCTAAATCTATCATTAATCGTAATGCATATCTTCCCTTTGTTGATATCTTCATCTGCTGTCTTCCTTTCTTAATCCGCTATATTCCTACTGCTTTACTATATATTCGTTTTTTCTACTTGTCAACAAGTGAGTTTATCATCTCCCAGGTCAGGCTGAAGCTTTCGGTATTTATTGGTATTTCACTTCTTTTTATCCATTTTGCCATTGATAACTCTTCTTCATCCATCACTATATCAGTATTTCCATCTGCTTCACAGAAATATCCTACCAGAATGTTGTCTGCAAATCCCCACGGCTGTGATTTGTAGTATTTTATATTTTTTACTTTTATTCCTGCTTCTTCCATTACTTCACGGCGTACTGTTTCTTCGAGTGATTCGCCTATTTCGTTGAAGCCTGCTATCAGGGCCAGGTTTTTATATTCTCGGTCTTTGTATCTTGTGACAAGAACTTTGTCTTCATGTGTTACTGCTACAATTACTGCGGGATTGATTCTTGGAAAAATCATATTGCCACACGATGGGCAGCGCATCATTCTTTCTTTTTGGTCATGTATAAGCTTATGAGCGCAGGCTCCACAGAATACTGTTTTTTCATACCAGCCATTTAAATGCATTCCAGTTATTGAAACAAGCGCCAGAGCGTTTGGACGAACCTGACGGAAAAAGCTCCGGTTTTCGAAGGTAGCTCTCATGCCTTTTTGGGATAGCGTCTGCCTGATTATTTCTGCTTCGTTTTCTTTTAATTCACATCTGAAATATGCAGTATCATCCAGGCTAAACAGATATGTAAGTTCTTTACATTGCTCTGAAATTTTATCGTACTCTGGATAATCAATATCATGTTCCTTCTCGCTTACATGTATAACAAGCAGCTTTCCATTATTAAAAAACATGACTTTACTGTTCGAATCAGGTGCTCTGTCTATGTATTCTATTCTAAAACTGTGTTCTCCTATATCCTGTATCATATACGCTCCTTTTGCACTGTAAATAATATTTCACCTAAAAAATATCCCCGCTACATGACGGGGATTGAATATTATTCTATCATCTTGTTATGTCAAATTGCCTATTTGTTCAAACTTATACTTACTTTATCAATTATTTGCATAGCCAAAGCTATTGTCTCTTTATCGACTCCTTCATCTATTAATTGTTCTTTTGTTGCACCTTCGCTTATTCTTATTACTATTTTAGTCAGGTCGTGTTCACCTTCTCTATGTCCTTCTCTATGCCCTTCTCTTCGTGCTATTCTCTGAAGCATCTCTTCTCGTTCATGTATCTTCATATACTCAATTGACACCTCCTGATTCTTTTTGATTTCATCGACCATATTTTGTATGATCTTTAAATCTTCATTTACCGCATTCTCTCGCCGGGTCTTTTCCATAAATGTGAGTAATTGCTTTAGCCCTTCTGAAACGCCCTCTGTTTTTTCTCCGTGCGTATATAGGAATACCGTGCGTGCACCATCTTCATATTCCATATCAGGTTCTTCAACACAGGAATTCTTAATTGTATAAATCATTCTGGTTCTATATCAATAACAGTATTCTCTGCATTTACTTCTGTAATCTCATCCTGCTCTATGTACACATCAAGTCTTGCCCCATGAAGTATTGTGTCTGCTCCATAAAATATCTTCTGTGGCACTACTTTTAAGTGTTCATAATCACGTCCTAGGATTATTCTTACAAGAATTCTGCTGAATTCTTCTCCAACCTTCGGATCACTCATCATCTTCCCAAATAGAAAGTTATCCAGTAAATTTAGTTGTTCAATTGTTCTTTTGGCCATAGGCTTTCTCCTTTTCTTATCACAGAAAGCGTATGGATATTATGTATAATTATAGCACCTCTAAGCTTAATTGCATATATAAATCCACGGCTTTCTATTTTATTGTATACACATATGAGTAATTGGTCGATCTGACCTTATGACTTAGAAGGCGATTGCCATCTGAAATGTGTGGTTTAAAACTATCATATATTGGTAGAAAGTGCAATGAAAATAAAAAAACCGAGCGTTTCGCTTCGAAATCTCACAATAGACGTTACCTTCACAGTTAACTCCCCCCAGGCACCCTCACGTCACATGAAAGGTTCTGCTTAGGGCTGCTGTATTCCTACCCTGACCCGGTTCACAGATTTCCATTGCGCAAGACCCAGACGTCAACGCCACTTATGAAGGGCAGCTCCACCGCTCGACCCCTCTACGAAACATCACCCCAACTATAGCGGATTGTTGGTTCAAGGTACCGCTAACACCCCGGCTGCTCGGAGTCTTAAGTATAATCTATTTGTGCCATAATTGTCAAGATTTCTTTTTACGGGCTCTAAGTTCTCGGAAGAATGTCGACAGCATATTCGAACATTCTTCTCCTAACAATCCAACTTCTATCTCTACCTGATGATTAAATTGTGCCATTTGCAAAAGATTAATTACAGAGCCTGCACATCCGGCTTTTGGATTCATTGATGCAATCACGACTTTTTTCATTCGTGATTGTACTATTGCTCCTGCACACATCTGGCACGGTTCAAGTGTAACATACATGGTGCAGTCTTCTAAGCGCCAGTCTCCTGTTTTCCTGCTGGCTTTTTTTATGGCTGATATCTCAGCGTGTGCCAAAGTATTTTTATCTGTATTCCTTCGATTATAGCCTCTGGCAATTATTTTATCATTCTGTACAATTACACAGCCAATCGGGACCTCGTCAAGGGCATATGCTTTTTTTGCCTGCTTTATGGCTGCCTTCATATATTTTTCTTCCTGTGTCATAGACTTACAACTCCAAACTGTTTATAATTAATTATAACGCATTTTATAGAAGGATATCAATTATGTTATTTCAATATGAAACAGACCGATTGGTGCTTAAGGTCTTAACCCCTGAATCCGCACCAATGGTTTTAGATTTTTACAATAGAGACCGGGAGCTTTTTGAAAAATATGAAATAGAACGCTCACCTGAATTTTATTCAGTAGCCTATTTACAAAAAGTTCTCCGTTATGAATACAATTTATTCCAAAAAGGAACTCTGGCCCGGTATTATGTATTTTTAAAATGCAGGCCCAGCCAGATAATTGGAACTGTATGTCTTCACAATATTACAAGAACTGCTTTCATGTCTTGTGAAATTGGTTATAAATTTTCAAGCCAGTATCACCATCAGGGTTATGCTACTGAGGCAATTAATCGTTGTATGAATATTGCTTTTTATGAAATCGGTCTGCATCGAATAACCGCAACTGTATGTTTTGGCAACAAGGCTTCGGCAAAAATTTTAGAAAATCTCGGATTTAGTGTCGATGGGATTTTAAGAGATTATCTTATATTGAATGGACGTTTTACGGATCATGCTTTGTACAGTTGTCTCTCAACAGACTACAGACCCATATCAAGCTTGCATAACCAATAACCAAATTTTCCCTCAGGAGCATCCTGGGGGATTTCATTATCATGTGGCTCAAATTCATCGAAGCCAAAAAGCTGTGCCACTATCTTTTCCGGCTCTAAGAATACACCTGGAACACCGATGTAAAACTGCTCACCAGCTTCAGTCAGGACACTTTTTATTATTAGATATTTGTATCCGTAAAATCCATGGAGCAAAAAACTGTTGTTGCTCAAGTGCCAGTTTTTTCTTGGGAGTTTTTTCAAATCGCTTAAAATTATTTTCTTGTATTTTATATCACCTATACTTTTCTTACTGTCATTATCATTAATTATATTTTTGTCGTTTGTGTTGCTTCTTTCTTTTGCTGTTTTATCTTTATCTGTTATTTCTTTCTCTGTTATTTCTTTATCTGTTATTTCCTTGCTAATTGTACCCATGAATTCTGATATGCATAATTCATCAGCTTCTCTCATTTTCCTTACATTAAAATTTCCAATAACAGCTTCTGCTTTATCCTCCCTCCAGCAACTTGCCACAAAATGAGAATCATCTATCCCCATTCTGATTCCTATTACATTCTCCTCTGCAAACTCAAAAAGCCCATTTCCAAATCCTCTCGAAATTTTCACTTCTCCTAATGAAACACCTTCCACTCCTCCATTACTTTCTACAAGAACATACACATCAACCGCCCCGTTATACCTCCCCAGATTACGGACACAAACATCCATCCTGTTGATATCATCCAGGCAACTAACACGGGCAAAACCAACATTGTTTCTTTTTACCCCCTCCTCATAAACATACAAATATGTTACAAACCTTTTCATAGTAATCTCCTTAGCCACAATAACTTTTATCCCTATATTATATAACCCTTATCATGATATTATGATGCATGTTTATTTTAAAAATAGTAATTATTCCTATTTTATGCTTGACAAAGGTACTGAGTGAGTGTATTATGATATCAAGAATTGTTCCTGTTTTTGTAGGAGATGAGAACTATGATAAAGTATAGCCGCCAAAGGGTTGCAATTTTAGACTTTTTAAAAAGTCGCAAAGATCATCCAACAGCAGAAACTGTTTTTAATGCAGTTAGAGAAGACTTTCCAAATATCAGTTTAGGAACAGTTTACAGAAACTTATCCCTACTGTCAGATATGGGGGTTATTCAAAAAATTTCTGCTGATAGTGGTCCGGACAGATTCGATTATAATGCTCAGCCTCATACACATTTTTATTGTAGGGGTTGCGACAGAATGATTGATATCGATGTTCCGATTGAAGATGAGCTTATTTATAAGGTTGCCGAAGCATATTCGGGACTGATTGAAAAAAGCTCTGTACAATTTACAGGATTATGTCCTGAATGTGTGCGTAATACTCATAAATAATGGGTATATTAAAACAAATAACATTTTTATTATTAAAAGGAGGAATTTTAAAATGGCAAAGTGGGTTTGTCCAGTATGTGGTTATGTTCATGAAGGAGATGAGGCACCAGCAGAGTGTCCAGTATGTCATGTTAGCGGTGAAAAGTTCAAGAAGGTTGAGGGCGAGCTTAAGTTAGCAGCTGAGCATGAGTTCGGTGTATATGCTTCAACAGTTAAGAACAATGCTGAAATCAGCGAAGAAGACAAGAAGTTCATTTTTGAGCAGCTTATGGCTAATTTCAATGGTGAGTGTTCTGAGGTTGGTATGTATCTTTGCATGGCTCGTATCGCACATCGCGAGGGATATCCTGAAATTGGACTTTACTGGGAAAAGGCAGCTTTTGAAGAGGCTGAGCATGCAGCTAAGTTTGCAGAGTTACTTGGTTCTGAATTAGAGTCAAAGATGACAAGCTCTACAAAGGATAATCTTGCATGGAGAGTTGACTGTGAGTTTGGTGCAACAGCTGGTAAGTTTGATCTTGCTCTTTGTGCTAAGAAGAATGGTCTTGATGCTATCCATGATACAGTTCATGAAATGGCTAGAGACGAGGCTAGACATGGTAAGGCTCTTAAGGGATTACTTGATAGATACTTTGGATAAGAATAATCTTTAATAAACATAAAAAGAGGATATCCTGTTATGGTTATCCTCTTTTTTTATGCTTCATTTTTAAATTCTAATATTCAGCTGGAGCCTTCTCTAATACCTCGTCTGTAATCTCCTTGCCATCATAAATCATCTGAATTAATTCTTTTGCAAAATCTACTGAATCCTCATCCGGAATCAATACATATGCTCTTTGCTTTGGAACTGAGAATGTTGTCTTTGACTTACCTTCACCAATAATTCCGTATGTCTTTATGTTCCACTCTGCCATATCGTCAAGCTGCATCTTTACTAAACCTGACATATCCGATGAGGTCATATCTGTAACAAACATTCCTGACAAATCATCTAAGATATCACTATAATTCTCAAGAAGATTTTTTGAATCTCTTACCTGTTCAAGAATGGCAATTATTACCTTCATCTGATCGCGTCCACGCTGGTGGTCTCCATCTCCAAAGGCATCTCTTTCTCTAACAAATGCAAGGGCGTATTCACCGTCTAAGTGATTTTCTCCCTTTTTAAATTTGTATCCTTCAGAAGAAGTAAATCCTCTTTCACAGTTTACAGTTACACCACCTAAATCATCAATCAATGTTTCAAAACCGGTAAAATTAATTTGTGCGTAACAGTCAATTTCAATATCATAGAAATTCTCAAGAGTGCTTATTGAACAGTCAATTCCATACAGACCACAATGAGTAAGTTTATCTTTTTCTAATTTCTTTGACTTAGTTGTACCTACATATGTATCTCTTGGAGTATTTAATAATAAAATCTGCTTTGTTTTTGGATTAACTACAGCAAGAATGTTTACATCACTTCGGCTTGTCTGAAGTGTACTTGTAAGAGTATCTGAGCCACTTATGTATGCAATAAAAGGTCTGTCAGTTAATTCCTCTTTTTCCTTCTTTGTAGTAACTTCCTGTGGCTTTTCTTCTATAACTTTATATTCGTATATTATTTTTGTATCGTCTGCGAACATGAAATATTTTTCCTGTTCTACTAGTACATGGCTGTATGCTTCATTTAAAATTATGGCATCAACATCTTCTCGAAAAAGTGCATCAACCATATCTGACACATTATCATATGCTACTGTTGTAACGCTTGTGCCTAGCTCTTTGTTAATATCACTTAGTGCAAGAACTGTGTTGTCATAATCAAACTGCTGACTTACTGCAAACTTAAATTCTTTTGCATCTGTAATTGCTTGTGCCTGATTTGTTTTCATAACATATACGCCAAGAACATTGCTTGTGGTTGTTTCTGTTGTGATAGAAGATACTGTGTGATTAATCTTTCCAACAAAATAGGCTCCGGCACTACATGTTATTATGATTGCTAATGAAATTATGACACCTATTACTCGGCGTAGATTTTTTAATACAGCACTATGTCCTTTTATGAATAAAAACAGTCCTGTAATTATCACTAACAGAAGTATCATTACTCCTGCCACTACAAGATATCTCGTTGGCAACATGTTTAGAAAAACTATCTGTAGAATTGCTACTGATACTGCCACAATTTCCAGAATGAAAAGAATTATTGCAAAAATCTTCCATCCTTTATCACTTTTTGTTTTCTTTGCTTTCTCCACCTTGTATCCCTCTTTTCTTTTGTATTAACAATTGCGGTTAATATTATACTTCCCAACTGTATATCCATTTTTTCCAGCTTCTTTTGTCTTGTATAAAAAGTCATCCGCTGCATATAGATAGTCAAATACTTTATTTTTTCTCAATGGAATATCGCAGCATATTCCCTGTGAAATCGTAACCAGACTGTCCACTTCTGAATACTCATGAATAATGCTTTTTGATTTTATTATTTCTTTTAACTCTTTTGAATATGCTTCTGCAGTTTGCAAATCTATATCAAGATATATTATTACAAACTCATCCCCGCCATATCTTGCGGCAAAACCATTATGCTTTTGAGCCATATATGATAATGAATCTGCGACTGCCTTTAGACACTTATCTCCGGCATGGTGTCCATAGTTATCATTAAACTCTTTGAAATAATCTATGTCTAACATTTCAATTGCCATCGTGCAGTTATTCTTAATACAGTACGCAAAGGCTTCATCCAGATAATCGTTCAGTTTAAATCTGTTGAAAAGACTTGTCAGCTGATCAGTTTCTGATTTGACTGATAAAATCTTATTTTCTTTTTCGGCCTTTCTTCTTGCCTCATTTGCATCCTCAAGACTGCTTCGTAAATTAAGAATATTCATTACCATATTCTTTGACTCTTCTTCATGTCTTTCTGACAATTCAAAATAGAGTCCGGCAGATTTCAGGTAATCTGCACTTATTTTATGTGTGCGGTAATATTTTATCTTTAACGCCAGCTCTTTAAGCAGCATATATGTAATATTTACGCTCTTTACCATAGGTTCAATGGTGTCTATGAGATTCCAGAATTCTTCGTCTTTTCCACAATCAAATAGTAATTTTGCATGCATGTAGAGCTCATCAAATATATCCATGAGTGTTATATCATCACACAAGGCATTATCTATCTGGGTAATACATTTATCTCTTTGGGCAAAATCTTTTTTGCAGTGATAAAAATCTGCTTTGGCACATAATAAGCCGAGCTGGTCTAAATAGCCGCTTTCACTAATATGCTTGTTCTCAATTATATCAAAATATTCTTGAGCTTGTGCAAAATTGCTCTCCTTGGTCTCACAACGAGCAAGATTTACATATATACACATCATATATGTATGATACTGCTCATGCTGCGTATTTGATTCCATATAGTCTTTTGCCATATTTAAATACTTTCTGGCATCTGAATAACAACCGCTTCTAAGATACAATGCACCGCAGTTTACATTTAGAATCACCCTGACTTCAGGTATATCATATTTTCTACAATATGACAGACCATTAAAATAATAATCCAGGGCAATTGGTTCATTACCTCGGTTAAATGCTGTAATTCCTAGAATATTATAGCTTCGCGCAAGAAGATCCCACTGACCACTTTCTTCTAAATATCTGATGGCGGTTGGTATTGTTTCCAGAAAAAGTTTTCCGTCATTTAGATAATAATTTATCATGGCCATATGATAATATCCAAAACCTAAAAGGTATACATCATCATTCTCTCTTCCATATTCAACTAATTTACAGCAATTATTAAGAGAGAGTTCAGCGTTTGTACTGCAATATTGTTCAATATTATTTATTAATTGCTTTATATCTTCATTATACTGTTTTCTTTTCACTGTACTCTCTCCTTTTTCTTTTTTTGCAATAAATCAATTAATTTTACCAAATATTGCACTTTACTGCAATAAATTGACTAAAAGAAATCCATCGGATTAACCGGCTGATTGTCTTTTAAAATCTGGAAAAATAAATTGCTTCCTTCGATGGAATAATATTTTGTAGGCTCACTTATATAGCCAACTACCTGCCCACACTCAACTGTGTCTCCGACTTTAAATGGCAATTCCTTTATCTGGCCGTATACAGCGCTGTATCCATCTCCAAGATCCTGCACTACTGTGCAACCTGTTTCCTCATTGTTGTAGATATCTGTTATTTTTCCTTTTGCTACAAATTTTACCTCACTGTTAACATCGCCCCTGATTACCAATGCCGGATTGTACTGGTACTGATCAAGCGTTGGAAAATATATTGTGGCATCCATGCTATATGGCAAAAGAACGTCCCCTTCTAAAGGCCAGGGAATTTTACTCTCGGCTGAAAAATGCGGGGCATTATCAACAACCGTTTCCTTGACCTCGTTTGATTCGATTTCAAGTTTTGGTTCTTCTTTTGCCTCATTCTTTTTCTGCTGCGCTGCCTGGTCGTTTTGCGGTTCTATTTCTTTTGAAGTTGGTTCTACCTTTTCTATCGTAGTTTCTTCCGCTGTTATTTCGGCTAGCTGTTTTTCTTCTTCCTGTGCGTTTCTTTGGGAACGTTCTAGTGTGTATGCGCCTGTAAATCCTATGACTCCTGCCATGAGACATGCAGCCGCTGCAATATACTGTTTTTTCATAGGGCTCATCCTCCATTGTCAAATTTATTCTCTGACAACAGTATTACCGCCCTATTTATTTTTATTCATTTTTGCTTCGATAATATTACTTAATTTTGCAAATTGTTCAAGTGTTAGAGCTTCTCCTCTGACATTTACCGGGACTCCAAGCTCTGTGATGCTCTCCTGGATTTCTTCCTTGCTTAGACCAAAGCTTCCGAAGTTGTTAAGTCCGTTTGCAAGTGTTTTTCTTCTTTGGTTAAAGGAGGCACGAATTATCTGGAAAAGTCTTTTTTCATTTATTACATCTACCGGTGGTGCTTCGTGTCTTGTAAGTCTTATGACTGCACTTCCTACTTTTGGCTGTGGCATAAAGCAGCTTGGTGGTACGTTTACTACGATTTCCGGTTTTGCATAATATTGTACTGCAAGTGATAGTGCTCCGTAATCCTTGCTTCCAGGTCCTTCCTGCATTCTGTCGGCTACTTCTTTTTGCACCATGATTGTTATGCTGTCGATTGGCACATGGCTTTCAAAAAGGCCCATTATTATTGGTGTTGTGATGTAATATGGGAGATTGGCAACTACCTTAATCGGCTTGCCGTTATTATGCTCTGTTGCAAGCTTATTTATGTCTACCTTTAGAATATCCTGATTGAGAACCGTTACATTATCGTATTCTGAAAGTGTGTCCTTTAAGATTGGTATAAGGTTTGTGTCAATCTCTACTGCAACTACTTCTCTTGCTGATTCACAAAGATACTGGGTCATTGTTCCGATTCCCGGTCCGATTTCTAAGACGAAATCGTCTTGACTAATCTCGGCTGCTTCAATTATCTCCTCTAGAATGTTGGTGTCTATGAGGAAATTCTGTCCGAATTTTTTTTGAAAATTAAAATTGTATTTCTGTAATACTTCTATTGTTTTCTTTGGATTTCCAAGTACTGCCACTTTGTTTTCCTTTCTGTAAGCCTGGTTAGGATTTTTTTATCTTGGTAAAAAGAGTGTACGCATTCTGCTCTGTTATTTTTTCAACTTCCTCTTCACTAATACCTTTTATCTCGGCGATTTTCTTAATTACATACTGTATGTTTGAGGAATCGTTGCGTTTTCCGCGGTTTGGCTCTGGTGCCATGTAGGGACAGTCTGTCTCTAAAAGAATTCTGTCTAATGGGATTGCTTCTACTGTCTCGACAAGTTTTCTGGCATTTTTAAATGTTACGACTCCGCCTACACCTATATAATAACCCATTTTAATGAATTCTTGTGCAATTTCTTTTGAATATGAATAACAGTGAACTACGCCTTTTAATTCATGGGCCTTAGCATCCTTCATAACCTTCATTGTATCCTCGGCAGCATCTCTTGAATGGATTATGATTGGAAGGTTTGTCTCTCTTGCCAAATCCAGCTGGCGCTTAAACCAGTAGCGCTGTTTTTCCTGAACTTCTGCTTCTTTGTCCCAGTAATAGTCCAGGCCGATTTCGCCGATTGCGATTGTTTTCTCATATTTGGTCTGTTCTTTAAGCCAGGAGAATGTCTCTTCGTTTAAGTCTGCTATGTCGCTTGGATGAACGCCGACTGCAGCATATATATAATCGTGGTTTTTTGCTAATTCTAATGTTTGTTTTGTTGAATTTATTGATGCACCTACGTTGATTATTGGGTTTACACCACTATTATGAACTTTCTCCAGAAGTTCTTCCCGGTCTTCATCAAATTTTGCATCATCATAATGGGCATGTGTTTCAAATATCATTTTGGTCTCCATTTATAATTTTTGGCTCCCCCGACCATATACAACCGTGTAGCCACGAATATTTACATTAATTTCTAGAACTTGCCAGTGGATATATAATAACATATTTATAACTTGTCGAAAACCTAAATGTAGATAAAAATCTTTATGGCACACTTAAGTTCTATTAATGCAAAAATGCTTTCGAGAACAACTCTCGAAAGCATTTTTGATGTACATTATTCGTAACTTATTGTTTTCTTTATTGCTGGAACTTGTGCTAATACTGCATATAAAACGCCTCCTGCAACAATGCCCCATACTGTTTGTGCTGTTAATACCGGAACATGCGATATAGCTGTTTGTGCACCAAAAAGAGGAACCTTTACAAGTGTATAGCATGCAATATGTACAACTCCACCTACCACAGCACCTGCTATCCAGTTATACTTAAATTTGGGTAATAGCTTATATGCAACAAGCCCCATCACTAATGCCCAAAGGGCCTTAATACACATTGTTGGAATTACCCATATAGCAAAACCTGACAAAAGATCAGATAATCCTGCTCCAATTGCTCCTGCTAATGCGCCTTTTTTTGCCCCAAACAAACATACTGCTAAAATAATAATGCAATCTCCAAGATGAGTGTATCCAATTAATGATGTAAATTTTAAAAAATATGTTCCTACAAATACTAATGCTGCCATCATTGCAGTGATTGTTATATCGTAAACCTGTGTTTTCTTATTCATTATTTTTCTCCGTTCTCTTTTTCAAAGGTTCTCAGCTTTTCTTATTCTATAGATTTAAGAATTTCTTGGCATTATTGTATAAAATATCCCTGACGCCTTCTTCATCAAGTCCACATGCCTGAACCTTTTGTATCTCTACTGATGGTGCATGGAATGGTGTGTCCAATCCAAACATGACTTTTTCTTTCCCTGCTTTTTCATATGCATTTTTAATCTGAGCACTCATTGATGTTCCAGATGTTTCAAGATAAATATTGTCATATCTTACTGCCATGTTTATTGCTGCATCTACATAAATTCCATGACCATGACCCATATGAATCATTACAATCTTTAGCTTAGGGTGTCGTTCTGCCAAAAGCCCAATCTGCCATGGAAGTGAGAATGGTTCATGTCCCGAATGAATATATAATGGAACATTATATTTCTCACAAATTTCCGCTGCTGGATCAACGCATGGAGCATCGGCTGCATATCCGTCAAATAATGACTGAATCTTTCCGCCTTTAAAATTCTCATCCCTAATTAAACGCTCAAGCAAATCATATGCCTCATTTCCTTTTGCACAGTTAATATATGCAATTGGAATTATCTTATCTGGATATTTCCTGTATGCATCTAATACATTTAAATATTCCATTGAATTGGAAGAACATAATACTGTTTTCTCAATATTGTAGGTATTCATCTGATTAATTAAAAACTCGGCATCAGCCTCAAAATTAAAAGGAGCACCATTTTTGCCAATGTGTGAATGCATATCTATCTTTGGAAATCTTCTAAATATCTCATTTTCAATAATATCTATCATTGTTAATTCCTCTATTTCTTTTTTATTTTTAAAACGATATCTGCATTATATATACACTATTGGTTATATCTCAATGGTCAATTTGATGTTTTTTAATATGGTCAGACTAAAAAAATCGCCAAAGATTTGGCAACTCTCAAAAAATGAAATTCGAAAGTATAAATAATCTTTGGCGATTTATATGTACATTTTTTAATATTCTGGTGTTGGAATTTTCTTATCTGTATACAGGATATGATTGATAAGCCAGCCTAAAAGATACTCCACAAGACTTTGCATATATTCCTGTGGCCGCGCTTCAATATCCTCTCTTCTTACCTCTGAAATTTTGTATATGAATGCCTTATGCGCTCTCTTTTGAGCCTCAAGCCCCTCATAATTAATGCTTGCCATATACTTTTCCTCATCTGAAAAATGAAATTCAGTATATGTCTTAAGCTCTGACAATATTTCCATAATTTCATCACATTGGCTTTGATCTATACCCTCTCGCACCATATCATTGGCTTTGCCAATAATACGAAAAAGCTCTCTGTGTTCATCATCAATCACTGGATTGCCAATGCAATATTCCTCTGAGAACTCGCAAATATTCTCCTTAAGCATCCATTCCTCAAGTGGTGGAAGCTTGCCTATCATCATGTCAGTTCCGATGATATGCTGATACAGCCATTCTGCCAAAAACCTCATCATTTCCTCTAGCATATCTGACTGATCTTCAAGCTCATCGATATCCATAAATTCCCACTGACGAATCTTATTACGGAATACTGTATGCTGTGCTCTCTGAAGTATAAGTTCAGGGTCGCGAATCTTCTCCATATATGCTTCCTCACCATCAAGATGATTAATCGAATATTCTTCTAACTCAGCAAGCAGTGTCTTTATCTCAGTATACCGGTCTGAAACATAACGATTCTTAAGCATATCAAGAATAGAATTAATTAATTCAAATAAATGCTCATGCTCCTTATCAAGCTTTTCTACTCCCATGAGACAATCTTCTGTAAATTGAAACATCTCTAACAACCTTCTTTCCCAAGTACTTATATTTTACTTTCTCTTTCTAACATTATACTACAATTTTTACCCTGTTGCAGAGAAGTTTTTCTTTTTTTATTTTTTTATTCAAGAACGCCTCTGCGTTCTTGCTACGGAATGTGCGTCAGCTTTGCTGACATTTTCATCTGTGCATTCCTTCAATCTGCGGAGGCTTTTATCTCGGTTGAAGATTGTTCTATAACGGAGATAAAAAACTTATGTAATGAGGTGTCATCGTCAAGCTCCGGATGAAACGAAACTCCAAGCTGATTTTTGTACCGCACTGCTACAATATTGTTATCTACAGTTGCAAGAACTTCTACACCATCATCCACACTCTCAATATATGGAGCCCTGATAAAAGTCATTGGAATCTCACCTATACCGGAGAACTGCTGGCTTGTATGAAAGCTTCCAAGCTGTCTTCCGTATGCATTTCTTTTTACTGTTATTGGTAATGTTTCAAAATATTTTCTATCATCATTTGACAGATTCTCTGCCAGTAAAATCAAGCCTGCACAGGTGCCTAAAACCGGTAGTCCTTTTTCTATTTTTACCTTTAAAATGTCAAACATATCCAGCTCTTTTAGAAGCTTTCCCATAACGGTACTCTCTCCTCCCGGAAGGATGAGTCCATCAATGTTCCTGTCAAGATCCTTTCTCTGGCGTATCTCAAAGCTATCTACGCCAAGTGATGCAAGCATTTTCTCATGCTCAATAAAAGCTCCCTGAACAGCTAAAATTCCTACTACCATTTTATTTTCCTCTTTCAGCCATTAAGATTTCAATTTCCTGCTCGTTGATTCCTACCATGGCTTCTCCTAAATCCTCTGATAACTCAGCAAGCATTTTTGAATCGTTATAATTTGTTACAGCTTTTACTATCGCTGCTGCACGCTTTTTAGGGTCACCTGATTTAAAAATACCCGAACCTACGAATACACCTTCTGCCCCTAACTGCATCATAAGTGCTGCATCAGCAGGTGTTGCAACTCCACCTGCTGCAAAGTTTACTACAGGAAGCTTTCCGTTCTCATGGACATACTTAACCAACTCGAAAGACACCTGAAGCTCCTTAGCTGTATTGAACAGCTCATCTTCTCTCATTGACTTAATTCTGGCAATCTCCTGATTCATTTTTCTCATATGGCGAACCGCCTGTACGACATCACCAGTTCCTGGCTCACCCTTTGTTCTAATCATTGAAGCGCCTTCTTCAATTCTTCTTAAAGCCTCGCCTAAATCCTTAGCACCACATACAAATGGCACCTTAAACTTAGTCTTATCAATATGTAATACATCATCAGCTGGTGAGAGAACTTCACTCTCATCAATGTAATCAATCTCAATAGCTTCTAAAATCTGTGCCTCTGCAAAATGTCCAATTCTGCATTTTGCCATAACAGGAATTGAAACTGCCTCCTGAATACCCTTTATCATCTTAGGGTCGCTCATTCTGGAAACACCACCAGCTGCTCTGATATCAGCAGGTATTCTCTCAAGCGCCATAACCGCACATGCGCCAGCCTCCTCAGCAATTCTGGCCTGCTCTGGTGTTGTAACGTCCATAATTACTCCACCCTTTAACATCTGTGCTAACTCCTTGTTAAGTCCATATCTTTCATTTGTCATTGTTATACCTCTTTCTTAATCATTCACTTTACATCCGGATAGGATTGAATTATACTTTTTATTGACCTTTTTAAAATACTCAATTTTGATATATTTGACAATGTCAGAAATGAAAGGATATAACCAGATGCTTACATATTCATTCTCAGATATAGGGTCAGATACCTTATACAATCATCTATATAAATGCATAAAAAACGACATAATAAGCGGAATTTTGCCAACAGACAGCAAACTTCCCTCCAAGAGAAGCTTTGCAAAAAATCTGGGTATAAGCGTAATTACCATTGAGAATGCGTATGCCCAGCTCATAGCCGAAGGATATGTATATTCTCTACCTAAACGAGGATTTTTTGTGGCAGATATCAAAAATAGCCAGTCGCTTTCGACTACTAAGAAAGCCAAAAAGAAGACTCCGCCCTCTGAAAAAATCAGCATAAAATCCGCCCATAAAGATTATATTGCCGATTTCTCAAGCAACCAGACGGACATTGATAATTTTCCTTTTTCCATCTGGGCAAAATTGGTTCGTGAAATATTAAACGAAAATCAGCAGGAGCTTGTCACTAACCCACCATGCGGTGGTATTTTAGAGCTTCGATGCGCAATTGCACAGCACCTTAAGAGCTACCGCAATCTTGATGTCCTGCCTGAACAGATAATAATTGGTGCAGGTACAGAGTATCTCTATGGGCTTCTTATCCAACTGCTTGGCTTTGATAAGTATTACGCGGTTGAGGACCCAGGCTACGATAAAATATATAAAATTTACAAAAAACATAATGTTAACTGCAATTACATTCCTCTCGACTCAGAGGGAATACAGATTGATAAACTGGAGGAAAATAACATCAATGTGGTACACATATCACCTTCCCACCATTTTCCTACCGGTATTATCATGCCCATAAGCAGACGTTATGAGCTACTAGGCTGGGCGTCAAAATCAAATGACAGATATATTATAGAAGATGATTATGACAGCGAATTCAGAATGACTGGTAAACCGATTCCGGCTCTTTTGGATATTGATATGCAGGAAAAAGTAATCTACATTAACACTTTTTCAAAGACGCTTGCATCAACTGTCCGAATAAGCTATATGGTTCTGCCCTTGCATCTAATCAATAAATTTTACAAAGAACTGTCCTTCTATTCGTGCACAGTATCAAACTTTGAGCAATATACTCTTGCCCGTTTTATCGAGAAGGGATACTTTGAAAAGCATCTGAACAGGATGAGAAATTATTATCATAATAAGAGAGACTTTTTACTAAAGTGCATTGAAGAAAGTGACTTTGCTCCTTTTGTAAAAATTATGGAG
>JAXJTU010000031.1:0-5341 GCA_036309425.1 Agathobacter sp.
GCAATCTCAGTATCCGAAAACAGCGCCTCTGAGTTGCTACCAAGACTGTAATAGGCATCAATCATGCCTGCCGCATGGGATTTTCCAAAGCGTCTTGCATGGCTTACACTGATATACTTTGCATTCGTACCTATTTTTTTGTTCAAAAACTCCAAAAGACCTGTTTTATCTATATAAATTTCACTTCTTTTGTCGCATGTAAAACTTTCATTGTTTGGATTAAAATAGGTTCCCATACTAATTCCTTTCAATAACCTTCCAGCGTATCGTCTTTATTATAGCACATGAACATTGAAATCACATTATCGATTTAATTATTCGTCACGTGATTCCTTTATTTTATCCACTATATCATACATTTCCACTTATCTCTTTTGTTATGACAGGGGATTTAGACTGAAGTAATTTACAGAAATCACCTGGAATAAAGTGTGGCATAACACATTAAAAACTTTATAATTGTATTTCATCGCTATATAAATCTGCCCCAATATAATCCCCTAAATAATATTTATAGTGATCCATCAATTTTTCTGCTAGATATTTCATTTTGCAAAATCTCCCTTTACTCCTTCAAATTTGTGTCCTTGATTACAAAAAGCCACTAAACTCCGTCCCCAATGGTACGTCCCCAATGATAAGTTCGGTAAATTCAATTACCACTTTCGTTCCAACACCTGGTTGGGATTCTATAATAAGCTTATGCCCTAGTTTTTTGATTATTCTATCGCTTAAATATAATCCCAGTCCACTTGCCTTTTTATCAACGCGGCCATTGTAACCGGTAAATGCTCTCTCACAGATTCTTGGTAAATCCTCCTTTGAGATACCTATTCCTGTATCTTCTATGATAAGCTGTGTTGTTATTTGCTTATCCGGGCGGGTCTGGTTTGAATAAATACTTATCTTTCCCTGTGGTGTGTACTTTATTGCGTTTGATAAAATCTGCTCAAGTACTATTAATATCCATTTTTCATCAGTAAGTACAGTCTCACTTAATTCCTGTTTGTCCAGTGAAAGATGACTCTTAATAAAAAGTGGTGCGTATTTTCTTAGTGCCTGCTTTACTATATCTTCTAAGGAATAATGCTTTAATGTAAGGTCATTATTTAAATCATCCATACGAAGATAACCAAGGATAATGTCTACATATCTTTCTATCTTAAACAGCTCACTTTTCATGTCTGAAGTATTATCCGGTGTGGTCTGTAAAAGTAAATCAAGTGCTGCTATTGGTGTTTTTATCTGATGCACCCAAAGTGTGTAGAAGTCGGAAAGCTCGTTTTCCCTCTTTGACTTCTCTTCATTTATGGTACGAACTTCTTTTAAAAGCTGCTCTATTATTTCCTGATATTTTTCTTCTTCTTTTGTGTCGGCTTTTAAGTAGGTGCTTATTTCATCAGATACAAATGGGGAGTAGCTGTCGAGCTTTCTTAGTTTTTTAAGTCTTTTAAAATAATCTATTACTAAAAAAATTATGAAGAAAATTGCAAAAAGACCAAATGAATAAAGCACTGGCTCTAAGCTTTCTCCATATACAATTAAAACTACAACACTAAGAAGGCAATAGAAAACTGCTGCAAGAAAATATTTAAATCCGTTATTTTTAATCATTCTAATATGTATCCTAATCCCTTCTTGGTTTTGATGTAGTCACCACAACCGATTTCCCCAAGCTTTTTGCGAAGTCTTGTCATGTTTACTGTCAGGGTGTTATCATCGACAAATTCATCATTTCCCCAGAGTGCGTCCATAATCTCTTCTCTGCTTACTACCTTATTATTGTTCTCAATTAATATTTTTAAAATCAGATACTCATTCTTTGTTAATGAAATCTCTTCATCTTTGCTGCAAAGATTTGTTGAGTTAATGTCCAAAGTTATATCCTTATATGAACACTTGTCAGGTTTTGGTGCAAGTCCGTAAGCTCTTCTTAATATAGCCTGAATTTTAGCAGTAAGAACATTGAGGTCAAATGGTTTTTCTATGTACTCATCTCCTCCCATGTTCATTGCCATCACAATATTCATATTATCTGAAACTGAGGATACAAATATTATAGGAACGTTTGACTGGCGTCTTATCATCTGACACCAGTGAAAACCGTTGTAATATGGAAGTGTTACATCCATAAGCACAAGATCTGGCTGGTATGCATTAAATTCCTCAACTACCTTCTGAAAATCCTCTATGTATTTTGTTTCAAATTGCCACTTTTCAAGATGCATGCATATCGATTTTGCAATTGTGATGTCATCTTCTACTACTAAAATTTTATTCATATATTAATCCTTCATTTTATGCTATTTTTTTATCAGCTACATACTGGCACATTCCGGCAAAATCTGTTCGGTATAAATTTTCAATTTCATCGCTGTGTCCAAAAATAACATATGGTGCAACTTTCATAAGGACTTCTATAACCTGCTGTACCTGTTTTTCCGATCTTAGATTTACCTGTTCACAAATATTTGTCTGATTTATGCAAACGACGCTATATGTCTTTGTTACTGCAATTGGCAATACATAATTAATCTTGTGTACTGTTCTTTGAACATGCGGATATACCCATACGAGCTTATCTGCTACTATTAATCTTGGATGAAGTTCTGCGATAACTATATATTTTCTTCCAATATAGCATTTTCCAATTTTTGTCGCCATTTCCATATCGCGTTCAATATCCTGCATTGAAATATTATTCTGGTTCATGACTGTTTTGAACTTTTTCATATTGCCGCCAATTAATGCTTTTACAATAAGGAAAATACCTAGTCCTATTGAAGCTACTAATAATAATATTCCTACAAATTCTTCGACGCCCCAAAGACTGTTTTGTGTAGTCATTTCGACTGTGTAGTAGCATAAATTACTTATAATCTCTAAATCTGCATTACTTTGTACAAAATAATCCCTGAAATATGTTTGCTCTTTGTAGTCCATTTCACGGAATAATCCTACACCGCTGATGTAATCCTCTGGCACATTACCTTCATCTGCAAAATATGCGTATGTCTCATCTACTATTTTGTTAGCCAATTCATAATCCTTTGAAGGTACAAAAAATCCCATGTATGCTACTTCTTCATCATTTGAATTGATTGGTGTTGCAAAATAATATCCATCAGAATCACTTGCATAATAATCAAGCAATAAATTATTCTGGCAGGCATACCATGTTCTGTCTTCTAATTCTTCTACTGTATGTGAGAAAAGATCTTCTTTTACAGTATAGAATTTTATTACATCCATACATAATACAGTTCCTAGAATCATTCCAAGAATTATATATAGAATACCTATAATAATTGCTTTGGTAACTGAATTCCTTTTTACCTTTTTCATAACTTTATTCATTTTTTACTCCTCTCTTATGACACTCCGTTCACCATTATAACAAACATGATTGCAATAAACAAAAATTATAATTTATTTGTTATAAATACTGCTACATCATATTCACATAACTGATCCTTGAATTTTTTATCAGTCATAAGGTTTGTCAAGCCGCTATATTCAGGCACAGACACTTTATCATCTGAGCAGTTAAATACCACTGTACATTTTTCTTCCCCTGATTCCCTTGTTATTACGATAATCTGTCTTTCATCATCCGCATACTGCTCAACAATACCTCCTTCTGTAAGACTGGTGTATTTTTTTCTTATCGCAAGCAGCTTTTTGTAATGGCTTAACATCGATTTATTCTGTCTGCTTTCATCCCAGAGCATTCCCCTTCTGCAATCAGGATCAGCACCACCACCTATCGCAACCTCATCACCATAATATATCATAGGCATTCCCGGTAAGAGCAACTGGAATGCTGCGGCAAGCTTCTGCTTTTTGATGCTTTTATTGGCACTATGCAAGAACCTTGGTGTGTCGTGGGAGTCTATGAGGTTCCAAAGCACGCCTTCACACTGCTTGTTCAGGTTACCTTTTACGAAATTAAGATTACCGATAAATTGTGATGGTGTGATACTTCCTCCTATAAGTAGATCCTGAATAGAATTATAAAACTGGTAATTCATCACACTGTCCCACTCGTCTCCCTCGAGGAAATCTTCTGCATGATGCCATATCTCTCCGATAATAAGTGCATCCTCTTTTACTGCTTTAATTTCTCGTCTGAATCGCTTCCAGAATGCATGATTTATCTCATCTGCGACATCTAATCTCCAGCCGTCAATGTCACATTCTTTTATCCAGTAAGATGCGACTTCTATAACATAATCCTGCACTTCTTTGTTGGTAAGCTTTAGCTTTGGCATTCCTCCAAAATAACTAAAGGTCTTGAAGTTGGGACGCTTGCCCCACTCAAACTGAAGTGGGAAACTGTCTATGTAATACCAGTCAATATATTTGGAATTTTCTTCATTTTCCATTATATCCCTGAATGCAAAAAACTCTGTGCCTGTGTGATTAAATACCCCATCCAACACCACATACATATTTCTCTGGTGGGCTTTGTCAACCAGCTCCTTCAAATCCTCTTTTGTTCCAAATGCCGGGTCCACCTGATAATAATCGAAGGTATTATACTTGTGGCCTGAGTCGGATTTAAAAATCGGTGTGAGATAGATTACGTCTATTCCGAGTTCTTTTATGTAGTCTAACCGATTGATAATTCCGCGAAGATTCCCCTGCAAATTAGTATCATGTCTGATTGGTGTTTGATACCACAGTTCTTCTGGGATGTCTTTATCTGTTGCAAATCGTGATGGGAATATCTGATATACAACTTTGTTTTTTGCCCATTCAGGTACAACAAAAAGTTCCTCTTCTCTTAAAGTCTGAGGACAGTCATACATTCGCTCAACGTCACCTATAGGGCCATTATAGAAATTGTGGCTTCCGTAATAAGTGACATTGCCCTCTGTGTCTTTTATCTCGAAATAATATCTTAGGCATACCATATCTATCTCAATTTCTGCTTCGAAATAATCGAGAAAATTATCTGAATATGCCAGATTCATTTCCTTATGTTGTCTTGTGTCTATATATCCTATGGGGAGATATTTTTCCTGAAAATGAAGGATGACACTTGAGATGTCACCCTTCTTTGTCTGAAGTCTGATTAGAAATTTTCCTTTGCCTGTTGAAAAACAATAACGTTTGTCGGCGTAATGTGTGATTGCTGAGTATTCCATATATCTTTTCCTTTAACTGCACTTTGATAGTTTCTATAATATAAAACTATCATATTAAAACTTAAAGATTATTTCAAGAATAGATATAAAAGATAAACTGCATAACAAATCAACATTATTATTCCACTCACCCTGCATAATTTTCTTTTTCTAATAACACCCAGAAAAAGAACTATAGCAGCTGCTACAGC
>JAXJTU010000032.1:0-3715 GCA_036309425.1 Agathobacter sp.
AATAAAATCTATGCTAAGATATCCACAAAACACTAAATAAAGGTTTAAAACAGAATTTTCAAAATCTCTGTTTTGCACAAAAAATTAATCAGAACCCATTAGGGGTTCTGAACAGTTACCTTTTTCTTTAACTATAATCTTTTGCTCGCGATACATACAGAACAATAAAAAAGATATAAACAGCATACAACTGGTACAACAACTCATAATGATGAACTCTATATAACTAAATTCTGCAAAAATCAAGGTTAATAAAAAGAAGCTAACCGTCGCACCATATGCTACTCCTCCAAGAATGCATACTCCCTTTTTCCTTCTCACGATATATTTTGCATTCTGTATATCATCTTTTTTTTTCGAAAATCGGATTCCAAAACAAGCTACAAATATATGTGCCAGTCCATATATTATCCATATAACACCTATATTCAGTTTATTTTTTACTATTTCATTTACCCCTTGAATAATGCATGCAATTCCCACAATTATTGTCAAGCATGACAAAGCCATAACACTTTTCCATGTTCGAATTAACTGTTTTTCTGCTTGTAAATTATTATTCTCCATCATGACACCTCTATAAAATCAAATATTTGTACTGCATCACACATTTCTTTCTGTGAACATTTCTCTTTATTTAATTATTTTAACAATATGATATGTTAGATTTCCAGAACAAATCAAACCATACATACATGCTAAAAACCAAATCACAACCCAAATCGGTTTTGTAGATGTATTATCAATCCCTAGTGCATCAAACAGTATTACACTTCTACGTCCTGAAAACATTTTACCAACAGCAATTAAGATAATAGATATAAAAGCATCCAGTATTACAGATTCCTGTATTTCAGCTGACATTGGTTTTATGAAACTTATCCTGCTTTTTGCTGCATATTGTTCTTAATGATTATCCAGCTTAAATCTAATATACGAACTTTCCATTTCTGCTAAATAAAGAATACCATACTATCTGATATATAATCGAATAATATGTTACTTTGCTTCTTAGATTCATAAACAACACATATGATACTATCTTAGGTATGTTTATCAACATTTATCAGCAATTTTTTTCTCTACATTCTTTTTTTATCATTTCATAAAATGGAACTGAACACAGCCTTCCAAACCAAAAGCTAAAACCAACTATAATAACTATACATACTTTATAAATCATCATAATCTCCTACTACTCTTTATCACTGTAGAAAAACCTAGAGAAACTGACAGCCTCTGTTACAAGCTAGTTCTTAACCATTCACAAATCTTTTCTGGAAGTTTTTGATTATACCACTTTGCTATGAGATTCTCATCTAAATAACCATCATAATGCACCTTTTTATTAACTCCGCATTCTCTTAATGTGAAATCAGTTTTTTCAAAATACTCAGTTGTAATATTATCATGTTTTATTTCTTTAACTATAGAGTTGCTATAATACGGATCTTGTTCTACATATCCGATAAATATAGGAATTCTATCCGCCACAAAATACAATTCTTCTAACAGCTCTTCTGTCTTCTTAAGTCTCATTTGCTCTGTTGATAATACAGGATTTTCAAACATAATCTGTCTTTCTAGTCTTTGTTGTTTGTTTTTATTTGCTTTTACCCATGATGCTAATTGCTCTATTTCTGCGCTATAACTCATTGCAGCTCCGCATAGAGAAATACAACCAGCTAATGTCACATTCTGATAAATTTCAGACAATAAACGATTAGATGGTCCGTGTAATAATAAAATGCGTTTCTTATCCGGTTTCATCATGTTCAAAATACTATCTATATCAGCTGCTACTTCTGCAATTGTATACATATTTTGAGACTTAGTCCTTGATGCCTCAATACGCAATGTATCGTAACCACAATGTACCAAATAATCTGACACCTCTACATAGGCTCCAATATTACTTAATCTCTTTAACTCATTTTTAACAGCGTCATAACCATATCCATAACCTTCAACATCCTGAAACATATAGTATGAGCTTGGCCAAAATATAACAACAGCCTTCTTATCTATTTTTCTTTTATTTGTGGTGTATACGCAATGATATGTACCTTCTAAAATATCAAATGTTTCTTCTTGAAGTTCAAATTCTTCCCTATGATATGGCTTATTGTTCTTCTCTTTCATTCTAAATAATTCAACATATACAATAGCGGCCATATCAAAAAAGAAATAAACTAGACAAAAAAGGCAATATTCACATCTCTTGTCAGGCATATCACATATTGTAATTACAAACCAATATGCAGCTAATGCTACACAGCCCAAATCTAATATAAGTAATACTCTATCTATTTCTTTTGTAAACTCTGTAAGTAATAATATTTTTTTTACTAACTTGTTTTTAATCTTTATTTTCTTTTGGAAACGTACTGCACCTTCTATCGTAAAATATGCATTCAAATAATATATTGTTACTACAAGTAGAAGAAACATTATCCAAATTATTTCATTAATTGACATTTTTTTATCCCCTTTTGCAGTGATTGAGCTAATACATAAGACCACCAACTACTATTACTATCAACAATTCCATCAAATACCATTTTTTCAGCTATAGATCCTATATATTTATTTTTACTATCTTGATAAAAAGAATTTCTTAAACCATTTCCAAGACAAGTAGCACCTTGTCCGATATAATGATCTGAACTTACTCCAACATTAGAATATTTTACCCCACTACTCGCATATGAATAATTTGTTTTACAATTATTAACATTCTGAACAACTCCCTGCCCAGCCACAATTTTTAGTCCAGATACTATTCCCCCCATTGCAGTTCCTACTACACCATCAATTTTTGCAGCAGTCCATATTTCTTCATTACTTAATTCAGGATGCAAAAGTTTATTACTGACAAAGCTACTTATCATGGAAGTGCCTCCATTCAGTACAGATTCAGTTACCACCGTAGCTATAGATGATGTTATCTTATTCTGCGTCGCTTGGAGAACTTTCGCCCCTACCCCAGCTCCAGCTATAGGAATACACGATGCAACAGCTCCTGTTACTCCTGAGATTGCAACTTCTTTTGCATCTATTTTACCTGTCGTACCATACTGAATCGCAGCATCTAATCCGGCACCCATTACCGCTCCTGCCGCTACAGTTCCTACAACAGGTATACACGATACTGCTCCTGCCGCCACTATTGTTCCAACCGCAATTCCTACTGCAGCAATCTGTTGCTTATGATCTGATACAAATTTTCCCGCCTTGCCTGCTGTTTTCTTTATTCCCTTTCCAATATCACTCAAACTAGGCCACATACCATTCAAATCCACCAGATCCACCGGTCTGTTCCAGCAGTAGTTATAATGGTTCATTGTGTATGGCACTGCTATGTGTCCCTTTATGAAGTCTTCACTTGTGAAGCGGCCTGCCCCTGCATCATATCTTCTTGCCTGGGCGAAGTACAGTCCTCCTGCTTCATCCATCTGATAGCCTGTAAAGCCGAAGCTCTGCATTGGGCTTTTGAAGATGTCATGGGCTGTTCGGATGTCCTGACCTGTTCGAATGTCATTTCCGAATTCATCATAGCCGTAGATTTCCTCGCTTCTTCCTGCTTCATCTGCAAGTCTCATTGGGCTTCCGAGGTCATCCTGGAAGTAGAAGTGGTTTCTTCCCTCTTCTTCCATTCCTGTTAGGTTTCCGTCCCAGAAGTAGGTCTGATCTGTATTGTTTCCAGCTGTTACCA
>JAXJTU010000033.1:0-13208 GCA_036309425.1 Agathobacter sp.
AATAATTTTCTCCTTTTTGTAAATCATCTTTTCAATTATAAAATATTTGTAAAATATTTTCAAATGTGTTTTTCACAAAATTAGTATAACAAACTGAAATCTGTTAATTTTAGTGAAAGTTACACCTGTACTTTTCCATTTCGAATATATGTCAAAATTCCACTTAAATTTTTTACTCCTGTGTAAGTAAATGGAACTCGATCATTATAAGGGACTGATACAGTCTGTGTCGTATTTTGAGCAGTTCCTGCCGGAGTAATCTTGGCAAGCTGAGCAAACTCAATCACCCAATAGGCCTCGCCATTTATTTCTGCTACACCTATTCCTACTGCATTAATTTGTGGACTGAGCATACATCTTCGTGTGTACTGTGCTCTATATGGCATGTTGGATTCCTTGAATACTGTGAAAATTGAGCCAAGATCAACTGGTCCGCCTACCATTAATCTACTTTCTCCCAGATAATCGGAGTATACTCCAAACGAATTATGATGAACAAAAAAATTAGGATCATTACAATCTTTTGCCATCTCTGCTGCTCTTACCATTGCAATTTTTTCTAAATTTGCATCATATTGCAATGGTGCTAAATTCTTGACATATATTTTTCGTCCATCATATTCGTCCCAACACCATTTTTCCGAGTCGGGACCTGTTCTAAATTCATTGATTTTTGCTGCCATTTTACGGGCATCAGTCTGGTTGTATTTGACAGTAACAGTTGTTGCTGCCGATACATTTGATGTTGGTATTAATACCATTGTAACCACTAATACTAACAAAACTTTCCAACAGCATTCCAAAACATTGAAACAAGCACTGATAAAACATATGACATTATTATCAAGACAAATAATGATAAAAGTCCCCATTTTGGTGCTACAACTATTTTTACTAATGGATAAAAATAGTAACAACAGAATGTGTGAATTAACCACATATTTGTACTTTGTTTACCTATTTTTTCAAACAAGTTTCTGATAAAGCGTATTCTATTTATCAAATCAGTTGCGGCAACCACAAAAAACGGAACATAAATCATATCATAACTATCACCAATTAGCGCCTGCCTAAATAACACTATTGTTAAAATAAGTGCAATATCTCCTATTGGATTTAATAAGCTACAATTAGATATTTCATCACTTATTCTCTCTAACAGTTTCTCTTTTGCAACTACAACTCCCATCCAAAATGAAACAAAATAGTTGCTTTGGCATATTATTTTTTTGTATAAAAAATTATTATTTAATATTCCTAACTCTTCCATTTTTCCAATTGATGGAAGAATATTTAGAACCATAATATTTAGAATAATTACTATTAAGATATTCCATTTAGTGGTATTTTTATCAACAACAGCTCTAACTACCGGAAAAGCAATTATTGCAAAAACATATGATAACAAAAACCACCACTCTTCGTTATAACAGCTTGATAAACCAAAAATATTTTTCAGACAATCAATAAATAAAAAATTGTCATATCTTGTGCATAAATACACATTTTCACAATAATTGGGCTGATTACGACAAAATGCAAATCCAATTGGAATAAATATCACAAACACTTTCCAGTATGAACAATAAAGACCATAAATTTTTGAAATAATATTTGCTTTTTTACCTTTTAGTGAAATATATAATCCATATCCTCCCAAAAACATAAATAAAGCAACGCATATTTTTCCAAAGCTTCCAAAGAATACTAACGAAGATTTTCCCAAAATAGTCAGGTTATATTTTAAACTTCCACCAGCTATTCTATCCGGAAATGCCCAAAGATGATGCATAAGCATTAGCACAATAGCTAATCCTTTTAAAATCTTTGTATCTTCTCTTGATAAATAATTATTTTTCATTTGTTTTTCCCATTTCCTCACATAAGGTCATTTTATCACTAAACAGATTTTATTTTATATCATTTACTATTCCTAACACCCAAATCAGCACTTTATCCCTCAACACGATCATTATCACTCCATATGTCAGCACACTTACAATAACAGTTAGTAATATTCTTATCATAATCCCAAACTGTTCTATAAACATTCCTCTTGCCGCTAGTGCTATTGCAAACATTAGTGTGGCTCCGACAAGTGATTTGCCCAGCTCTGCGAAGTCTACCAGTTTCTTTACATAGTCTTTTGCATAATAAAATGACATCACGCATACTATTGCTTCTGCTATGAGTGTTGTAATTGCTGCTCCGTCCTGCGCTAACCATGGTATGAATATGAAATTAAGTCCTACATTGACTGTTGCACTTACGATGGTTGCTCTTAGAACATATTTCTCTCTTCCTATGCATATAAGTAGTCCGTTCACAAATATATTTGCCATTACTGCAAAGAATATTGCTACTGCGAGTATTATAAGTGAACTGGTTGCATCCAAATAATTCTTGCCTGATATCAGTAGTATTATTTCTTCTCTTAAGAGTATTATTCCGTAAATTGCCGGTATTATGAAGAATGATGTCAGGGAGAATATTCTGTTTAGTAGTTGTTCAAACTGCTCAATATCGTTCTTTATCAGATACGACAGTCGCGGTATGATTGCGCCTGTTACGGCATTAAACATCTGCTTTATTATTGAGTATACCTTTGTTGCTACTCCGTATAAACCATTTGCCCTGTCTCCGCTCATAAGACTTAGAAGTGTTGCATCTGAGTTAAGATATATAGTTGATGCAATACTATTTACAAAGAAGAGCATTATTGCTCCTTTGTATTCATTCCACTTTGTATCTTTTACCAGCTTTAGATGTACATATTTTCTCGCATGGAAGAAGTTGAACAGATTCCCTAAGCTTGATGCAAGTGTGGTTAGTGCTACATACAGATATACATCACTATCGTTTTTTACGAAGAGAAACATCAGTATCAGGGACAACAGCTGCACGCAGAATCCTCTTAATGTGATATATGCAAAGTCCTCTTCTACTGCATACAGCCAGTCTACTGCTAATGGTGATAATGCTATGGTTATTCCCAATATAAGAATTATTTCTCTGTAGTCAGCTATTTTGGTTGGCAGAAATACCAGTCCTACCAATAGCATGCAGGATAGCACTGTTGCTATTACATTTATTGTAAATGCCTGACTTGAGAAGATGTTCAGACGTTGCCTGTCATCTCTTATCCTTGAGCCTTCTCTTATAGCGAAGGTACTAATACCAAGACCAGCCAATAGTAAGAAATAGCTTACTATTGACTGGCCAAAATTTATACGTCCCATGTTATCGACTGAGAGTACTCTTGATATGTATGGATATGTTATTAATGGAAATATTATTGTGGTTAGTGTTCTTAATGAACTGAATATCGAGTTTGCAACTAATGACTTGTTTCCATTCTTGCTCTTTCCCATGATTTTATTCCTCTGATTATTGGCCTTTCATTATCATCTTACATATATGTATTCTTGTTCGAATTCCTCTATACCTTACATAGGCCTTTTTATGTTTTGCTCGAAGATTTCTTCTAATTTTTGCTATGCCTCCGACTTCATATGGAATCATTGGAGCATCTTCGTTGTTCTCCATAGGACAGTAATACACCTTGTCGCTTGGAATATGTGCAGTTATCCACACCAGAATTAGTAATTCTGAGAGATATCCGTCTACTCGTGGTGTACGCTCTTTGCCTGCTAATTTTAACTCTTCATCATATTTTCCTAATACATCAAATATCCACCTGGTATAGGCATCGAAGTATTTACGTTTTGTAATCAGCATGTTACACCATACCTGTGTTCTTCCATAGATTACCTTATCAAATGCAGCTGCTTCTTCCGGGAAATCCCTGTTTATTATTTTCTGAATGAGGAGCCAGTTTGGGTCCTGTTTTTCTATTGGTTTTCTTCTGTAAAGGATTGAGCTTCCTGAGTTTTTGAAGCTTCTTATTGGTACAATTATGGAATACTTTTCTAATATCTGTTCTGCTTTTTGTATGCTTAGGATATCCTGCCAGTAGTTGTCTGAGCCCACCTTGTAGTCCATGAAATATCTTCTGTAATGTACTAATCCGACATTCTCTACATCCTCTGGAAGGTTCTTCCATGCCCAGTACTGTGCTGTGAGTTCACAGTAATATGGGTTCTCGTGTGCTACATTGTCTCCGGTATTATCATGCACCCATCCTTCTTTGTGTGGGGCATTGGGACCTACTGTTACTACCTGGTATCCTTCTGTAAGCTTTGAGTCATCGAACTCTTTATGTGTCACTACTATTACTTTTGTCTTTCCCATTTTATCACCTGTCATCGTTTATTATTTTCACTCTGCTAATTATATCATATCTATTCGACTGCCTTTCCATTCTTTATGATATATTTTACACCTTTGCTGTCTTGATATGTTCCGTTATATGAAAAATCAACTATTCCATTTCTGATATACCACTTTCCATAATCATTTGATATAAGACCATTGTATGCTTCACTGTAATTACCTTCATAAATATAATACCATTTATTGTTGTATTGTAATAAAAAGCTTTGATATGTATTGCATCTTCCATTTCTCATATACGACTGGCTTGATCCATACTGAGCAAAACCTGTATACGAAAAATCTGCTTTTCCATTTTTTATATAGTATTCTGTATTGTCATACTCTCTGTATAATCCTGTATAAGTAAAGTCGACTTTTCCGCTCTTTACAACCCAATAATTATTTCCATCAAAAACTATTCCGTTAAAATAGAAATCAACTTTTCCATCTTTGATATACCACCAGCCATACTCATTTTTTGCAAGGCCACTGAAAAAATTATCTACATGGCCGTTTACGATTTTGTACCAGCCATCAGCCATTTTTGTTATGCCCGTGTAGTTATAGACAACCTGGCCATTTTTCGTGTACCATCTGTATTCATTTGCTTCAGAGTTTTTATCGTATTTGTACTGTATTTTTCCATTTTTTACATAATACTGGCATGACATTAATTTTCCGCCAACATCTTCATACACTGAACTATATCCTGTGTATGAAAAATCTACTTTGCCGTTTTTGACATACCAGGCTCCGTTCTGGTTTGCTACAAAGCCGTTATATGAAAAATCAACAACGCCTTCTTTGACAGCCCACCAGCCATTTTCATTTTGCACTAAGGAATAAAATATGTTGTCTGGAAAGTTTCCACGGTCATTATATCTCCAGTTTCCATCGGAGCACTTAACAAGACCTTTGTATCCTACATCTAATTTACCGTTTCTATAGAACCATTTTCCGTCGGTACCTTCATCCACACCGGTGTAGGAAAAGTCGACTTTTCCATTTTTTGTGTACCATGTATCACTTCCTCGGGTTACTGGTCCTGCATTAACATACGATGAATAATTTGTTACTTTTCCCTTTTTGAGATTGTACCATACACCGTTGCTCTTCATTAATCCATAGTAATAGTAGTCAACCTTACCCTTGACAACTCGATACTGTGCTCCATTTACTGCTGCTACTCCTGTATAGCCAAAATCTACTTTGCCGTTTCTGACCAGCCATTCGCCATTTGAATTTATGGCGGTGCCATTGTAGGTAAAATCTACTTTGCCGTTTTTGACGTACCACCAGCCGTACTGGTTTTTGTCCAGCCCCGTATAGGTTTTGTCTATTTTTCCATTGTTGTAGTAGTACCAGTTTCCGTCTGATGCTTTTGATATTTGCGCCTGCACGTTTTCTGTATTTGTTGAAAATCCAATACTTAGTATTGTGATTGCTAGCGCAAAGAGGATTTTCGTTAGTTTGTGTTTCATTTTTTACTCCTTTTTATTAACATTTTCAATTTCTTTTTTAGTATAGCACGGGTTCTATATTGATGATAAAAATGGCTTTCTTTAATCGTTAACAACTAACCACTCGTCGACTGTTCTGCTTGTACTTGATATATTTACTCCGATTTTGTGAATCTGCCTTTTATCATCTTGATATGGAAGTGCATATTGCTGTTCTTCTATCTGTTGTAATGCTTCTTCGGCGCTTTTGTCCAACTTAAATTCGAAGATAAATATATCGTTGTCTGTTTCTATTATAATGTCTGCTCTTCCTTTGCTGTTTTGTTTTTCTATAAGAGTTGTGTAGCATCCAAGAAGACGATTGATAATATAGAAGGTGTATGAAAAATGTGTTTCAAAATCCTTGGCTCTTTCGTCCTTATTGGCTTCGTAAGGTATTGATGCCAGAAATGATGTGAATGCATCTCGTACTCCATCAAGGTCGCAATCTCGTAGCATATCATCTACTTGTATAATCCAATTCTGATTATCAGCTTCTTTTGTATGGAAATAGCTATTGGCCATGAGACTCACAAAGCCTCGTCTTACCTCGTCATTTGGATAATCCAGATTGTACATTCTACGGCGCATATCATAACCTTTTATTGTAAGATATCCACTTTGGTAAAGCATGGCAAGGGGATCTTCTGCATCTGCTCGATAATCCATGAAGTATTCTGTAGTATATGACCTTGATGTTAGTTTCTGCATGTTTACGTTATGTCCTTCAAGAAGCTTTACAAGGTATGTTGGTGTTCCACTTCTGTACCAGTAGTCATCAATTCTTTTAATATCAAATGCATTAATGATACTGAATGGATTATAGATATCTAACATGTTCTCACTGAAATGATATCCGTCATATTGCTTCTTCAATTCACCTTTCATTTCTTCAATAGAGCAAACATTTTTTTCTGCCATTTCTTTTATTGGTTCTTCAAAATACTGAAGCAGCTCTTTTTCTGTGATACCACAGATTGCATCAAACTTGCTGTCCATGCTGATATCTTTTGGCTGATTGAATCCGGAAAATACTGATATCTGGCTGAACTTTGTAACTCCTGTCAGGAGCACGAATCGAAGCGAGGCATCTGCCGATTTAAATGTTCCGTAAAATCCTTTTAGAGTATTGCGATTTTTTTCTTCCAAGTCTGTACCAATAACATCTAACATTGGTTTATCGTATTCATCTATAAGAACTACCGCTTTGTGTCCGGTCTGTTTTGTTGCTTCCTCCATGACATACTTAAAGCGCCCTGTAAGGGTTTCATAAATATCACTTTTTCCGTATATTTTTTCCCAGCTGGCAACATACTCCTCTAGCTTTTTCTCAAGAAAGTCTGACTTTGAATAATCTCCATCTGCGAAATCAATTCTAAATATCGGATACTCTTCCCAATCTTTTTCCAGGGACTCCATTTTTAGTCCCTGAAATAATTCCTTCCTGCCTAAAAAATAAGCTTCTAATGTACTAATTAGTAGTGACTTTCCAAATCTTCGTGGTCTTGATAAAAAGCACACATGCTCTTTTGCAAGCTCATATATCAAATCGGTTTTATCTACATATATATAGTCTCGTTCTCTTATTGTTTCAAATGTCTGTATACTTATTGGATATAACATTTATTCTTCAGCCTTTCCTTATTGCAAAATCTACAAAACATCTATTGTTTTTAGTATAACACAGCTACATATATTTTAGAACTACATTGTGGCTCGAGAAAGCAAGCAGGCTGTATATATTTGCTGTCAGACACGCTCTCGCTCTCCGGACAATGTAGCGGTACTAAATTCGCGCAGCACCTTGCGGTACTGTGCTCATTAAGTGCCGACATTGTTCGACGGTCTGACTGCAAATATATACAGCCTGCTTGCTTTCTCAATATTTACGGGTTCTAGATTCTATTTTCCCTCGGACTCCGTCGTGGTCACAATCTAATGGCTTTGTATGCTGTTGGGCACGCTGATAACGGTAATAAACTTAAATAAGTGTTATGGCATGTAACCTTCTTCCATATATGTTATATTTCCCATATCATCCATCTCAACTCTAAATGGATTATATATACTCATATCTTTAACTATGCTATAAAAATCAGCCATACTAATAATATTTGCATTTAATCGTGGTTTCATTAAATCTAATCTAGCTTCTGAAGTTTTGATTGTATAACCAGCAGATTCATTATAGCCCATACAGGATTCAACCATAGCAACGCTTGTATCATCACTTGTATGTATTAAATGATTCTCAAATACTTTATACGATACACATCCACTAGAATCATAATCTTCTAAACAATAAAATTTTACTCCATTTTTATCAACAAAATCATAATTACCATCAATCTCAAAGTAATATTGGTAAATATCCTCATTGACATCACTTAATGTCACTGACCTATAATCATTGTTTATTGCTCTTTCTATCTCTTCTACTACAAGAGTATTATCTCCAAATTCAAGTATGCTGCCCTCAGAAAGATTTTCTGCCTCATCACATTTTATGAGCATTGCTTCATATACATCTGCATTAATTTCATATCCATTGTCACTTTTATTAATATCATTTATATATAAAGATAATAAGTTATAAGATAACAATTCCTGATTTAGTGATGTGACTTCTTCTTGTTGGGATTCACTTTCGATTATATTTGAAGCTTCAGTTTGAGTCTCTTCTTCAAGTTTTTCTGTCTCGGTTTCTGACTCTTTCTCCACTTCTTCGTTTTGTGTTTCAGTTGAAATTTTTTTTGTTTCTTTACAGCCACAGATACATAGTGTTGCTGCAGACATAATTGCAAATAAATACAATTTCCTTTTCATAACGTAACTCTCCCTTACTAACTACTTAATTATGTATGGCGATTATGCCTACTAATTAATATCATATTATGGTCACATAATAGTCACACGAAAAAAAGGCCACTAGGGACAATAAAAGAGCCAGAGAACTCCGTCCCAATGCCGTTTAGTTAATCTGAGGTGCGAAAAAAGGACAGCATAACTGCTGTCCATAAAAGTAATCTTTTTTATTTTTTAATGGATATAAATCCGGCCCGTTTGGGCATAGTCTTTTAACGCAACTCTGTTGTTGCATACTCTATTATATGCATTTTTACGCAAAAGTCAATAATTTTAGAAATACAATTCGTCAAATTTTTCTTTAATTTTTTTAATATTTTCAGGTGACAACTTTATTCCATACAGTTTTTCCGAAGTAGATGTGGGATAATATATTCTCATCTTGCTCATTAGACACATTTGACCAACTTGAGCGATTGTGCCTCTTGACATTTTTGATATTTCGGTTTCATAATAAGATTTTTTCTTCAACAATTTCTTATATGTATCATCTTTAGAAATGATATTATTCCCATTTTCATCAACTTCTTCATATTTCCTTAATCTAGAATTTATTTTTCTCAATTTTTCTTTCTGTCGATTTACTTCAATCTCAAAAACTTTATTACCTAAATATACCTCTGTCCTTTGATCAATATCATCTTCTGTTTCTCCCTCATCCAAGGATTTAAATGGAATAACCATCAATATCTTACTTGATTTGCTATTATTTTTATCAATTATTACTCCATAATGTAATCCCCCGGCTTCACTACCAACATTGAATCCAAAATTCGCTTCAAAAATACTATATTGTTCATATTTTATTAATTCATTATATTTAAATGATTTTTCATTTGGTAATATATACCCACTCCAATCATTTAACCAATATAATAATTTATTCGCTAATGAAAAATCCATATTCATTAATGTATTATAAAATTGGGTAAAAACACCTCTTGCATTATTCTTAACCGAATTTTTGCTATTTTTATTATCTATAAACACACCTGGATATTGAAATTTTGGCATTGTTTACCTCCTCAATTGTAGATGAAATATATTATATACTAACAATCAACAAGATTCTACACCAAAATTTTTTACCACTTACTGTTCAAACCTGCAGTTTCTCCCAAAATCATTATTTACTTTATATTTTCTTAATAAAGTTTATTTTTAAAAAAATTGCTCCAAAGCACTTTCGCACGCTTCTAATGAAAAAGAAATTATTGTAAAAGTTTTTTTACCAAAGGCTAATTCAATCACTTCGCAAAAGTGTTCAACAAATAAAGATGGGTCTGATGAATCAAATATTTTCTCTAGTTGTTGAGAAGACATTTTCTTCAATTTGTTTTCGATTGTTCTAAATTCTTCTTCATCTAGCGGTAGATATTTTGCGCTTTCTGGATTCCAAAATCCATATAGTTCCTCATCCCAAGATTTCAATAACATCGTATATCTTCTATGAAATTTTGCCATTACTTTTGATGATAAGTATTTCTTTAACAATTCGTCTAAATCATGAATGTATGCCATTAACAATAAATGGGTTACTTCCAAACGAGTCCCTAAATCTCTGCATCTGTCTAACATAGTAATTGTTTGGTACTCTCCGAGTGAGAGAGGATATACGGTATTGTCCATTTTTTTTATGCAGATTACACGTGATTTTAATACATCTACTACATAGTAGAAATCTGGATTAATATCTTCTCGAGTAAAATCTTCGGTTGTAATTCTTTTTTCTATAAATTCGCTTGTTGCATACTTTCGTGGGAGCTGTTGCATTATTTCTAATGTTAGTTTTGCCATCCAATTATTATGTTGCATCTCATTTACCCTTTTATCAACTGAATAATACCAATTCCATATTAACTAAAACCAAAATGTTTGTCCATAAAAAGTCTAACCTTATCATTTTCATCTGGAAATGTTGTAACTTCATTAAATTACTTGCAACACACTTCATAATATGTTAACGTAAATAAGCACAATTCAGATGGCACTCGCCATCTAATTCAAATAATGGTCATTTCGACCAAGTTTTCAAAAGTGTACACAAAATAAAAAATTGGGAAAGGCATTGTATTCTCATTTTGCGTGCAAAAAATACACAGTCTTTCCAGAAGGGAGATTAAATCTATAGCAAGAAAAAAGAGAGACTGGTTCCCAGGCGCTACATACCATGTCATGGGAAGAGGAATAAGAAGAATAAAAATATTTGACGAACATGAAGACTACGAGATTTTCATGAAACTAGTAGAAATGACGCAACAGAAATACCCTTTTGATTTGCATAGTTATTGTCTAATGACTAACCACTTTCACATGTTAATTGAAACAACAAATACCGAAATATGGAAAATAATGAAAAGAATCCTTAACGCTTATTCTCGCACATACAACGTGAAGTACGGATACAGTGGTCACTTATTCGAATCCCGCTATGCCTCAAGCATAATAAACGATGAAACATATTTTTTAGAGGTAAGTCGATACATTCATTTAAATCCAGTTCGAGCCAAGATGGTCAGATTTCCCTTAGACTACAAATACAGCAGCTACCAAAACTATGTAACAGAAAAAATAGACACTCGCGTCACAACAGAAAAAATCTTATCTTGCTTTCAATGCAACCCAGCTCAACAATATCAAATGTTCGTCGAAAGCAAAATCACACATGAAGACTACGAAAAATTGATAATGAACGAAATGAGGGAGGATGAAATGTGGCTACCATGGTAAAAAACAACGAACAACTATATTGGATCTGGCTAACACAAACAAAAGGAATCGGGCCAGTAAAACAACACCAGCTATTACGATTATACAGTAAACCATCACAAATTTTTGAAGCACTAAAAGAACAAGCAAATGTTAATCCAACAATACTCTCACTAGAAAATGCGAAAAAAATTCAGCATCAATGCAATGAAAAAAACATAAAAATTTTAACATTAAATGATGAATTGCCTCAAATTTTTTCAGAAGAACCAACGCTACCAACACTCTTGTACGCAAAAGGTCAGGAGATACCCCTTAAGAGAGGTTGGGGAATTGTAGGAGCAAGACGCTGCACTTCAAATGCAAAATCGACCGCAATTATGCTCGCCACTGATGCCGTATGTCACAACCAATATGTCATCAGCGGAATGGCAAAAGGTATCGACTCGTACGCCCACACCTGCACTATTAAAGAAAATGGAATTACCGTTGCGGTACTCGGAAACGGTCTCGACCATTGCTATCCATCAGAACACCAAACACTAATGGAAAAAATTCACCAAACCGGTCTAACCATAAGTGAATATCCACCCGGAGTATTACCGAGAACATATAATTTCCCACGAAGAAACCGAATTATCGCAGCACTATCAACATGTCTACATGTTATCGAACCAGGAAAAAGCAGCGGCACCAGAACGACAATGGAGGCCGCCAGTAAATATAATATCCCCACAGAAATATGGAAATAGAAGGAGACACAAAAAATGGCAACAGTAGTAAAAAGTATGTCAACTGAAGGAATCGAAGGTTTCCTGATAGAAATAGAAGCAACAACAATCCGTGGTCAACAGAAAACAATTATTAGTCTTGCTCCTGGCAACAGGAGAAAACGCGGCTCGCATTATGACCTTGGAATGACTATTGCTTTACTCCAGCAAACCGACCAGATTTGCGCAAAAAATATGGAAGACTATGCCTTTGTTGGTGAACTTTCCCTTAACGGACGATTACGTCCATGCTATGGAATTCTTCCAATGGTAACAGAAGCAATGAACTCTGGAATAAAAAAAGTCATTGTTCCCTTTGAAAATATGAACGAAGCAAAAGCTGTAAGAGGCATCGAAATTTATGGATTTGAGACACTTCGTGATGTAGTTCAATTTATAGAAGGAAAAAAGAAGCCTACAAATCCAGATAACTCTCCTGAGAATATTACTCCAAGAATTATTGACTCTGACTTAGACTTTGAAGATGTAAAAGGACAGGATGATTTAATAGATGCCATCGTCTTAGGCGCAGCTGGAGGCCACAATGTTTTAATGATTGGCTCACCAGGTTGTGGAAAGACTATGATATCACAGAGAATTCCAACAATCCTTCCAGTAATGTCGGAACAGGAATCTTTGGAAGTGACAAAAATCCACAGTATTGCTGGTCTGCTTGAGCCAGACAAAGGTTTACTGAAAACCAGACCTTTTCGTTCACCACATCACAACATTTCCCTAAATGCACTAATTGGTGGCGGAAGTTTTGCAATGCCTGGGGAAGTTTCTTTAGCGCACAATGGAGTACTTTTTTTAGATGAATTGGCTGAGTGTAGTAAAAGTACACTTGATGCTTTGCGCCAACCATTAGAAGATAAAAGAGTAACAATTTCAAGAGTTAATGGCACCAATTCTTACCCCGCTAACTTCATGTTTGTAGCAGCAATGAATCCATGTCCCTGCGGATATTACCCTCAAAGTCGTTGCAAATGTACTGACTACGAGATTATACACTATCGCGGTAAAGTTTCAGGACCAATTCAAGAACGAATGGATATTCAGAAAAATGTAAAGGCTGTAAGCTACTTTGATT
>JAXJTU010000034.1:0-1598 GCA_036309425.1 Agathobacter sp.
GATATAATATGGAGCACTTTATATGAAATAAACTGTTGAATACCATGTAAAACCCAATGGGGTCAGTAACTGCCTTATCTTCATTGAAGAGACTTTAGAAAAATACCGTTTAGGACAGCGCGACCTTATGGAGGCAATTCTTATTTCCGAAGAGACCTTACTTATGCTCGAAGAAAAAGCCACAGAAGATGCTGTAATAAAAGTAACTATTTCCAAGCATATGGGAGTTCCTCGTATCAAAATCATCATGCCTGGAAGTTCTTTATTATTAGATGATCATGTTGGAAGCTTTTCTCTCGATCAACTTGGCGGAGAAGCAGAAAATGCAATCAGAAGTGTAATGCTACGAAGCTACTCTGATTCCATTAAGTACAAACATAGTGGATCACTTAATATCCTGACCATCACTACAGGTATACCTGAAAGAATTCTGTCTACATATACTATTACATCTATTCTTTTGGCTGTTGCAACAGGCTTAATCTTCAGAACAATGCTTCCTGATAATGTTTTGCAATGGATGATTGGATATGTATTTGATCCTGTAGAAACCCTTTTTATATCGGCACTTATGTGTATTACAGCACCTGCTGTATTCATCTCTATAACATGTTCCATGTTCAAGTTTGAAGGTTTGTCAGAGCTCGGTCAGACAGGAAAACATGTAATTGCGTGCTATGGTATTATTTCAGTTATTGCTACATTCGTTGGTATACTCAGCTTCCAATTATTCAAACCAGGCGAGCCGGGCATTCTGTCATATTACAATATTGCAGAAACTACTGATGATTTCTCTATCATGGCTAACATAACAACGCTTATTCCACATAATATCATTGAGCCATTCATAAGTGTTAACTCTATGCAGTTAATGATTATAGCTCTTGTAATAGGTAGTGGAATGGCTACATGTGGCAAACGCGTTACAAACCTCAAAATCTTGTTTGAAGAATTAGATACTCTCTTAAGCAAGGTTTCATCCATACTTATGAAAATTGTTCCATTTGTAGTTTACTGCTCAGTTGTAAACGTAGTTTTACATTCAAAAGGAACGACATATATTGCTACATTTGAACTTATTGGAACTCTTTTAGCGGGATTCCTGATCATGCTCATATCGTATTTAATCCTCCTTTTCATTGGAACAGGCTTAAATCCTATTACATTTATTCGCAAGTATGCTCAGACTATGAAAAATACATTCCTTAAGGGATCAGGTGTTGCTGCACTTCCAATGACTCTTCGTATATGCAAAAGACGTTTTGGTATTCCTCAACATATAAGTTCATTTTCTATACCGCTCGGAGCTACAATGAACATGGTAGGCAACTGTATATGCCTCATCATTTCAAGTTTATTCTTCACTCGTGTATGTGGCGTAACTTTGGACATGGAAGGTTTACTAATTCTCTTCGTCCTTGTACTGATTCTTTCACTGGGGGCTCCAATCGCGCCAGGAACACTTATTTTGTGTCTCGTAACATTGCTGGCACAGCTTGGTATAGATGCAAGTATTATCTCTCTTGTTATCGGAATTAACTTTATTCTCGAAATGCTGATTGGTATGGTTAATACTGCTGGAGATGTAATAGTTGCAC
>JAXJTU010000035.1:0-6845 GCA_036309425.1 Agathobacter sp.
CATTTTAGATACCTCTTGTATTCTTTAGATTTTACCAACTGGCAGGTCAGTAATAATCTAAATTTACTTGAGGTATTATTTTGTGTCAATCTCTTGACCTATTTAAAGTATACAGGAAGCTTTCTTTTTTTGTTCTTTTAAAGTCTCCACTTCTGATTTTGCAATTAATTTAGTTCCAAAATAAGCTTCTAGAATTTCTTGTGGTTTTATTGCTGCAAATTTGCTTTTCAACAGAGCCTTCTCAAATTTTTCTGCTGAAACCGTCGCACTTTTCTTACCGTGATAATTCTGTCCAAAAAAACCTTCAAGTTCTTCAATATCCTGAAGTGATAAATGTTTTATTATCACTTTACCAGAAAATCTTCCGTATGATTCATATTTATTTCGAAACCCAACAAATAACTGTTTCCAGATAGTATTATTCTTAAAATATTGAATACATTCTTTCTTCAGTAGTTCATGATTATGATTCTTGTTCAATCTCTATCCCTCTTTGCTCGACCATATCTTCATCCTCTAAAAGTTCTTTCTTACGTCCATTCCATAAATATGGCATTGTTGTAACAAATTTTGCATTCAAAGGACGAATAAGCTGATAGATTGCCAATGCATCAAGCGTATCGCAATCTCCCCATAAGACCTGTGAATTAATGATAAAATCAAATTCAAACTGTGTCATAAGTCTAAACATATCTCGTATATTTCTGCTATCGACTCCTGCAAAAGCCTCATCTAACGATATTAGTCTAGGTGCATCGTCCCTTCCTCCCTGATATTTGGCAACAACAGCTGAGAATAATGGTACATACATAGACATTGCTTTTTCTCCACCACTAAATGTTCCGAACACACTGTTTGTAAGTTCTTTCTGGCGTTCTCCTGTCTTCTGTGAAAAAAGCTGAAATTCAAACCATTTTCTATAATCAAGTGTCTCCTTCATTATCTGGTAAAACGATATCATTCCAACACTATCTCTTGCACTTCTTCTGGCCTCTTCAACCTTCGATCTAAAATGTAATGATAATTTGGATGCTTCCTCTTCACTCATTAATCGATAATCTTTCTTTAAAAGTTCAACTAATTCCCGAGTATCAAGCTGGTCTTCTTTTTCTGCTGTTTTACTTCTCCATCGAAGATTCAGCTTAAGACCACTTGAAGTATCCATGCTGTTCATAAGATTGTTCATTTTCTGAACCCACATATTTGAAGCATTGATTTTTCCTCGTATCTTACGACTTACTGTATTTGCAAGAATATCTTCAAAAAGCTCTCTATCACTGTCTTTTATAAGGTTTTCTAACTCATTGATATCTTCTTCAAGATGAGCCAAAAGACTTGAAAATGATACCTTTACACCTTGATAGCGTGCAAGAATATCCATTCTTTTTGGATTATATTCATCTGCATATTCTTCGTTTTGCATTTCTCCAAATAATTCACTTTGAGTAAGCTGATAATCTGTCAAAAATCCTCTATTTTCAAAGTATACCTTATTCAAATTGTTTACTATATTATCCTTGTCTGAAGTTTTTACATCGCATGCCAGATAATCATAAATATTCTTTACATCATCACTAATCTCTGGTGGAATGTCAACATAACCAAGTAGCTTCTCCTGCTCATAACATCTTGAATAATACTCAAGCTTCTTTTCATAAGCAATAATTTTTTGTTCATTTATAGATATATTTTTTTGATTAGCCTCTGCATCATCCACTGCTTTTGTTCTTTCTGATACACGCGCTTCAAATAAATTTGGATAAGAATTTAACCAATTTATACATTCATCCAATCTTTCTTTGATAGATTCATAATCTGTTAATTCAAGCTGCTTTAGGATTGAATCTCTTTCATCAGTATTCTGTCTGATTTTCTTCTCGAATGCTCTAATATCATAACGAACCTGATCCATATCCAAATCCAAATCTTCAAGATACTCTCTTCTGTCTTTCAGATGTTCCACACTTCTGATAAACAATTCATGATTAGACTTTAGTTCAATTAAATTTTTGTCATAGCCTTCGGCGGCGGCTTTTGCATTTTTAAATACATTATAAGAACATGTCAAATATAGTTTTTCGGATATCTCTAAAGCTGTTCTCTTTTGTTCTTTAATTTCCTCAGCCAGAGAAGTCAGCTGCTGATCAACTCTTGCCACTTCACCTTTTTCTCTATCCAACTCATGCTCTTTCTCTGAAAGAAGCTTAAAGGCTTCTCTCATATCAGCATCATTTGGAAGTTCTTTTAATTCCTTATCAAGTAATTCTTTTCTGATACCTAAATTTTTGATTTCTTGTTCAAGTTTTTTTATTGTCTCTTCATAATCTGCAATCAGACTCTTACATTCTTGTATTTTTGCAAGACGATTTCTTTCTCTTGCTTTTGTTCCTAAGAAGCTGGCTTCATATTCTCCTGAAATTGTACCAAAAACAATACCCATTTTATATGAGCCATCAGCAGATACTGATACAAGGTCATCTGCATCAAAAGCAATATTTCTAAGGATTCCTGTAATTCTCTGATTAGAAAAAATATCATTTACTTCATCATTTAACTCTAATACATCAAGCAGGCTTTTCTCAGCCGCAGTTTTTCCTGCAAAAAGGTAATTATCTTCACAACCTTTAGATTGTGCAAGCACCTGTTCTTTATATTGTTCATCAACCACGATTGCATCGAGTATTCCCATTCTAAGAAGTGCTTCCTCTAAATGATTACAAGTTTCATCATCTAGTCCTGCTCCAAATTCAATTACCTTATAAAATTCCTGATATGGTATTCCTGCTTTTTCAAGTCTTTTACGATTATTAATCACCGCCTCAGTTCTGTCTGGCTGTGGTTCTTTTTGGTTTTCCCATTCATCTAACTCAGATTTGGTTTTCGAGAGTTCTTCCTTTATCTGAGCACATTCATTTTGATTCAAATTAAGCTCACGCTCTATATGCATCTTTTTTTCCAGGTAAGTATCATTTACCTTTTGACGCACAAAAACAAAATCAGAAGCCTCATTGTAATCATCTGCAAATTTACTAATTTCACCGAGAATGTCTCTTTCTAATTTAAGCTCCAAGTTAATCTCGCTCCATTTGTACAAGGCTTCTTTCCATTCATTCCCTACCTGTACCAAGACTGACTCAAGCTCTGAAATCTTTCGCTGAATTGAATCAATTTCCCTTATCTTCTGCTCTCGTTTTTGAAGAAGTTCATCTTTTTGCCTGTCAAGGCTATCTAATTCTTCAAGAAGCTTTTCTCCCTCTACGATGCTCTTATATGTATTATCAAACTGCTGTCTGTGAAGCTCAAACTTAAACTCCTTTTCCATATCCTGACTGAATTCATCTTTCATAAATTCAAATTCCTGAAATGACATTTGTTCTGCTTCATCCTGCATGATATTTAAAATTGAATCTATTTCCTTTTGTTTATTGTACTTCCTGTCTTCTTCATCCTTTATCTGATTTTGCACATCTTGATATTGTTCTTGTTTTAGTGACAATGTATGGTTTTTCTTTTCAAGATTCATTTTATCAGACTCAATTTCAGCATAGAGCTTTGTTTCTCTATCCTTTAATGACACTGCATTGCTATTATTGAGAGAGTCTTTTTCTTTTTCTAATAATTCCTTTTTTTCATTTATTTGTTGAATTTCCTTTTCAAGACTTTCTATCCTGTTATTGTATTCTTTATATTTTTTCTGATTTGTTTTTTGCTCTTCATTAAGCTGTTGTAGTTTCTGCTGTACCTGGACATATTTATCTGTCTTTTCTAAAAGCAAGACTTTGTTGTATTTACCAAAAACCGAATTAATCTTTTCTGCTGCCTGCTTTGCTTCTTTGCGACTTCTCAAATTCATATTCATGTTGTCCATGCTCTCAATTGCTTCTGACATGGGACGCAAATCATCATCTGAAAGTGGCTGAAGAGAATCACTTAATATATCATTTATTACAGATGGTTTAAAGTCTTTTGACAGCTTTGGTGTTCTAAGCTGTATCAGCAAATCTATCATCTCTTTATATTCGTCGGTAGTCTCAAAACCAAATACATGACGATTGACATAATCCATATATTCAATTTGTCTATCAAATACTCGTCCACCTTCTGCTACTCTGTTTTCTAATTCTTTTTTGGAAAGAGTAACTTTTTCACCAATATCTTTATACAGGAAAAAATCTTTGCCTACGCGGCGTCCATCTGTAAGACTGAAATACCATTTGTCAAGCGGTTTACCTTTTCTGGCTCGAATTCCCATTCCGATTGTAAGATATGTATCACTATCTTTTCTCTTGAATTCGAGATATAAATAACCTGTTCTCTCTTCCCTTGAATCATTTTCTTCAAGCAGATAACTACTCATTTTTCTATCTCTTGAACCAAATGGGTCTAATCTTTCCGGACTCATATTTCCATCAAGCAAAAGTGGAACAACACTTTGCATTGTAACTGACTTTCCTGAACCGTTTGATCCTCGTAGTAACATTCGACCCTTTACAAAAGGAAATTCCTGCTCGTCATAATACCAGAAATTTATAAGTCCGATTTTATTAGCCTGCCATCTACTATTCATTTTCATTTCCTCCTGCAAAGTCCTTTGGATAGCTTCCCTGAATCTTTCCAACAAGTGGACATATTTTTATCATATGTGATTCATCTACCTTCTTCAAAAACATCCAACGCTCCATCTCTTCAATTACCACATTAGAAAATTCTCCCTCCGGCATCTGGCGATACGACTTTGAAAAGCCCATACCATATTTACTCTTTACATCTTTAATCAAATTTTCCAACGATATTTTGTCTACAATGCACATTTCATCTTGCGTGACTTTCCACTCTTCTTTTTCTATCTTTTTTCTAATTTCTCCGCAACATAAAAGGATTATATCTGCAAGCGCATTATTTCCTGGAAATGTAGCCCCCATCCTGCAATCATCCCCTGATAAGATATACGCACTGCCACGATGAATATGAACATGACAATCAAACATCTGCTCTAATTCATCAATCAGCCTGCCTTTATAATATTTTAAATACTCAAAATCCTCTTCAGAACCATCTTCTCTATACATCGCCGGAGCAAACAGAAGTCTTTTATAGACTCTGTTTCTTCGTGCAAATCCACGGTCTTCATCTAGCTCAAACCACTCACTCTCACGGAAATTATCCGGACTTGAATATTCCATAATATCCCTCGGAAAAACTCTCATAAAATATTTTGATGCACCCGAATTTTCATACAACACTTCTCCATCAGCTGCATCCATAAACACATCATCTGTCCCGTCTGTTACAAATAACAGACCTTGATCTACTGCATATCTGAGCACTTTTATCAATCGTCTTCTATTGATATACAATGTCCAGTCTGTAATTTCTCCTGGCAGATTCGCTGATATATACTCTGTCAGCTGCGAGAGGATAAACTGTTCCTGCGCGTCTTTATCTTCAAGAAACATTAGTAAAATACATAGGTATGTATATTCTTCTTTTGAAGTAAACTGCTGTATTCCCATAAAGGCTTCTGGAACTGCTGGTATTTTCTCCATTTTTATCAAAATAGAATTATCGATTATCTGACATCCCAGTTTTTCATTTGAAAACTTTCTTAAATCTCCAACGGCATCTCTTAATTGATAATAAAGTTCTTTATTATCAGATTTAAGTATCCATCGATTATTTAACAAAATTTCTAATTCATTCATGCTTATAGTTCCTCTTTAAAAACAATTTTCATCTTTGGCATTGTAAAATTCCCATCCTCACAATGTACTACACATTTTTCATAATTATCATTTATATCTAAAATATAGGTTCTTCCATCGTCCGTTCTAGCTGTATAGTCTGCAGATTCCATTGCATCCGAAATCCACTTCAAAAGTATCTCTCTTATTCTTGTCTCTATAATTGGAAGTTCTGAAAAATCAATTATTCCATCTCTCTCAAGGAGTTTGAGCTTCTGCATCTCCTCCTTTTGCTTTTGTAACATCATTCTACGTGTTTCAAGTTTTTTCTCTTTAGACTCAATTATTGAAGAGCGCTTTGTTTTTTCACGGTATGTTCGAATTCTGGGTTTTAATTCTACTTGAAGCGGAGCTTCCTCATACACACCCTTATTTATACTATCAGTCTCCCTGATACTATCTGCACCGATATGAAATGGTCTTTCCATTCCAAAAACCATCGCGGACATTTTATGTGCCTCTGCAACATCATCGCATTTCATGAAAAGCTCGGCAATTTTTTTATATTCTTCTTTCCTATTTGCGCCAAGTGCATTTTTCTCGCTGAGTGTAGCTGCATATCTTGTTATTCTTCGAATTATTTCATTTGTTGCATCAAAAAGCTTAGCTGCTTCATTTTCCTGTCCATCGCTTCCGGCAAACCAATCATAAATGCTCTTAAATCTTCCTTTGATTTTTGACTCAATCATTTCCTTTGAGACTTCACCATCAATACGGGGAATTGACATCTCATAATCAACAACTTTTTGAATCATTTTTTTATGCAGTTCTTCATCCTGAAATCTAAGGCATTCCTCAATTACGCCAACATTGCGTTGTAATCCTTTAATAAAGCTTCGAAGATATTCTATCAACCGGTCTTTAAAAATCAGAAATTCTTTTGTTCGCATCATTTCTTCTGCTTTAACACTATTTAGGTCACGAATATAATCCTGATAATTCTGATTCAGTCTGATAAAATCATCATTTAAATCTTTCCACCATGTATAGATTTTAGAACTTTCCTCATTTGCCATATCTGGCATTCGCTCTATATCTATCCTGATTCTTTCAAGTAACGTTGGTTCAAGAGAAGATCCTTCTATAAAAAGATTTTCCAAACGA
>JAXJTU010000036.1:0-2482 GCA_036309425.1 Agathobacter sp.
CCTTTTCCGCAAGTTCAAGAAGTTTTAGTTGTCCTCTTATTATGCTTTGTGCTTTAAATTCTGCTTCGGTTTCCGCGCTTTCCTCTAATCTTTCCTCATAGAGTTTTAAGACTTCGTGTATATCTTTAATCTGTTCCCATATATCATCAAAAGCCCAAGACATTTCGTGTATTCTCTTTCTCATGCCGTATTCCCCCATTTAAGCCATTTCTCTTGTAAGATTATCCAACGGATTGAACTTATTATAAATGCTAATATATAGATGCTCAAAAATTCTCAAATAAAAATGCTCAGTTAGTATAATACAGATAGCACTTTCCGGAGGTGATATCTGTGTTAATAAATATAAATGTGCCTGTCAGTCTAAAAATCACAAAACTGACAGATCTGCCAAAACTGAGGACTTTTATGGAACAGAATAATTTAAAACTTAATAAGTCTGAAATTGCCAGACAGCTCAATGTAGACAGACGCACGGTTTCCAAATATCTTGATGGTTTTGAAAAAAGCAAACATCGAAACAGCCATTCTAAACTTGATAAATATCATGACATCATAGAAGAACTACTTTCATCTGACATACAGGTTTTTCATTATAGAAGTGTTTTGTACCGATATTTACAGGATAATTATGGAATGGTTGTACCTAGGCAGACTTTTTATTATTATCTCAAATCAGTACCTTCTTTCGATGCATATTTTCAAAAAGGCAAGGTTTCGAATTCATCTTCAAATCCTGTATTCAGATATGAAACTACGCTTGGCGAACAAGCTCAGTTGGATTGGAAAGAATCCATTCCTTTCACACTGGCTGATACGGGTGAAAAAATAACAATTCATGTACTGGTTTTAATTCTTGGTTATTCCAGATTCAAACTGTATAAACCGGCAATAAACATGACTCAGGAAACCCTGCTGCATTTGCTTACGGAATGCTTTGAAACCCTTGGCGGTGTTCCTCATATTTTACTTACAGATAACATGAAGACGATAATGAGTAATGCCCGAACACAGTATCAAAAAGGTAAGATCAATGTTAAATTTGAAGCATTTGCCCGCGATTTTGGATTTCAGCTACAGCCTTGCAGAGCGGCAACACCTAGAACCAAAGGGAAAGTAGAATCTCAAATGAAACTACTCGATGAAATAGGTGCGTATAATGGACAACTAAATCTTATTGAACTGTATGAATTAATAGGGAAAATCAATCAGAGAGCTAACAACTCTATCTGCCAGGGTACTGGAAGAATCCCAATCATAGACTTTAATAAAGAAAAAAATTCCTTACTGCCGCTACCACACGAATCAGTAAGGAATCAATACAGAATTAAAACCATTCGTTCCAAGGTAAACACCGCTGGAATGATAACCGTAAGATCCAATCAGTATTCTGTACCACGAGAATATATTGGAAAAATGGTAAGTTATCAACTGTATGATTCTAATATCTACGTATACTTTAACACAAAACTGATTGCAGTGCACACTCTAAGTAATAGAAAACTTAATTATTCTGTCGATCATTATGTAGATACGATTGCCTGTACATATATAGGAAAAAGCTCCGATGAGGTTTTGCAGATGGCAAAACACAATCTAGACATTATCGGAGGTATGTATGAATAATACTAGCGCGTATACAAAGATCATGGATAATCTAAAGTTTTTAAAAAGTAAAGAGTCTATAAATGTATTGGATAAAACATTGGACTATGTAAATCGCAATAATCTATCTTTCATTGATGGATTCTTGTACTTTACAGAAGCTCAGGTGGATCAGAAAAAAGAAAATCTCATTAAGCATTCTGTAAATATGGCAGGTTTTCCTAAAGTGAAAACCTTATCAGATTTCGATTTTGAGTACCAGCCATCCATAAATCAACAACAAATATATGATTTCAATTCGCTTAGATTTATAGATAAGCAAGAAAACATCGTGTTTTATGGTAATAGTGGTGTTGGAAAAACTCACTTGGCAACTGCTTTAGGAGTTACCGCAGCTAAAAATAGAAATTCAACCTATTTTATTAAGTGTGCTGATTTGATGGAGGCGCTTCACAAAGCTCAGCTTGAAGGGCGCCTTGCCGAAAGGCTCAAGAAATTCAGTGGATATAAGCTACTGATTATTGATGAACTAGGGTATCTTCCAGTCTCCAAATCTGACTCAAAACTTTTCTTCCAGTTGATTGACAAAAGGTATGAACGTAACAGCACCATAATTACAACGAATATCAATTTTTCGCAGTGGGATGAAGTTTTTGGTGATCCACTAATTGCTAGCGCCATTGTAGATCGTATTTTACATCATGCCACAGTAGTAACAATCAAAGGAAAATCTTATCGATTGCAGTCAATATACGGCAATGATGAATCCTAATTATTAGAAAAGCTGTACATTTTTATTTTGGAAAAAATGTGCATTTTAATATTGTAATTTATACCGCATTAATTTATATCGTTTACATTTTACTCATAATAATGC
>JAXJTU010000037.1:0-2017 GCA_036309425.1 Agathobacter sp.
AATCTTTATAGTCACACGATTAGTCTTTTCATGTATCCCAAAAATCGCTTCCGACTGGCTTCCCGCAGCACTTTTATTTATATCCTCTACCGCCTTACGCAGCTGCTTATTCTTATCCATCTGTTGCTGCGCAGCCTGATTACTATTTGCATCAGACGAGCCATCATTAGAGGCTTCCTTTGCCGAAAGGTTCATTGTCTCTTTCGCAATTTCCTTTGAAGCAATCTCATTACCTGCATTCTCAATCTTTGGTTGAGCTTCAGCCTTTGTCTGTACAGTTGACACACTTCCCTGATATGTCATTCCTGCACCACTTATTCCTTCAATCACTGCCATATCTCTATACCTCCCTGTATAAATTTACACCATTCTTCTATTGTCTATATCGGAGCATACCTGTCATATATTAATAGGCATTTAGATTTTTATAGGAAAATGTAACTAAAAAGGATCCAGTGTTTCCACCAGACCCTTATAACTTACCCAAGAAGATTCTTTAGTGCATCCACAGCATCCACACTACCAGACGCCTTATTTTCCTCCTGTATCTGCAAATATACTTCCTTTCTATAAATCGGAACATCCTTAGGAGCATTAATACCAATCTTTACCTGGTCTCCTCTGATTTCTAATACAGTAATTTCAATGTTATTGTTTACTATTAACGATTCACCCTTTTTTCTTGTCAACGCCAACATATCTATTCACCTGCCTTTTCTTTTTTGCTCTTAAGTATATCATATACTTTAAACTTTATCGGCAAGTTATCCTCAACAATAATCTGCGCCCCTTTCATATTATCTGTATTGATGATAATAGGAGCCTTCAGGTTTACTGTAAAATCTTCCACCTTTTTTGGCACAGTAACTGTAACGAGGATAAAAATATTCTCCTCATTCAAATCCCCTAATGGCAACAATAATTCATCATTTATTGTTGGGCTGTAATCATCCTTAATCTTACATGGATTCATTACCGGAAAAGCAGTTTCACCATCATCCATAGATTGCAACCACATGATTTGGGATTTATCTAATCCTTTCTCCTCATCAAAAATGAGCGTGAATTTTTTGAAATCAGGAAATCCAATCATTCCCTTCTCGAGAGTAATTATCTTTTCCTCTTCAATATCAATTGTTCCAAAGTATCTTGTCTCTGCCTTCATGGCTCTACCTCCTTGCTAAATTAGCATTGATGTCGCTCCGCGACCGTTTAATATGTAACTGATTATAAATAATCCAAAAGTGAAGTCTGTCCAACTTTACTTGTTGCCATAAGACTTGCCTGGTATGCATTATATACTGCTGTGTAGTCAATAATTACATCGGACAAATCCCTGTCTTCATTTAGGGATTTAAGTTCCTCAATTGTTGTATACTGATTTTCAACTCTTGTCTGAATAAGCGAAAGTCTGCTCTGTGTATTTCCAACCTCAGTTATGGCACTATTTACTTTTGCCAAATGCTTATCAAACCTTGTAATATAATCACCATATGTCTTCTGAAGATTACTATCTGCATAGTCAGCTTCTTTCTTTGCCGCATCAAGATATGTCTGAAGCACCTCCTGGGCATGCTTATCATCGACGTACTGTGTTTCTTTCATCATTGAAGTAATTCTGTCAACTTTATCATGTGCCGAAATTGCCTTCTGGACTATATCAATCATCTCATTGATATCTCGTCTGATGCCGGTGTCAAAAACATCCTTGGCCTGAGTATTAACTATCAATTCGGTATTGTTAGCTACAGTGTAACTAATAGGTTGGCTATCATATGTAAACTCAATGGCCTTCTTATCGACAAGTGTTGCATTAATCGCCTTCCCAACCATCTCATCCGTAACTGTCACACCATCTACCACACTGCCAACATCGTTCTTTGTATAAACACAATCCGAATAATCTGTACAATTGTAATAGTATTCCGGTCTTGCATCCTCAGCATCAAATCCAAATTTCATATAAGAAACTTCCATCTCATAATCATTTGTCAATATCGAATCTGCCACGTTCTTA
>JAXJTU010000038.1:0-2953 GCA_036309425.1 Agathobacter sp.
AACGTAAACCTGCTGCACTCAAAGACTACGAGTGGAGTAATAATTATATGCGCTCATTTAAGATTAAGCATAAACGAGAAAATTGTGTTTCAGAAATTGTCGCAGAACCAGGCATATAGAACTGGGCAGACAAAATAGATAGACATGTTTTAGCGTACCGCTTACCTTAGATGACGAGGTAAGCGGTTTTTTGATTTATAAATGTTATGCTCCTTTAACTCAATTGGTAGAGTAACCGGCTTTTAACCGGTAGGTTGTGGGTTCAAATCCCATGAGGGGCATTGTCCAATGTACAAAAATAGAGATGAAAATGCCATGCTCGAATGAGCATTTGAGGAGCATTACGATAACGAGAGACCATATGTCTCGAATTTTGAAAGGAAAAAGAAATGAAAGCATTAGAAATCAAAGGGAAAGTAAATACAGCTATCTGCTACGCAAAAGTAGTAGAAGATGAGGCTATAGAGCAAATCAGACGTATGTGTGACTACGTGATTACAGAGGATTCAAAAATTCGAATCATGCCTGACGTTCACGCCGGTAAAGGCTGCACTATTGGAACCACAATGACAATAGTTGATAAGGCAGTCCCAAATGTAGTTGGAGTCGATATCGGATGCGGAATGTACACAGTAAACCTTGGAAAGACAGACATTGATTTTGAAAAGGTTGATGAGGCTGCACATTATATTCCATCCGGAATGAACGTGTGGGAAGGACGACAGGAGAGATTTGATTTAACAGAACTTCGCTGTTATAGAGAGCTTAAAGATTCTAAGCGACTGGAAAGATCTCTTGGCACATTGGGTGGTGGTAATCACTTTATCGAGATAGACGAAGCTGCAGATGGGACAAAATATTTAATCATTCATTCTGGCAGCCGTAATCTTGGTAAGCAGGTTGCAGAGATTTATCAGAAATTAGCAATCAACCTTAGCAGAGGCTATGGAGATTATCTTGAAAAAAGAGACGAGATTATCAGAACCTACAAGGAGCAGGGACGTAAGAATGAAATACAAGAGGCGTTAAAGCAGCTCCACTGGCAGGTTTATGAGAGTCCAACAAATATCCCTGAGGACCTTTGTTATCTGGACGGAAAATATTTAGAAGACTATCTTCATGATGTAGAAATCTGTCAGGCGTTTGCTCGCAGAAGCAGAGAAAAAATGGCAGAAATAATTTTAGAAAGAACAGGAATGACTGCAAGCGAGGCATTTCACACAATCCATAATTATATTGATACAGAAGAAATGATTTTAAGAAAGGGCGCAATAGCGGCCCATAATGGAGAAAAAGTGCTGATTCCAATAAATATGAGAGATGGAAGTGTTCTCGCAATCGGCAAGGGAAATCCTGAGTGGAATTACTCAGCTCCTCATGGAGCAGGACGTATTATGTCCAGAACAAAAGCCTTCAAGGAATTAACCATGGAGGAATACAAGAAGACAATGGAGGGAGTTTACACAACCTCTGTAAACGAAAATACATTGGACGAGGCACCAATGGCATATAAGTCCCTTGAGGATATTATTGATGTAATCAGGGAGTCAGTAGATGTCATTGATGTGATGAAACCTATTTACAATTTTAAGGCTTCTGACTAATGCAAGGCCTGGCAGATAAGACTGCTGGGTGCTTGCACACTGGTAGTTATAATTAACTCCATACTGCAGAAGCAGAACAGGAGGAAAAGATGTTTAATATGCCTACCATCAACATGGTAGCAACGGGAAGAAATATTACAATATTGAGAGAGCAGGCAGGCATGTCCGTTAAGGATTTAGCGCAGATATTTGGCTTTGCTACTCCTCAGGCAATCTACAAGTGGCAGCACGGAACTGCGATGCCGACATTAGATAATTTGGTTGTTTTGGCAGCAGTTTTCGGGGTTGCCATGGATGATATAGTTGTTATCGATACAGATGTAAATGCGCAGATAAGCGCCTAAATTTTTTATTTTAAAATTAATTGGTAGTAGAGAAGTTATAGTAACAAGGCAATCGTGACAATGCTGTTTAGTTAACAAACTTCAATACTATTGTCCAGGGATGGAACAATTAAATTACCACCTATACAAAAAAAATTAGCATTAGACGGTAAAAATTTGGAATTATATCATGTAAATAGAAACGCTTAGCCAATTAATTACCGTCTATACAAAAAATATTAAAATTAGACGGTAAAAATTTGGAATTATATCATGTAAATAGAAACGCTTAGCCAATTAATTACCGTCTATACAATAAAATTCTCATATTAGGTGGTAAGATATTTCGAAATTGAAAATATGAAAGATATATTGTCAATTCAATTACCACCGCAAGTTAGAAAATTAATCTTGAGACCGTAAACTTAACTGAACGTTATTGCAACCGTGGTACTTGACAGTGAGTTCTCAAAAATATTATTGTGTATAGCACTTAGGAGAAATCTTAGGTGATATTTTAGTATAATGGATTCAATTGCTATAGGGACCTTAATTGTAAGATTCTTGAATGTATTATCATATATGCGAATTGAAGATAATATAATTAAGATTATTTGGAAAATGGTTGAAGCCATATATGACACCATAATATAATACAAAGGAAAAAAGAAATTGTCTCAGTAGGATAAACTATTAGAACGAGTTTTAAAATTGACTCTGGACCTAAGGTTTGAAGAATTAAGGAAGATATTAGAATCCTATGGATATGTTATGAATGTTCCTAGAGGAGGCAGCAAATGCGAACAGTTGATGAATATATGAAGCTTCCATATAAGATGGAAATTACACCTGATATTGATGCAGGTGGATTTGTTGTATCATATCCGGATCTTCCTGGATGTCTTACAGTAGGAGATACAATTGAAGAAGCTATTAAAAATGCAGAGGACGCAAAGAGAGCGTGGCTTGAGGCTGCTATCGAAGATAAAGTAAAAATAAATGAACCAGATGATTTAGAGAATTACT
>JAXJTU010000039.1:0-23798 GCA_036309425.1 Agathobacter sp.
CATCAAAGACATCAACTTCAAATGTTGCTAATTTGACGCCAGCAAAAAATGAATCCAGTCGCAGATTACGAGCAACTGGTAAAAATAAACTTGTAGCTTTGGCTTGTTCTACAGGCGGACCTAAGGCATTGCAGAGTGTTATACCTTTTCTTCCGAAAAATCTTGATGCTCCAATGATTTTGGTTCAACATATGCCAGCAGGATTTACAAAATCAATGGCTGATCGATTAAATCAGATTAGTGAAATTAATGTTAAAGAGGCAGAACATGGAGATAGGCTTCAAAAAGGTACAGTGTATGTTGCACCAGGTGGTAAGCACATGGAGGTTGAAAAGTGTGCTGATGGTTCTCACAAGATTTCATTAAATGATATGCCTGCAATTGGTGGATTAAGACCTTGTGCTAATATAACATACGATTCATTAACAAAGAGTGGGTTTGATGAAATTGTATGTGTTGTATTAACAGGAATGGGTGCTGATGGAACAAATGGTATTTTGAGTCTAGGAAAAAAGAAACCAATACATGTGATATCGCAAAATGCTGAAAGCTGTGTTGTATATGGAATGCCAAAAGCAATAGCAGAAGCCGGAGTTGTAGATGAAGTAGTAACCCTTACAGATGTTGCCAAGACAATCACGAAGAATGTGGGGGTAAAATAAATATGGATGTTAGTCAGTATCTAGAAATTTTTATCGATGAAAGTTCAGAGCATATTCAGACTCTATCTGATTGTATTATGACATTAGAACAAGAGCCTGATAACAAGGACACTATTAATGAAGTATTCCGTGCAGCTCATTCTTTAAAAGGTATGGCTGGTACTATGGGATTTAAACGTATGCAACATCTTACTCATGATATGGAAAATGTATTCCAGGAAGTAAGAAGTGACAAGATACAGGTTGATAGTTCAATGATTGACTTGTTATTTAAATGTCTTGATGCTATTGATGCATATGTTGAAAATATTAAGGCAAGTTCTGATGAAGGAACTGATGATAATGAAATTATAATTAAAGAACTAAACGACTTTATTGCGAAAGCTAATGGGGTAGCTCCAGAACCAGCTGCTGAACCAGCACCTGAAAGTGAGCAGAGTTCACCTGAACCTGTTGTGGTAGCTGAGACACCAGCAGAGGATAATAATTATAGTAGTATTGAACTAACAGATTCTGAGAAGAAAGCTATAGATGAAGCAAAAGAAGCAGGACAGAAAATATATGGAATGACTGTATTTATTCAAAAAGAATGTCTTCTTAAGGCAGCTAGAGCATTTCTTGTATTTAGAGCAGTAGAAGAATTTGGTGAAATATTAGTATATAGACCAAGTTCACAAGATATAGAAGATGAAAAATTTGAATTAGATTTTAGTTTTATTGTTTCATCTAATGAAGATGTTGAGAAAATTAAAGATGTTGCAGCAAATGTGTCAGAAATAGAAAATGTTGTTGCTGGAGAAATGACTCATTTCAAAATTGAAGGTGAAAATGATGAACCAGAACAAGTAAAAGAGCAAACAGCTTCACCAACAAAAGATGAAAATGTTGTAGCAGCAGATGCAAATTCAGTTTCACCAGCTTCTGAAAAAAAGGTAGAAGCACCAGCGGCTTCGGCCACAAAAAAGTCAGATCCTCCAGCCCCAAAGAAAGCAACGGGTGGAAAACCAGCAACAAGCAGGACTGTACGTGTTGATATTGAAAAACTTGATTTACTTATGAATCAGGTATCTGAGCTTATTATTGCAAAGAATAGTCTTGTTTCTATTGGTTCAATCGATGGAAATAGTGAACAGAGCCAGACCTTCCATGATCAAATAGAATATCTTGAAAGAATCACTACTAACCTTCATGAATCTGTCATGAAAGTGCGAATGGTTCCTATTGAAAGTGTTACTCAGAAATATCCTCGAATGATTAGGGATTTATCAAGAAATCTTAACAAACCTATGGATTTAGTGATTACTGGTGAGGATACTGAGCTTGACAGAACCGTAGTAGATCAAATTGGAGATCCATTGCAGCATTTGCTTCGTAATTCAGCAGACCATGGCCTTGAAAGTAAGGAATTGCGTCTTGAAAGAGGAAAACCTGAAACAGGAACAATTTTCCTTAAAGCATATCAAGAAGGAAATAACGTTATTATTAAGGTTGGCGATGACGGTAATGGTATTGACACAGAAGCTGTAAAATCAAAAGCTGTCGAGAGAGGTCTTGTTACCCAGGAACAAGCTGATAATATGTCTCAGAAAGAAATTGTTAACTTCTTATTTATGCCAAGTTTTTCAATGGCAAAGAAGATAACAGATATATCCGGAAGAGGTGTAGGCTTAGATGTTGTAAAATCAGGAATTGAACAGTTAGGTGGAGATGTTGAAGTAACTACAGAGCTCGGAAAAGGTACTACATTTACTGTAAGATTACCGCTTACACTTGCGATTATACAGGCACTTATGGTTGAAATCCGAGATGAAAAGTATGCTATTGCCCTTGGCTCAATTTCTAATATTGAAGATATACCTGTTGAAGATATTAAATATGTTCAGGCAAAAGAAGTTATTTATCTTCGTGGTAGTGTTATTCCGATTGTCAGACTTGACAGAATGCTTGATGTCGAGCCTAAGGAAGAAGAGTCAGATCATCTTACAGTAGTAATTGTTCAAAAAGGCGATTCACAGGCCGGACTTGTTGTTGATAATCTTATTGGTCAGCAGGAAATTGTTATCAAGTCTCTTGGAAAATACATCAATGGTAATAAGCTTATTAGCGGAGCTACAATACTTGGAGATGGTGAAGTTGCACTTATTCTTGATGTTAATACACTGATGTAGGAGGGTTAAGATAAATGAGCGATAAATTATTAGATATTTCCGAAAAAGAAACAAAACAATATATTGTTGTACGTATTGGTGGCGAAAAATTCGGCATAGATATTGGTTATGTTGATAATATTGTCAGATTACAGAAGATAACCCGTGTTCCAAAAGCGCAGGTGTATTTTAAAGGAATAATTAACTTAAGAGGTGAAATTGTTCCTGTAATGAGTGCAAGAATTAAGATGGGACTTGAGGATGACGTATTTACAAATGCAACAAGAATCATCATTTTAAAGATGGAAGAAAAAGGTGAACTTGGACTCATGGTTGATGAAGTTTGTGAAGTTGTGACTCTTGTAACGGATGAAATCGTAAACGCTTCATCAGATCGTAAAGATATATTTATTAACGGAATTGGCAAGAATGGTGATGAGCTTATCTCATTATTTGAACTTAGTACAATAATTGAAGAAAATGTATAAAATTTTTTATTCAAGTAGTGAGGCAAAATTTTGCCTCACTATATATGATTAATGGAGGAATAACCAATGAGTGAGTTTTCTTTAGATAATATTAATTCAATGTACATGGATGTCTTAAAGGAACTTGGCAATATAGGTGCAGGAAATGCAACAACAGCTATTGCCGGTATGCTAGGAAAAAGAATGAACATGTCTGTTCCAAAAGTTGGATTTATGGACGCTTCAAAATTGGGTGATGCTATTTGTCCTGAGGAAGAGACTATTGTTGGAATTTTTTTGGAAGTACAACATGATATTACTGGAAGTATGATGTTTCTTATGAAAATGCCAGCAGCACATTTTCTTGTAAATACGATAATGGGAAGAGAGTTAAGTTATAATGAACCTTTTGATGAAATGGATTTATCTGCTATGAAAGAAATTGGTAACATTATTGCTGGTTCATATTTGTCTGCACTTTCTAATATGACAAATATGCGTATTTTACCATCAGTTCCTTATATAGCAGTAGATATGGCTGCATCAATATTAAGTGTTCCAGCTATTCAATTTGGACAATATGGAGATAATGCTTTATTTATTGAAACAGAATTTGGAGATGAAGTCATGATGGGAGGATATTTTATTTTGATGCCAGATCCTGATTCTTATTCAAGTATAATGTCATCATTAGGAATACCTGTTTAAAATTGGAATAGGAGAAACAATATGGGAGAAATTGTTAAAGTGGGGATGGCTGATTTAAAAATTGCCAAAGCACCAAATTCGCTTACAACTCTTGGGCTGGGGTCTTGTATTGGTCTAACGTTATATGATCCTGTGTCTAAAATAGGTGGACTGGTTCATTATATGCTTCCAGACAGTACGCAATTAAAAAATAATAGTAATATTGCTAAGTTTGGTAATACAGGTATTAAAGAATTACATAAACAAATGATTGCTGCCGGAGCAAATCAAAGAAGACTTGTCGCAAAAATTGCAGGTGGTGCAAAAATGTTCGAGGTTTCAGGTTTATCAAGTGTTGGCAATGTTGGCGAACGAAATTCTGAACAAGCAAAAATTATTTTGAAGGAGTTAAAAATTCCATTAATTGCAGAAGATATAGGACTTAATTATGGAAGAACCGTCATTTTGAATTGTGAAGATGGCTCATATACTATAAAATCAGTAGGAAAGCCAGTGAAGGTAATCTAAAATGAAAACAAAAGAAATACCGATTGTAATCATGCTTATTGCAGGCTTGATTAATTGTATATTATCATTAAATGATAATCTTGATTTATTATCTTTTTGTACAAGATTATTAATTGTCTTATTAGTCTTTTATTTTTTCGGAGTTATTGTTAGAATAGTAGTTGAAATTAATTTTGATAATTTACTTAAAAATGGAACTAATGATAAATCAGATATTGAAAAAGAGGAATTATTAGAAAATATCGATACAAAAAAAGTTGATAATGAAAATACAACCAACGAAAGTGAAAACGATATTAAAGAAGAGGAGTCTGATTTATAAATATCGGGTGAATAAATGAAAGAATTAGATAAAGAAAAGTTATGGAAATGCTATAGTGAAAAACCTACAGCAGAATTGAGGGAACAATTAATAATAGAATATGCACAGCTTGTTAAAATTGTAGCAGGTAGACTAAGTATGTATTTAGGCCATAATGTTGAATATGATGATTTGGTAAGTTATGGTGTTTTTGGACTTATTGATGCTATAGATAAATTTGATGCTGGAAAGAATGTAAAATTTGAAACATATGCGTCTCTTAGAATAAGAGGTTCTATTCTTGATCAAATTCGAAAAATGGACTGGATACCAAGAACTATACGTCAAAAGCAGCGTCAAATAGATGATGCAATTAAAGCTATAGAAATGAGAACAGGCAAAAATGCTACTGATGAAGAGTTAGCAAATGAATTAGGTTTGTCAGAAGAGGAACTTTGTAATTGGCAGTCACAATTAAAAATTACAAATGTTGTTTCTTTAAACGAATTTGAAGAAACAGGTCCAGAACCTGTTATGGATGCAACTCATAATTCTCATTTTGCTCAACCAGAAGATGTTGTAGCAGAAACAGAGTTAAAAGATATGCTGTTATCAGCATTAGAGTTATTAACTGAAAAAGAAAGAAAGGTTATTGAACTCTATTATTATGAAGATTTAACACTTAAAGAAATTAGTCAAATATTAGAAGTGTCGGAATCACGAGTTTCTCAGTTACACACAAAAGGTCTTGTAAAAATGCGTAAAAAAATGGGACCATATATGAATATTTTAGTGGAGAACTAGTTATGAGTATAAGACCTATTGATTTTGGTGGAATAATTCAAAGGACAGATGATATTGCGCATGTAAAAAAACATGAAGATATTAAGCCACATATTGATCAGCAAAATATTCAAATGCAGGTTAATAAACGTGATAATGAAATGAAACATAAAGTTATAAAATCCGACTCATCCAATAATGCAAATAATAATCAAGATGCAAAAGATGAGGGAAAAGGTCAATATTTCTACAGCAACCCACAAAAAAAGAATAAAACGAAAAATAAAGCTGTAAGTAGGACAAAAAGTACATCTTTTGATGTTAAAATTTAGAGGTTGAAATGACAATTGTTGAAATTACATTAATTATTATAGGAATTATTTTTTTAATTGGTAGTTTTATGGTAAAAGATAAATTATCAGCTAAAGATATAAATTATATTTCACAGCTCAGTGAAAAAGAATTAGGAATAATTGTATCAAATCAATTAAAAAAAGCTGAAAATCAAATTGTAACAACAGTAAATGAGACTATAGATGAAACATCTGAAATAACAAAAAGAGAATTAGAGAAAGAAACAAATGAAAAAATAATGGCTATAAGTCAGTATTCTGATACAGTTTTAGAATCAATGAATAAGTCACATAATGAAATAATGTTTTTATATAGTATGCTAAATGACAAGCACAAAGACTTAACAGATTTAGCTGTACAGTTACAAGAATTTTCATCTAATATGAAAAAAACAGAAAACGAGATTTTAGGTAAGCTAGCTGAAGCGGCATCAGAAATTGAAAATAATGTGGAAAATTCTATTGAAATAAATGAGAGTGAAGTCTTAAAAGCTTCTGTTTCTGCAAATATAATGCAAGATGAAAACCAAAATCATAATATGCAAATATTATCTTTACATGCACAAGGAGCTAGTGATGTGGAGATTGCAAAGCAATTAGGTCTAGGTTTAGGTGAAGTTAAACTAGTACTTGGATTATATAAAGGAGAGGCTTAAGTTTTGAGATTAAAATATTATTTAAGAGGAATTGGTCTTGGAATATTATTTACAGTAATAATATTAAGTATTTCTGATGGTATACATAAAGATTCTCAAAATACAGAACAAATTAGTAGTGAAATAAATAACACTAATAATTCAAATACCATTTTAAAAAATACTGAAACAGAGAGTATTAAACTTGTCGATGATAGTGAAACAGAAAAAGAGGCTGACATTCAAATTAACACGGAAACACCAGTTGTTCCAGAAAACACAGAATTATTACAGGAAAATAGTCAACAAACAGAAACTCAACCTTCTGATTCACAAGTTGTTGAACCTCAAATTATCACTATAACAGTAAGTCAGGGAGAATATTGCAGACCTGTAGCCCAAAAATTGCAAGATGCCGGTCTAATAACGGATGCGGAAGATTTTAGATTATATATGGGAAGCATAGGATATGCATCATTTATTCATAGTGGCGAATTTCAAATTCCTATGGGAGCAACATATGAAGAAATCGCAAATATTCTTATAAGAAAATAGAATAAATGCTTGAATTATATTGACATTCATGATATAATTCCAAAGGCTTAAAACTATAAAACACGTGTGTGGAAACTTGCCGGTGCCGGAATACGCTAGCCGGTGGCATAAGTTAATAGGAAACACATGGAAGCAATTAACCAAATGGAGGTATTTAAAATGAGCGTAATTTCAATGAAACAGTTACTTGAAGCAGGTGTTCATTTCGGACATCAGACAAGAAGATGGAACCCTAAGATGGCTCCATACATCTACACAGAGCGTAACGGCATTTACATCATCGACTTACAGAAGTCAGTTGGTAAGGTAGACGAAGCATATGATGCTATTTCAGACATCGCTGCTCAGGGTGGAAATATTCTTTTTGTAGGAACAAAGAAACAGGCTCAGGATGCTATTAAAACAGAAGCAGAGCGTTGTGGAATGTTCTATGTAAATGAGAGATGGTTAGGTGGAATGTTAACAAACTTCCGTACAATCCAGAGCCGTATCGCTAAATTAAAAGAAATCGAAGAAATGGCAGCTGATGGTACATTTGATGTTCTTCCAAAGAAAGAAGTAATCGCACTTAAGAAAGAGTGGGAGAAATTAGAGAAGAACCTTGGTGGAATTAAAGAGATGAAAAGAATTCCAGATGCTATTTTCGTAGTAGATCCAAAGAAAGAGCATCTTTGCATTCAGGAAGCACATGCACTTGGAATTACAGTTATCGGTATTGCTGATACAAACTGTGATCCAGATGAGTTAGATTATGTTATTCCTGGTAATGATGATGCAATTCGTGCAGTTAAGCTTATTGTTTCTAAAATGGCAGATGCTGTTATTGAAGCAAAACAGGGTGCTGAAGAAGTAGTTTCTGAGGAAACTGTTGAAACAGTTGAGGAATAATTTTAAGTTTTAAAATATAATCAAAATGCCAATGCAAATTTATTTGTAATTGGCGTTTTGTCTGTAAATGAATAAAAGAAATTGGAGGATATAATAATGGCAATTACAGCTGCAATGGTTAAAGAATTGCGTGAGACAACAGGCGCAGGAATGATGGATTGTAAGAAAGCTTTAACAGAGACTAATGGAGATATGGAAGCTGCTGTTGAAGTACTAAGAAAAAGCGGTGCTGCTAAAATGGAGAAGAAAAAGAGCAGAATCGCTGCTGAAGGTATTGCTCGTGTTGCAACAAATGGAAATGTTGCTGTTGTAGTAGAGGTAAACTCAGAGACAGATTTCGTTGCAAAGAATGACTTGTTCCAGGAATTTGTTCAGACTGTTGCTGATAGCGCACTTGCTTCTGATTTAAATGGTGGAACAAATGGAGAAGATGTTGAAGCACTTCTTTCTTTAGATGGTTTAAATGATTTACTTGTTGAAAAAACTGCAACAATTGGAGAAAAATTATCAGTTCGTAGATTTATGAAAGTATCTGGAGACAAGGTTGCAACATATATTCATGCTGGTGGAAAAATTGGTGTATTAGTTGCTGCAACAGGTGCATCTGATGATAGCGCTTCAGAAGCACTTGGAAACATTGCTATGCAGATTGCTGCTATGAATCCACAGTATATTTCAAGAGCTGACATTTCAGCAGATGAACTTTCAAAATTAAAAGAGATTACAATTGATAGTGCTTTAAATGATCCTGCAACACTTCCAAAGCCAATTCTTCAGGGATTACTTGAGAAGGCTACTGGAGAAAAAATGTGGAGCGATGAGGATCTTGCCATTTATGAAGAGAAGAAGAACGATAAGTATTTATTTAACTTCCTTTCAGATGCAGCAAAAGCTACACTTGCTGAGTTAGCAATGAATGACAAAGAGAATATCGTTTCTAATAAAATCTTTAGTGGATTAGTAGAGGGTCGTATTTCTAAGCAGATTAAAGAAATTTCACTTCTTGAGCAGACATATGTTAAAGCTGAAGATGGAAAACAGGCTGTAGGTAAGTACTTAGAGTCAGTTAATAAGAATCTTGAAATCACAAAGTTTGTTCGTTTTGAGGTAGGCGAAGGAATGGAAAAGAAGAATGAAGATTTCGCTGCTGAGGTTGCAGCGCAGATGAATGCATAATCTTTCTTCTGAGCTAAAAATAATTTAAATATAGAAAGCTCTGAAAGTTAAACTTCAGAGCTTTTTCTATTTTTTCTTTACAACAAACAAAAATATGTTAAAATAAAATAGTATATAACTTGTTGGAGGAAAAGAATGAGTACAAAAGACGCACAACTTCTTGAAGAGCAACGAGAAAGACGTGCACGAATTAATAAAATGAAAACAGGTATTATTATGTCAATTGCGATTTGGATGCTTGTTTCATTTATTGCAATTATTTCTCTTGCTATCGCTGTTATTCATCTCAATTCCAGAGTTTATAAGATGGAATTAAATTTACAATCTTATAACACAACTTCAAGTTCAGATAGTACTTCTAAAGAAAGTCAGGTTTCTGATGATTCTTCTTCAGGTAGTAACTTGGATTATAGTAAAGTTGTAAGTGGAATTGACAATGAAGACAATATGGCAGTTGAAGGAGATACTCACAATGTTTATCTTACCTTCGACTGCATCCCCAGCGAGAACACTAATGCAATTTTAGATGCTTTAGCAGCAAGTGGTGTTAAAGCAACTTTTTTTGTAAGTGGTGATGAAACCGGTGAATATGCTGATGTTTATAAAAGAATTGTTGATGAAGGTCATACAATTGCTATGCATTCATATTCGAATCAGTTTAGTTTAATATATTCATCTATTGATTCATTTGAAAATGATTTAAAACAAATTCAATCATTTATTTCAACAACAACTGGAAAAAATTGCAAATTATATAGATTTCCAGGTGGAAGTAGTAATGAAATAAGTAATTTAAATATGGCAGAATTTGTTAGGGTTCTAAATAATAATGAAATTACTTATTTTGATTGGAATGTGTCTGCAGGTGACACATCAAGTGATTATACTGTTGATGATATCGTATCTAATGTTATTACTGGAATTGAACAGTATAAAAATTCAGTCGTGTTATTACACGATGATACAAATAAGTCAACAACGGCAGAGGCCATTGGTCCATTAGTTGACGCATTAAAAAATAAAAATGCTGAAATCTTGCCGATTGATGAAGATACATACGTCGTTCAATACATAAAGGCGTATAGCGTTGAATAACAATATGGAGGATAATAGAAATGGGATTATTTAAAGAATTCAAAGATGATTTTACACAGGCAGTAAATGAATTAGCTCCCGGTGCAGAAACACCAGAGGTTGATGTTAATGACTTGAATCTTGTTGTCGATACATTAGGTGAGAATATAGATGTACAAACTGCATTATCAAAATTAGATGGTTTATTAGAACAGGTAAATGAACCTGTAGCAGAAAAGCCAACTGCAAAAGCACCAGAGGTTGCTTATCCAAATAGTGAAGTTGCTAAGGCTGCACCTGTAGAGAAAGAACCAGTAATAAATAACGTAATTAAAGAGGAAAAGAAACCGATAATGAATAATACAATTGTTAAACCAGAAGTAGCAGAAGATGAAACATCAATTATTACAGAAAGTACTGTTCTTACAGGTGATATGAGTTCATCTGGCTCATTTGATGTTAGAGGAACAATTAATGGTAATATTACATGTAACGGAAAGATTGTTGTTACAGGAGTTGTAAATGGTAATACAAATTCATCAGAGTTTTTTGCTGATGTAGCAAAAGTTGAAGGTGAAATTGCAACATCTGGAACAGTTAAAATTGGAGCAGGTTCTGTTATTATTGGTAACATCTCAGCTTCTTCAGCAGTTATTGCTGGTGCTGTTAAGGGTGATATTGATGTTCAGGGTCCTGTTGTTGTAGATACATCTGCAGTAATAATGGGAAATATTAAATCTCGTTCAGTTCAGATTAATAATGGAGCTGTAATTGAGGGATTCTGTTCACAGTGTTATGCTGATATTGATGTACAGGGACTTTTTGGAACAAACTAGAAAAGGAGATAAAATATGTCACGTATTTTATTAAAGCTTAGTGGAGAAGCACTTGCAGGAGATAAACATCACGGATTTGATGAACCAACTGTAACAGAAGTTGCAAAACAGGTTAAGCAGCTTGTTGATGCTGGAACAGAAGTTGGCATTGTTATCGGCGGTGGAAACTTCTGGAGAGGAAGAACAAGCGAAACTATAGATAGAACAAAAGCTGACCAGATTGGTATGCTTGCAACAGTAATGAATTGTATTTATGTTTCAGAGATTTTCAGATCTGTTGGAATGAAAACAGCCGTACTTACACCTTTTGAGTGTGGTTCTATGACTAAGCTATTTTCAAAGGATAGAGCAAACAAATACTTTAATCACGGAATGGTAGTATTTTTTGCTGGTGGAACAGGTCATCCATATTTTTCAACTGATACAGCAACAGTTCTTAGAGCTATAGAAATTGAAGCTGAAGGAATTTATTTGGCAAAAGCTATTGATGGTGTATATGATAGTGATCCAAAGACAAATCCGGATGCAAAGAAATACGATGAAGTTTCTATTCAGGAAGTAATCGACAAAAAACTTGCTGTTGTTGACCTTACAGCATCAATTATGTGTATGGAAAATAAAATGCCAATGTTCGTATTTGGTTTAAATGAAGAAAACAGTATTGTTAAATCTTTAAACGGAGAATTTAACGGAACAAAAGTTACTGTTTAATTGGGAGGATATGATGGACGACAAAATTAAGGTATTTGAAGAAAAAATGCAGAAGTCTCTAGCAAATCTTGAGGAAGAATTTGCCGGAATTCGTGCTGGACGTGCAAATCCACATGTACTTGATAAGCTTCGTGTTGATTACTATGGTTCTCCAACACCAATTCAGAGTGTTGCTAATGTAAATGTTCCTGAACCAAGAATGATTCAGATTCAGCCATGGGAAGCTTCTATGGTTAAAGAGATTGAAAAAGCAATTATTATGTCTGATTTAGGAATCAATCCGACAACAGACGGTAAAGTAATCAGACTAGTTTTCCCTGAATTAACAGAGGAAAGACGTAAAGAACTCGCTAAAGACATTAAGAAAAAAGGCGAGAATGCAAAGGTTGCAATTCGTAACATTCGAAGAGATGCAATCGACAGTGTAAAAAAATCAGGAAAAACTGAGGATATTTCTGAAGATGCTATTAAAGATTTAGAAGATTCTATTCAGAAATTAACAGATCAGTTTGTTGCAAAAATTGATAAGGCAATTGAAGTTAAGTCTAAAGAAATTCTTACAGTATAATTTCAATCATAATTGGGGGCATGACCTTGGGCGTGTCCCCATTATCATCATATGGAATAAATGAGGTGATTATATGAATATACCACAGCATGTCGCTATTATTTTAGATGGAAATGGACGATGGGCAAAGAGTAAAGGTATGCCTAGAAACTATGGTCATACAGTTGGCGCAAAAAATGTTGAAACAGTCTGTAAAGCTGCAAATGAATTGGGAATTAAATATTTGACATTATATGCTTTCTCAACAGAAAATTGGAATCGACCTGATACAGAAGTTGCAGCACTAATGAAATTACTTGAGAGTTATCTTAAAACCTGTATTAAAACTGCAGATAAAAACAATATGAGAGTCAGGGTCATTGGCGAAATCAATCGTTTAAACGAAAAATTTCAGAAGTCAATAAATGATCTTGAGAGTGCTTCTGCAAAAAATACTGGTTTAAACTTAACAATTGCAATTAATTATGGAAGCAGAGATGAAATATTAAGAGCAATCAAAAAGGTTAACCTAGATGCTTCACAAGGAAAACTTGACATTGACAGTCTTGATGCAAATATATTTTCATCTTATCTTGATACAAAAGATTTACCTGATCCGGATTTACTTATACGTACTAGTGGCGAACAACGTTTGTCAAACTATCTATTGTGGCAATTGGCTTATAGCGAATTTTATTTTACGGACGTTCCATGGCCAGATTTTCATAAAAAAGAACTTGAGGATGCAATTTATGCATACAATAAGCGTGACAGAAGATTTGGTGCATTAAAGGAGGAAGAATAATGTTTAAAACAAGATTACTTAGCGGAATTGTACTTGTTATTCTTGCAATAGGTCTTATTTATTTTGGAGATAACATTTTACTTTTTTCTACTATGGCAATTTCATGCATTGGAATGTTTGAATTATATAGAATTTTTAATATAGAGAAAAAACTTTTGGCATTTGTTGGATATATTGGAGCAATTTTATTTTACATTAATTTAAAATGGAACATAATTCCTGATATTATGCTTTTATTTATGACATTGTTGATTTTAATAATGTTCATATATGTTTTCTCATATCCAAAATATGATGCCAAACATGTTGCTATTACTTTTTTCGGTATATTCTATGTAGCTGTAATGCTTTCATATGTATATCAGCTCAGAGGACTGGAAAATGGCTTATATATTGCCTATCTTGTATTTCTTTGTTCCTGGGGATGTGATACTTGTGCATATTGTGTTGGAATGCTTTGTAATAAAACAATTGGTACCCATAAAATGGCCCCTGTATTAAGCCCTAAGAAATCAATAGAAGGAGCAGTTGGTGGAGTTGTCGGAGCAGCATTACTTACACTTCTTTATTGTCAGATATTTAAGTCACAAATGAACATTGATACAAAACAAATTATTATTCTTTCAGCAATAGCAGCTATTGCCGGATTAATTTCAATGGTTGGTGATTTAACGGCATCTGCAATAAAAAGAAATTATGATATCAAAGATTATGGACATTTGATTCCAGGTCACGGTGGTATTTTGGATCGTTTTGATAGTATGATAATTACAGCACCAATTATTTATTATCTGGCTTTTTATTTTATGTAGTGTATAAGTTATCTATAAAATTATGAATTTTGATAAATCAATTATATGAGCAGGATTTAATGTAGGTGGTAAAGTATGAAGAAAATTGCAATTTTAGGTTCTACAGGTTCGATTGGAACACAAACACTTTCAATAGTTGATGAGCATAAGGATATTGAAGTTGTAGCCTTATCATGTGGAAACAATATCCGTCTTATGGAACAACAGATAAGAAAATTTAAACCAAAACTTGTAAGTGTATGGTCTGAAAATGATGCAAATGAGCTAAAAACATTAGTAGCTGACTGTAATGTTAAAATCGAATATGGTATTGAAGGTTTAATTTCAGTTGCTACAATACAAGAATCTGAAATTCTTGTAACTGCAATTGTTGGAATGTTAGGTCTAAGACCAACTGTTGAAGCTATAAAATCAGGAAAAAACATTGCACTTGCAAACAAGGAAACACTTGTAACAGCCGGACATATTATTATGCCATTGGCTAAGGAATACAATGTTTCAATTCTTCCGGTGGACAGTGAACATAGTGCTATTTTCCAGTCTCTACAGGGTGCTTCAGATAATAAAATTTCAAAGATATTATTAACTGCATCAGGTGGACCTTTCAGAGGCAAAAAACTTGAAGATTTACAAAATATTCAGGTTGAAGATGCATTAAAACATCCAAATTGGGAGATGGGTAGAAAGATAACGATTGATTCTTCTACAATGGTTAATAAAGGACTTGAAGTTATAGAAGCAAAATGGCTTTTTGATGTAGAAGCATCAGATATTGAGGTCTTAGTTCATCCACAAAGCATCATTCATTCTGCGGTTGAATATGAAGATGGAGCTGTAATTGCACAGCTTGGAACACCAGACATGAGACTTCCAATTCAATATGCTTTATATTATCCAACCAGAAGAAATCTCTCAGGAGAAAGATTAAATCTATTTGATATTGGACAGCTGACCTTTGAAAAACCGGATTTAAATACTTTTAAAGGTCTAAAATTTGCATTTGATGCTATTGAAACCGGTGGGAATATTCCAACAATTTTTAATGCTGCAAATGAAAAAGCAGTAGCATTATTTTTAGATAGAAGAATAAAATATTTAGAGATTTTAGAAATAATAGAAGAGTCTATGAAATCATGTACACATATTTCAAATCCTACTTTGGACGAAATATTATCGACAGAACAGGAAGTATATGATTTTATAAACAGCAGGTGGTAAATTGAAAGCTATTAGTATAATAATTGCAATCTTAATTTTCAGTATTATAATTTTATTCCATGAATTGGGTCATTTTCTATTGGCTAAGGCAAATGGAATAAAGGTTAACGAGTTTTCTCTGGGTTTAGGACCAACATTATTTGGGATTCAAAAGGGAGAGACTAAGTATTCCATAAAGCTATTGCCCTTTGGTGGTGCTTGCATGATGGAAGGCGAGGAAGAGGATTCTTCTGATAATCGTGCTTTTTATAATAAATCTGTATGGGCACGAATGAGTGTGGTTTTTGCCGGACCATTGTTTAATTTCATTATGGCATATATTTTTGCTGTAATTTTGATTCTATGCATAGGATATGATAAACCCGTTGTAAATGATGTTATTGAGGGTTATGCAGCTGAGGAAGCAGGTATTCAGAATGGTGATGAAATTATTAAAATGAATAATAAGTCTATTCATTTTTACAGAGAGATAAGTCTTTATTCTTTATTCCATTCAGGTGAAACAGTTGATATAACCTACAAACGTGATGGAGAAAAATATCATACAACTTTAGAACCGAAATATGATGAAGAAACCGGAAGATATCTATACGGATTTAAAAGCTCTGGCCAAAGAACAAAGGTAAATATCTTTAAATCACTTACTGTAGGCTTTCATGAAGTAAAATATTGGATATATTACACGTTACAAAACTTAAAAATTCTTGTAACGGGTGGATATTCTATTAACGAACTCAGTGGTCCTGTTGGAATTGTAAGTACAATTGGAGATACCTATACACAGTCGGTTCAGAATAGTGGATATTATTATGCCTTCCTGAATATGGTTAATTGGATAATATTACTGTCTGCCAATCTTGGGGTGATGAATTTATTACCAATTCCGGCTTTAGATGGTGGTAAGCTTCTTACATTTATCATTGAAGCAATAAGAAGAAAAAGAATTGATCCAGAAAAAGAAGCCTTTGTTAGTTTTATAGGAATAATACTTTTATTTGGACTAATGATTGTAATTATGTTTAACGATATCAGAAAATTAATAATGTAATTTATGGGAGAAGAAACTATGAATACAAGAGAAGTTCGTATTGGAAACAGAGTTATTGGAGGAAATAATCCTATCCTCATCCAGTCTATGACTAATACAAAGACTGAAGACGTTAAGGCTACAGTAAACCAGATAAAGCAGTTGACAGAAGCAGGCTGTGACATTATAAGATGTGCATGTCCAACCCCTGAGGCCGCTTTAGCATTAAAAGAAATCAAACAGCAGATTTCAATACCACTTGTAGCAGATATTCATTTTGATTACAAATTAGCAATTGCTGCTATGGAAAACGGTGCGGATAAAATAAGAATTAATCCTGGAAACATTGGTGATATCGACAGAGTAAAAGCAGTTGTTGATGTTGCAAAAGAGAAAAATATACCAATCCGTGTTGGTGTTAACAGTGGTTCACTCGAAAAAAATCTTGTTGAAAAATACCACGGGGTAACAGCCGAAGGAATTGTTGAAAGCGCATTAGATAAAGTTGCCTTAATTGAAGATATGGGATATGACAATTTGGTTGTTAGTATTAAGTCTTCAGATGTACTTATGTGTGTAAAAGCCCATGAATTGATTGCAACAAAAACAGATCATCCTCTACATGTTGGTATCACAGAGGCTGGAACATTAATTAGTGGAAATATCAAATCATCCATTGGATTAGGCTTAATTTTAAGTCAGGGAATTGGTGATACAATCCGTGTATCGTTAACAGGAGCACCAATTGAGGAAATAAAGTCCGCAAAATTAATTCTTAGGACACTTGGTCTTAGAAAAGGCGGTATCGAAGTTGTTTCATGCCCAACCTGTGGAAGAACAAAAATTGATTTAATAGGTCTGGCAAATCAGGTAGAGAATATGGTTGCAGGTTATCCTCTTGATATCAAAGTAGCCGTAATGGGATGTGTTGTTAATGGTCCTGGTGAAGCAAAAGAAGCTGATATCGGAATTGCAGGCGGATGCGGGGAAGGCCTTATTATTAAACATGGTGAGGTATTCAAAAAAGTACCTGAGGATCAATTATTAGATGCATTAAAATTCGAACTGGATAATTGGGATAATTAATGTAAATTAGTGTTAGTATTTAGTGTTAGTATTTAGTGTTAATAATTGGAGTGAATAAATAAATGTCCAAATCATTTAGAGATGTTTTTCCTACACTAAAATTAGATGATGAAATGTGGCGTCTGTTGGAAACAGCAGAAGTCACTAAGATAAGTGCGAATCATGATCATAATCATATTCGCATTTATTTGAGTGCAGAAAGACTTATTTTTAAAAAGAATATCTGGAATATTGAAAAAGAAATCAGAAAACAGATTTTCCAAAATAAGGATATAACCGTAAAGATTATAGAAAGCTATAAGCTTTCAGAGCAGTATAATCCAGAAACACTTCTTGAAGTATATAGGGATAGTATTTTAGATGAATTAAATGCTTATAGTGTACTTGAATACAATCTTTTAAAAACAGCGGATATGCAGTTTAGTGATTCTAACCACATGAAGCTTACTATGGACGAAACCATAATTGCCAAGACGCGTTCTGATGAAATTCTTGAGTTTTTAGAGAAAATCTTTTGTGAACGTTGTGGAATGAATCTTTCAATAGATGTTGAATATAAAAAGCCTCAGGAAAGCAAATATAGAAAAAATGCGGCTAAACAGATTGAACAGGAAGTTGCAACTATTATTTCCCGTACTAAATTTGGATTATCAGAAGAAACTAAAGCCGAAGAGCAAAATAACAATATATCACAAACTGAGGAAGAAAATACAATCAAAGTACCTAGTACTTTAGACACTGCATCAAACAATGCAAAAGTACCAAGTGATGAAAGTATTCCTGCAAAAAATAAGAAAACTTTTGAGAAAAAGGGTGATTTCCGACGCAAATTTGATTCTAATCCTGATGTTATTTACGGAAGAGATTTTGATGATGAAACTATTGAGATTTCAAAGATAGATGGGCCAATTGGAGAAGTCGTCATCCGTGGAAAAGTACTTTCTGTAGATACCAGAGAAATTCGTAATGAAAAGACAATCATTATTTTCTCTATAACAGATTTTACAGATACGATTGTTTTAAAAGTTTTTTCTCATAATGATCAGGTTCCAGAACTATTAGATAATATTGCACCTGGAAAATTCATTAAAGTTAAGGGTGTTGCAACAATTGATAAGTTTGATAGTGATTTAACTATAGGTTCAATTGTAGGAATTAAAAAAATCACTGATTTTACCAGCATCAGAATGGATAACAGTGCTGAAAAACGTGTCGAATTGCATTGTCATACAAAGATGAGTGACATGGATGGTGTTTCTGATGTAAAAGATATTGTTAAACGTGCCATGAAATGGGGACACAAGGCAATAGCAATTACTGACCATGGTGATGTGCAGGCCTTTCCTGAAGCAAATCATGCAATTGATGACACCTTTAAAGTAATCTATGGAGTTGAAGCCTACCTTGTAGATGACACAAAAGATATTGTTATATCAAGTCATAATCAGTCATTAGAAGATAAATATGTTGTTTTTGATTTAGAGACAACAGGTTTTAGTCCAGAACAGAATAAGATAATAGAAATTGGTGCTGTTAAGGTTGTTGACGGTGCAATAGTTGACAGATTTTCAACCTTTGTTAATCCCCAGATTCCTATTCCTTTCAGAATAGAAGAATTAACCTCAATACGAGATGATATGGTTATTTCTGCACCGGTAATTGAAGATATCCTTCCAGAATTTATAGAATTCTGTAAAGACTGTACCATGGTGGCTCATAATGCTGATTTTGATATGAGTTTTATTATCAAAAATTGTGAGCGACAGGGAATAGAGTTTTCACCTACAATAATTGATACAGTTGCTCTTGCCAGAGTATTGCTTCCACAGTTAAACAGATTTAAACTCGATACCGTTGCAAAAGCAGTAGGTGTTTCTTTAGACCACCATCATAGAGCTGTTGATGATGCTGCGTGTACAGCCGACATTTTCGTTAAATTTATTCAGATGCTTCATGACAGAGGAATAAATACTCTTGATGAAGTTAATGCCATGGCACACTCATCTGTAAACAATATTATGAAAATGCCTACATATCATGCAATAATACTGGCTACATGTGATCAGGGACGAACCAATTTATACCGTCTTGTATCTCTTGCCCATGTAAAGTATTACAATAGAAGACCACGAATTCCTAAATCTGAATTTATAAAATACAGAGATGGATTAATTATCGGGTCAGCCTGTGAAGCAGGAGAATTATACAAAGCAATTCTAAACGGACGACCTAGAGAAGAAATTGTAAGATTGGTTAATTTCTATGATTATCTTGAGATACAGCCACTAGGCAATAATGCTTTTATGATTAGAGATGAGGATTCACCAATTACGTCAAATGACGACCTTATAGCCATTAATAAGGAGATAGTAAAGCTTGGTGAAGACTTTAATAAGCCTGTTGTAGCCACCTGTGATGTTCATTTTCTTGATCCGGAGGATGAGATATACCGTCGAATAATAATGGCAGGAAAAGGCTTTAAAGACGCAGATGACCAGGCACCACTATATCTTAGAACAACAGAGGAAATGCTAGAAGAATTCCAATATCTTGGAAGTGCAAAGGCTGAAGAGGTTGTAATAACCAATACCAACAAAATCGCAGACATGTGTGAAAGAATTTCGCCTGTCAGACCGGATAAATGTCCTCCTGTCATTGAAAATTCTGACCAGATGCTAAGAGATATCTGTTATAACAAAGCTCATAAGATGTATGGTGAAACACTTCCTCCGATTGTAAAAGAAAGACTTGACAGAGAACTTAATTCTATCATAAGTAATGGATACGCCGTAATGTACATTATCGCCCAGAAGCTTGTGTGGAAATCAAATGAAGATGGGTATCTGGTTGGTTCACGAGGCTCAGTTGGAAGTTCCTTCGCCGCAACAATGTCAGGAATTACAGAGGTAAATCCCCTTCAGGCACATTATTTATGTTCAAACTGTAAATATAGTGATTTTGATTCTGATGAAGTTAAAGAATATTCCGGTCGTGGTGGATGTGATATGCCAGACAAGCTTTGTCCTGTTTGTGGTAAACCACTTACAAAGGAAGGCTTTGATATTCCATTCGAGACTTTCCTTGGATTTAAAGGTAATAAGGAGCCTGATATCGATCTTAACTTCTCAGGTGAATATCAGAGTAAGGCTCACAAATATACGGAAATCATTTTCGGTGAAGGGCAGACCTACAAAGCCGGAACAATTGGTACTCTGGCTGATAAGACAGCTTTTGGATACATTAAAAACTATTATGAAGAGCGTGGTATTCATAAAAGAGACTGCGAAATCAACCGTATTGTTGAAGGATGTGTAGGTGTAAGAAGAACAACAGGACAGCATCCTGGTGGAATCGTTGTTCTTCCAATGGGAGAAGAAATTAACACCTTTACCCCAATACAGCATCCGGCAAATGATATGACTGTAGACATTACAACAACACACTTTGATTATCATTCAATTGATCATAACCTTTTAAAACTTGATATTCTTGGTCACGACGATCCTACCATGATTCGAATGCTTCAGGATTTGACAGGTGTAGACCCTACACAGATACCTCTAGATGACCAAGCTGTAATGTCACTATTTAGAAGCACAAAAGCTTTAGGAATTGAACCAGAAGATATTGACGGTTGTCAGTTAGGTGCTCTCGGTATCCCTGAATTTGGTACTGATTTTGCCATGGGAATGCTTATTGACACCCAGCCAAAAGAATTCTCAGACCTTATCAGAATTGCCGGATTATCACATGGTACTGATGTATGGCTTGGAAATGCCCAGACACTTATTCAGGAAGGAACAGCCACAATTTCCACCTGTATCTGTACCCGAGATGATATCATGACTTATCTTATTCATATGGGATTAGAATCAGAAGAGGCCTTCAATATAATGGAAAAGGTTCGTAAAGGAATCATTGCAAAAGGAAAATGCAAGGAGTGGCCTCAGTGGAAGGAGGACATGATTGCACATGGAGTACCTGACTGGTATATCTGGTCCTGTGAAAAAATTAAGTACATGTTCCCTAAAGCGCATGCTGCTGCATATGTAATGATGGCATGGAGAATAGCTTATTGTAAGGTTTATTATCCATTAGCTTATTACGCCGCATATTTTTCAATCAGGGCAACCGGATTTTCATATGAATTAATGTGTCAGGGAAAAGAACGACTTGAAGCATACATGGCAGATTACAAGAAAAGAAAAGACACATTATCCAAAAAAGAACAGGATGTCTTTAAGGATATGAGAATCGTACAGGAAATGTATGCAAGAGGATTCACCTTTAAAAAACTTGATATTTATTCTGCTCATCCAAACAGATTCCAGATAGTTGATGGACAGCTGATGCCATCATTAAACAGTATTGATGGTTTGGGTGACAATGCAGCAATATCAATCTCCGAAGCCGCAAAGAACGGACAATTCCTTTCTAAAGACGACTTCAGAGAAAGAACAAAAGTTTCTAAAACTATCATAGAACTCATGAGTGACCTTGATTTATTCGGAGATATACCTGAATCAAATCAGCTTTCACTTTTTGATTTTGGAGCATAATATTATTTTTCAATTTTTCCGGGGCTGAAGCGTACTGCTGGTCCCGGATTTGTTGTAGAAGTATAATACATTGTTCCTGAAAAATAATCTCTGAAATAAATATTAAATGGTGTGACATTAATATTTGTATACTCACCTAACGCAAGAACCTTAAAATCAGTTCCATCATTTTTAATCATACATAAAGCAGGCTCATCCCCACTTCTTTGATAATAAATATAGCTTCCATATACATTATATATTTCAATGAAATCCTCTGTTAAAGTAATAGGATTATCTGATTGAATATTTGTATGTACAAGTGCATTATTGTTATTTACATCAATATAATATGCATTACCATCTTTTGTAACAATTGGCTTATAGCAATTACAATTATAAACCATTGTTGATTGATCAGTGGTTGTATCATATCTATACATGCAACCATCTTGTGGACTATTATAAAAGAAATACTGATCTGATGTACTACATGTAAATAAATATTTGTCACTTAATTTTTCACGATTTTTACCATCTATACCAACCTTATATAAGGTTGTAGCAGTCTTTGAATCATAATGGAGATAGTAAATATAATTTCCTATTAAAGAAGCATAAATGCATGGATCTTCATCTAAAATTACAACTTTTCCACCTTTTCTTGAAATTCGGCACAAACTATTTTTATTAAATGAGAAAAAAGAATATTCAGATTCTTTCCCGGAATTGTCTCTCACATAATAAACATAGTTATCATCTGCATTAATATACATAACAGTATCATCACATAATTTAGTTAAATCGCCTCCCGAATTATCCATCGAATACAACTTATAGTCATCATCAGGATTTGCAAAAAAAATTGTACCATTATTTTCACAAAACAAGCCTGCATTATACAGATTGCCTGTCGTATTACCATTTACATATCCTTCATTGTATTTGACCCGATTTCTAAAATTATTAAATATCACTAATGAAATTACTATAAAAAGAACACATATTGTTATTATAATTTTTGCTTTTCTACTCATAAAAAATACCTCCAAAAAAATTATAACTTTTACATGAATATCTTGCAAGGCAGACTTGCCTTTCAAAACCTAATGAAATATAATTTTTTTAAAAGAATACGATAGGAGATTTTATGAGAGACTTATTAGAATTAAGAAATGAAATTGATGATATAGATAACAAAATTGTCGAACTGTATGAGAAGAGAATGCATATCTCTACTGAGGTGGCAGAGTATAAAATACAGACAGGAAAAAAGGTTTTTGATAAAGAAAGAGAGGATTCTAAATTAAATACTTTAGAATCAAAAGCATCAACTTCATTTACCAAAAGAGGTATTAGAGAATTATTCGAACACATTATGTCAATGAGCCGTAAAAAACAGTATCAGCTTTTAGCGGACAACGGTTTAACTTCTGATGAGAATTTTGAACAGGTAGAAAAGTTAGATTTTACAAATGCTAAAATTGTTTTTCAAGGTGTTGAGGGTGCCTACAGCCAGCAGGCTACAAAGGAATACTTCGGAGAGAACTGTGACTGCTACAATGTAGAAACATGGAAGGATGCTATGGAAGCCATTAAGAATAATGAAGCTGATTACGCAGTGCTTCCTATCGAAAATTCATCTGCAGGTATTGTTTCTGAAAACTATGACCTATTAGTCGAATATAATAACTACATTGTTGCTGAGCAGATTATAAAAATAGATCACTGTCTTTTAGCACTTAAAGGGGCAGAGCTTGAAGATATAAAAACTGTTTACTCACATCCACAGGCATTAATGCAATGTTCAAAATATCTTGATTCGCATAGAGACTGGGATCGATTAAGTGTTAAAAATACCGCCTTCAGTGCGCAAAAAATCAGGGAAGACGGTCTTTGCAACCAGGCTGCAATTGCAAGTAGTATAACAGCAGATATATATGGACTTCAGATATTAGATTC